>NZ_JBWKKH010000016.1:112381-198720 GCF_056431645.1 Saccharopolyspora sp. NPDC045839
GGCCCCGACGGCCAAAGAAACGGGGGGGAGCCGGGTGGGGGGGGGGGCTGTTCTTCTGCGGGAAAAGGATCCGCTGTTGTGGGGGGGGTTTTCTTTTCCCCCCAAAAAAACGCCGCAATCACCGGCGGGCCGCAACCGCTGCGCGGACCTCTGCGAGCAGGTCCGGCAAACGCTCGTACAAGCGCTCCGCGGTCACCACGATCACATGCCAGCCGCACGCTCGGATTCGGTGCAGCCGCTTCTGATCCAACCGGTGCCGATCGGGGTCGGCGTGCCAGGCTCCGTCGTACTCGAGGGCGATCTTCACGTCTTCCAGGGCGAGATCAACGCGAGCGACGAAACCATGCCCATCGTGGATCTCCACCTGCGGCGTCGGGCGAAAACCGGCTTGCACCATGGCAACGCGCAGCTCCGATTCGGGGAGTGACTCCGCTCGCCCATCCAGGAGCGCAGCCGCGGCTCGCGCGCGGACTATGCCGTGGTCGTGGCGCCCAGCGAGGAAGGCGTGGATCGCCTTCACATCGATCAGCCCGGCGTGAACCAATGCATCACCGGCGGCAACCGCCGGCCTCCGCGGATTGCGGGCGAGGAGGTCCAGCACCGTGCGTTCGACGGTCGCCAGGTGGATTCCCGCCCATCCCGCCCGCTCGAACGCCCAACTTCGGACCGACCAACATCGCAGGCCGAAACGCCTGTTCATGTATTTGTGCCCGCTCACGAGCACTTCGACCCGGTCATGAGCCCTCGCCAACGGCACCCCACGCAGGGTGGCGGCGGACCGGCCGGTGATGATCGACTCCTGCGGCAGGACGAGGGCAGCGGCAAGGCAGCGGAGCGCATGGGTTATCTCGATCTCGCTGCTGCAGTAAACGCCGTGGATCACTCGCCGGTATTCGCCGCTCTTGCGCAGCTGGCGTTCGGTGATCCCTTGGGAAAGCGCCTGGGCGCAGGTCATCAGTCCGAAATCGAACGGCGTGTTGGCACTGATCAAAGTTGTCATGCATCGCAGCATGCGAGCTCGGCTCGGGAGCTGTCATCAGCGTTGCGGAGATCTGTGGACAACCCCATCCACTGTGGATAGATATGCTTACCCGATCGGGGGTACCCGCCGTTTTCGCGCGAAACCGGCGTTTTCTGTGAGGGAGGTGCGACGGTTTCGCGCGAAAACGGCGCACCTCGCGGGTGCCGGTGGTGATTCGGGGCGGGGTTGTCCGGCTTGGTCCGGTGCTGGCGCAACGCGGCCGCGGGTGGCGCTGCCTCCCGCGGCCGCTGCGCGTCCGGTCAGGGCAGCCTGATCGACTGGGCGTGCTTGAACACGTCCCTCGGGTCGTAGGCCTTCTTCGCCTGCTGCAGGCGCCGGTAGTTCCCCTTGAAGTACAGGTCGTGCCACGGGACGCCCGAGGCGTTCCACGCCGGGTCGCTGATGTCGATGTCGCAGTAGTTGATGAAGCAGCCGTCGGTGACGTCGTTGGGCACCGGCACGCCGCCGGTGTCCCGGTAGACGGCCTGGTAGAACCGCTGGTGCCAGCCCACGTGGCGGTCGTCGTCCGCGGCGCCCTGCCAGGCGGTGCCCCACAGCAGCTTCATCACCGAGTCGCGGTGCGGGTTGGCGGTCGCGTCGGGCGCGACGGTGTTGACCTTGCCGCCGAAGGACGCGATCGACACCACGAACGGCAGCTGCGCGTAGTCGGTGTTGGTCAGCTGGTCGTAGAGCGCGGCGATCTGCGCGTCGGTGAAGCCCTTGCGGTGGTAGCTGGACTTGTACTTGTAGCGGTCGGTCGGGTTGCTCATCCACATCCCGGGCCAGCCGGTCGCGTGCAGCCACGGCAGCTTCCGGTGGTCGGTGACGGTGGGCTTCACGCCGACGCCTTCGCCGACCGCGTTGAGGAAGTCGTTGAGCAGCCGCGCCGCGTTGGGCAGGCCCGCGTCGATCTGCACGACCAGGTGGAACGGGCCGTACGCGCGGGTCGTCAGCTCCAGCCGGGAGAACAGCCCGGTGTAGGGGCTGTCCGGGCCGCTGTTGCGCTCCATCCAGGTGCCGTAGTTGCGCAGCAGCCGGGCGAACCGCTCGGGCGTCATCTGGTCCCAGGCCCACTCGCGGCGGTGGATCCACGCCTCCCGCGGCGGGGCCGGCAGCAGCTTCGCCGGGTCGGTGCCGGTGGCGTTCGGGTCGCGGAACCAGAACCGCGTGACGACGCCGAAAGCGCCACCGCCGCCGCCGGTGTGCGCCCACCACAGCTCGCGGTTGGGGTCGCTGGCCTCCCGGGTCGCGACCATCGCCCGCGCTTTCCCGCCGGCGTCGACCACCACGACCTCCACCGCGTACACGTGGTCGCTGATGTAGCCGTGCCGGCGGCTCAGCGGCCCGTAGCCGCTGCCGGTGACGTGCCCGCCGACGCCGACGGTGTAGCAGGAGCCGCCGGGCAGGCAGACGCCCCACCGCTTGTAGAGCGTGTCGTAGACGTCGCCCAGCTCCGCGCCCGCCTCGACCATGATCGCGTTCATCTTGGTGTCGTGGGCGATCGCGTTCATCTGCGTCATGTCGATGAGGACCCGCACGTCGGGGTTGTCGACGAAGTTCTCGTAGCAGTGCCCGCCGCTGCGCACGCCGATGCGCTTGCCGCGCCGCGCCGCGTCGCCGACGGCCGCGACCACCTGTTCCGTCGTGGACGGCAGGCACACGCTTTCGGGGTTGCTCACGAATCGCTGGTTCTGGCCCCTGGTCAGGCCGGCGAAGCGGACGTCCGCGGGGCCGACGGTGATGGCCGGGTTGGCGGCCGGTCCCACCTGCTGCGGGACGGTTGGTGCCGCGAGTGCTTCGGTGGTGGAGAGGACGGCGGCCGAGCCGCCGAGCGCCGCAGTCCAGGTGAGCAGGTTGCGGCGCGATAACGCGCTCATGCGAACTCCTCCGAGAGTGACTTGGTCCCCTGCGCCGTCGCGATCCGCGGACAGGCCGGACCGGCATCGACCTCATGGAGCAAAGGGCAGATGACGCAGAGTCGCGGCCGCAGCGTCGATCACGGGCGGCTACACCCAATCGTGTAGATCCCTGCGCCAAAAGACATCACGTGATCACGTGATTGACTCACTCTCGGTGGCTGCTCCGTTCGGCCTACCTGGACAACGGGACCCGGCCTCCCGACTACGACCACGCGCCCGTCGCGGCGGCCCGGGCTGCGTAGTCGCCGAAGTCGACCGGTGCGCGCCCGAGCACTCGCCGAACCGCGTCGGTGGGCTCGGCGAGGTGCCCGGCGCGCATCGCGGCGAACATCGCGTCGACCTCCTCGACCTCGTCCTCCGACGCTCCCCCGGCCACGAGCTCGGCCCGGTACTCCTCGGGCGTGAGCTCCACGTAGCGGATGGACCGCCCGGCGGCATCGGCCATCATCTCGACGGCTTCCCCGAAGGTGAGCGCCCGAGATCCCGAGAGCTCGTACACCTGCCCGTGGTGGCCGTCCGATGTCAGCAGGGCCGTCGCGACGTCGGCGACGTCCTGGACGTCGATGAACGGCTCCGGCGCGGGGCCGATGGGCAGGGCCAGCAGACCTGCTCGCAGCGGCGCGCGCCACAGGCCCTCGTCGAAGTTCTGGTTGAAGTTGTTCGGCCGGATGATCGACCATTGCGCGCCGGAGTCGCGCACTGCCTCTTCCGCCGCGACCACGCTCTTGAAGGGTTCCGGGGGAACCAGCCCGATGCCGCGCCCGGACAGGGCCACGAAGCGGCGGACACCCGCCGCGACCGCATCTCCGACGAAAATCCTTGTCAGCGCCGGGTTCTCGGAAGCCACGAGGTATACCGCCGAGGCCCCGTCCAGCGCGGCCGGCCAGGTTCCCCGGTCGGCCCAGTCGAACCGCACCTCGCCGGAACGGGACGCGGCCCGGACGTGTTCGCCCGCCGCGCGCAACGTGCTCACCAGCCGTCGTCCGGTCTTGCCCGTCGCTCCCAGCACCAGGATCGAATCCGGTTGTGTCGTCATGGGAAGCAGTCAACCGGCGGCGGCGCGGGGCGGCCATGGCTCGTCGTACGCGGAACATGTCCGATCGTCCGCCGCTATCGTGGAGTTCATGGACCCCTTCGACGACCTGCTGCGGGGCGTCCGCGCGGACGGCGCCGGTTTCAGCCGGACGGAGCTCTCCCCACCGTGGGCGCTGCGGTTCGGGGACGCGGAATCCCTGACGCTGCTCGCGCCGCTGCGGGGCGAGGGCTGGATTTCCTTCGGGGACGGCGGGAAACCGCGGCTGGTGCGGGCCGGCGACACCGCGATCGCGCGCGGCCCGGGGCCCTTCGCCATCTCCGACCGGCCCGAACCGGGACACACGGCGTCAGCCGGTCGCACGGTGCTGCTGACCGCGACGTACCGCGTGCGGGGCAAGGTGTCGCAACGACTGCTGGGCGTGCTGCCACCCGTGCTGGTGGTACCCGACGGGGACGATTGCTCGTCGATCCGCGGATTCCTGGACTCGCAGATCGTCGCGAGCCCGCCGGGACGGCAGGTGGTGCTCGACCGGCTGCTCGACTGGCTGCTGGTGTGCACGCTGCGGGGCTGGTTCGACCGGCCGGAATCCGTTGCCCCCGGCCTGTTCCGGGCGTTGGGCGACGCCGCGATCGGCTCCGCGCTGCGGGCGATGCACGCCGCACCGGAGAAGCCCTGGACGCTCGCCGCCCTGGCCCGCGAGGCGCGGGTGTCGCGCACGACGCTGGCCGGCCGGTTCGCCAAGCTGGTGGGCGAGCCGCCGCTGACGTACCTGACGGACTGGCGGATGACGTTGGCCGCCGACCTGCTGGCCGAATCCACCGATCCGGTCGCCGCGATAGCGCATCGGGTCGGATACGCGGACGCCTTCGGCTTCAGCGCGGCTTTCAAGCGGTTCCACGGCGTCAGCCCCAGCAAGTACCGCCAGGAAGCCGGGTGCGCGGCCCGGTGCGGCCAATCCACATAGGACATTCGACCGAGCGAGGACCGTGCCCGGCCGGGCACGGTCCTCGCGAACGGTCAGGCGGGGGACGCCACCAGCACGCTGGTCGGGGAGCTCGTCGCCCGCGTCTCCTCGTGGCGCAGGCCCGCCTTCTCGAACAGCGCCGTCAGCTCCGGCTCCGTCCGGACGTGGCCCGACAGCAGGCTCAGCATCACGATGTCCTCGAACTTGCCGAAGTGCGGGGTGTCGCCTGGCGGCAGCACCTCGTCGATCACCAGCAGCTTGCTCTCCGGCGACATCGCCGCCCGGATGTTGCGCAGGATGCTGATCGCGTCCTCGTCCTTCCAGTCGTGGATGGTCCAGGACAGCACGTACACGTCGCCGCCGGTCGGCACCGAGTCGAAGAAGTCGCCGCCGACGCACTTCGCGCGGCCCGACAGGCCCGCCGCTCGCAGCACCTCCTCGGCCTCCGGCACCACCCGCGGCAGGTCGAAGACCTCCGCGGTCATCTCCGGGTAGCGCGCCAGGATGGTGGCCACCAGGTGCCCCTGCCCGCCCGCGACGTCGACGAGGTGCCGCACGCCGGTCAGGTCGTAGGCCTCCAGCATCGCCGAGTTCACCATCCGGGCCATGCTGCCCATCGCGTCGTTGAACAGCTTCGCCAGCTCCGGGTGGTCGGCGAAGTGCGCCCACCACCCGCGGCCGTGCACGTGCTCGAAGGCCGGGCGGCCGCTGCGCAGGCTGTAGGCGAGCGCACCGAAGGAGCGCTGCCGCTCCGGCAGCCCGACGTAGCGGGCCAGGGCGCGCATGGAGCCCTCGCCGTCGCTGCGCAGCGTGGCCGCGAGCGGCGTCAGGTCGAACACCCGGTGCTCGACCTCGGTGAACACCCCGACGCTGGCCAGCGCCCGCAGGCCCCGGTAAAGGCTGTCGGCGTCCGCGTCGACGCGTGTGGCGATGTCGTCGACGTGCGTCGGCTCGCCGTGGATCGCGTCGGCGACGCCGAGCTCGGCCACCGCGATCAGCAGCTGGCTGACCAGCGAGCTGTAGAGCATTTCGTACATGCGGACCGCGGGCGGCGCCTGCGTTCCCTCCGAGAGCACGCCGTAGGGCGTCGCCGAGCCGGGTTCGTTCATGACTCCCCTTCCCCATCCGGGCGCAGGCACGCCCGGGCGCAGTGATCGAGAAACGGTTTGCGCCGCTTGTAACCGGGCGTCAGACGTTGGTGGTGATCAGGTGGTCGGCGAAGCGTTCGCGGAGCTGCCGCTTGAGGACCTTGCCGGTCGCGCCGGTCGGGAAGTCCGCGTCGTCGCGGGCGACCACCGCACCGTGCACTTCGGACAGTCCGGCGGCGGTGAGCGCCGCGTTGATCGACGCGGTCAGGTCCGCCACCGGCGCGGCGTCGGGGTGCAGGCGCACCACGGCCAGCGGCACCTGCGCGCCGGGCGAGCGGGGATCGCCGACCCCGATCACCGAGCAGTCCGCCGCGAACCGGCAGCCGACGAGGATCGCCTCCTCCAGCGGCAGGCTGTAGACCGGGCCGCCGGCGGTGCGGATCACGTCGGGCACCCGGTCGAGATGGATGAACCGGCCGCGTTCGTCGCGGTAGACGACGTCGCCGGTCAGCCAGTAGCCGGCGAACGACGACTTCACCGTCTGCTCGGTGTTGTTCCAGTAGCCGGGGGTCCGGGTCGGGGTCAGCACGCCCAGCCGCCCGGCGCGGCCCGGCCCGAGCTCGCGGCCGTCGTCGTCCAGGACCACGGCGCGGCGCACCACCTTGATCGGCGTGCCCACGCAGCGGCCGTAGTCGGTGCTGCCGAGCTCGCTGACCTTGCGGAACAGCGCCATGCCCATCTCCGACGAGCCGAGCCCGTCGATGAACCGGCTGCCCGGCCGGGACCGGAGCCGGCCGGGGCGGCGGCCGTGCTGGATGAGCGCCTTGATGTGCGCCTCGTGCGCGGCGTCGCCGGTGTTGATCCACGTGTGCACGTGCCGGGCGTCGGCCGCCTCCAGGCCGATTTCGGCCAGGTCGGCCCAGGTTTGCGGGAACGCGGCGACGATGGTCGGCCGGAACCGGCGCATCGCCGCCCGCACCGCCGGTCCCCCGGTGTCGGCCATCACCAGCGTCGGCAGGCCGAGCAGGGTCGCGGTCATCAGGTAGCTGATGCCCGCCGAGTGCGACTGGGGCAGCGCGGTGAGCAGCCGGTTGCGGGCCGCCGGCGGGAAGTTCCACAGCCGCCCGCGCTTGCCGAGGAAGAACTGGCGGTGGCCGAAGCTGGCGGCCTTCGGCGGGCCGGTGGTGCCGGAGGTGTGGCAGACCATCACCAGGTCGTCGTCGGCGTGGACGTACGGGAAGACGCCGGGATGGGTGGCGCCGGCGGCGGGCGTGGTGGGCAGCGCGGTCGGCTCGGTGTGGAACGCGAGCCGCTCGGTGTCCAGGCCGGCGTCGCGCAGCCGATCGAGGCGGGGGCCGTCGGCCACGACGCCGAGCGCGCCGATGCGGCCGAGGTACTCGGCCGCGACCTCCGGCTTCATCCGGCCGTTGACCAGCGCGGCGATCGCGCCGAGCGAGGTCAACGCCAGGAAGTGCAGGAACGAGTCGACGCCTTCCGGGACGTGCACGCCGACCACGTCGCCCTTGCCGACGCCGTGCGCGTGGTACCAGGCCGCGTAGGCGTTGCGCACCTCCAGCAGCCGGGCCAGGCTGTAGGCCTCGATCTCGCCTTCCGGCCGCTGGGCGAACAGGAACGCCCGGTCCGGGGCGGGGTTGTGCGCCGCGGCGCGGTCCAGGAAGTTGCCCATCCCCAGTTCCCGGTCCAGCAGCAACTTCAGCCGCGCGGGTAACGGAAGGCGCGCGTCGGGACGGATGTTCTCGAGTGCGATCATGCTGGTGCTCCTTCGGGGACCGCCCGGGGCGCGAACCGGCCCGGGCGGACGGCAGGAGGAAACGGCACGGCGCACCGCGAACGGGGCCGCGCCGACGAACACAATCGTCCACAGGGGACAATGCCCTGCTTCGTGCGCGGCGCGGGGCCAAGCCCGCACCGCCGCGGGTTCTCAGTGGTACCGCAGGCTTTGTTCTTTGAAGCGGCGAAGCCGCTTAGCCCACTCAGGCAACTCGCACCGCTGCGGGTTCTCATGCCGCGCCTGGGCGAGGCCAGTCCCCGATGCCGCGTATTGGTTCATACGCAAGTCGGGGATCCCACAGCCGGCCGGCGGCCGAAATTCCCGCAGGGGGCGCCACCCGCGCCGCTACGCAGAACGAGTTCGGAAGCAGTCCCTCAGAGGCCTTCTCGCGAAGACGCGACGAGAAGGCCTCTGAGGTCCGGCCAGCCGCACCGCCACGCAGGACGAGCCTGCTAGACGGGCTGACCTTCGTAGACGGTGATCAGGTAGCCGTCGGGGTCCTCGAAGATGAACTCACGGCCGCAGGAACCGTCGCAGATCGGCTTGCTGATCGGCACGCCGGCGGCGGTCAGCTGCTCGTGCAGCTTGTCGGGGTTCTCCGCCTTGATCCAGACGACGACGCCGTGCCCGACCTTGGCGACCTCGTCGAGGTCGATCGTGGCCTGGCGCAGCGCGATGCGGATGGGCGCGGCGGCCAGCACCGCCGCGTTGGGCACCTTGGATTCCACAGTGGAGAATCCGACGACCTCGGTGTAGAACCGCCGCGCCCGCTCCAGGTCGCGCACCTGCAAGGTCAGGAAGTCCGGTCCGACTACGTTTGTGGACACCACAGCTCCTAACGGGAATCGGGTGATTGGGGCCGGTGGAAAGGACTTCCGCCTTCTTCGGCGGGTCTCCGACCGGCTCGCAACCAGCATCCCCGCCCGGGCCGCCGACGGTCATCACGTGTTCGCGTGAGTTGCCGGCTGGTCGTGCGTCATCACGCGTCGCGCCAGCTCGACGCGGCTGGTGATGCCCAGTTTCGCGAAGCTGTGCCGGAGGTGGCTGTCCACAGTGTGCGGTGACAGGTACAGCCGGTTCGCGACTTCCCGGTTGGTGAGCCCCTCGGCGACCAGCCGCACCACGCGCAGCTCCGCGCGGGTCAGGCTGTCCCAGCCCGTCTTGCGGGTGCTCTGCCGCCGCGGCCCCGGGAGGTTCGGGGTCCGGGCCAGCAGCCCGCGCATCCGGGCGGCGTCCAGCAGCGCGTCGCACCGCGCGTACCCGGATTCGGCCTCGATGAGCAGCTCGGTGGCCTGGTCGAGGTTGCCGAGATCAGCCTCGGCCGCCGCCAGGTCTTCCAGCCCGTGCGCCAGCAGCACCGGCTGCGAGCCCGCCCGGTAGTGCTCGACGGCGGTGCGCAGCGACCGCACGTCCCGGCGGTGCAGGCCGGCACCGTGCGCCGCGGCGCCGAGGAACACGTAGACGTCGGGGTTGCGGCGGCCCAGCTCGACCGCCGCGGCGATCACCTGGGCGGCCGCGTCGTCGGCGCCGACCCGCATGGCCAGCCGCACCAGCACCGGGACTCGTTCGGGCGAGCCGACCAGCAGCGACCTGCTGCGCTTGAGCCGGTCGAGGACTTCCACCAGCTCCAGCCGGATCCGGTCCGGATCGCCTTCCGCCCCTTCGGCGAGCAGCCGCGCCCAGACCAGCAGGTCCGGCATCCTCCGCCGCCCGGTCTCCACGATCTCCTGGGCGCGGTTGAGGTGCCGCCACGCGGCCGGCACGCCGTCGGCCCGCAGCGCCACCACGGCCCGCAGCGCGAGCAGCGGAACTGCCAGCGCTTCCGCGGAAAGCTGTTCGGTGAGCAGGATTCCGGCTTCCGCTTCGGCCGCGGCGTCGTTGAGCCGGCCGGTGGCGAACAGCAGCTCGGCCCGGCACAGGTAGCGCGGCGGCTGCGACCACACCGTCTCCAGCTCGGCGACGTCCTGCTCGTCCCGGCACAGCTCTTCCTCCGCCTCGCCGAGGCGGTCGGCGGCCGTCAGCGCGGCGGCCAGGTGCAGCCGGGGATGCCGGGTGCGCCCGATGTCACCGGCGCGGTCGCCGAGCCGCACCGCTTCGGCCGCGTACCGGATGGCCGACGCGAGATCGCCCTGTGCGAGGGAAACCCGGCTCCGCGCGCCGGTCCCGCACACCAGCGCCCCGTGCGTGCGGGCCCGGTTGGCGACGTGCACGGTGTTGGTCGCCGCGGCCGCCGCCGGTTCGATGTCGCCGACCGCGACCAGCCCGTGCGCGTGCATCGCCAGCAGTTCGGCGCGCACCATCGAATCCGATTTGGCCCGGGGCAGGGCGAGCACCGTGTGCTCGATGACCGCGGCGTGCTCGCCGACGGTGTGCAGCGCTTCGGTCAGGCCGAGCAGCAGCATCGCCTCGGTGTTCGGCGGCAGCCCGCTGCCGCGGAAGCGCTGGCCGAGCTCGATCGCCTCGGCCGGGCGGCCCGCCAGCACCAGCAGCCGCACCGCCTCGGCGGCCAGTTCCGCGCGGATCGGGCTGCGCTCGTCGATCAGCGGCAGGCTGCGGAGGATCAGGTCGGCGCCGGTGTTCGGCGCCGCCGGGGCGATCTCCTGCACCGCGCGCTTCACCACGGTCGCCACGTCCACCCAGCCGCCGCCGCTGAGCAGCAGGTGCTTGACCTGCTCGGTGGCCGACCGGCCGTGCTGGGCGAGCACCGACGCGGCCTCCTGGTGCAGCGTCGCCCGGGTCGGCTCCGGCATCCGGTGGTAGAGCGCCTCGCGGATCAGCTCGTGCCGGAAGCTCAGCTTCGCGCCCTGCTCGACCAGCACCTCGGCGTCGACGAGCATCGCGACGGTGCCCAGCAGGTCCACCGCCGGGCGCCCGAGCAGCGCGGCGACCTCGTGCACCCCGAAGGGCCGGCCGAACACCGTCATCGCGTCCAGCGCGCGGCGGGTGTCCTCCGGCAGGTCCTGCATCCGCTCGCCGACGGCGTCGAAGAACGTCGGCGTCATCGCCGCGGGCGGCTCCTGCGGTCCGTCGCCCGGCAGCCCGCGCAGCATCTCCCGCAGCAGGAATGGATTCCCGCCGCTGCGCGCCGCGTAGGCCAGGGTCGCCTCGTCCGGTTCTACGCCGAGCACCTCGGCGCACAGCTGCGCGACCGCGCCGTCGGAAAGCGGTTCGAGCTGCCGCTTCTGGGCCCCGTCGCCGATCAGCCAGTCCAGCGCTTCCTGCGCGCAGCTGCGAATCGGGTAGGGGCGGCGGGTGAAGTACCAGAGCACGGGTTCCGAGCGGAGGGCGGGCACGAGCACGCGCAGTGCCAGGGCGGTCGCTTCGTCGGCCCAGTGCGCGTCGTCGAGGGCGATCAGCATCGGCTGCTTCCGGGCCTGTTGCGCGATCATCTCGCCGACCTGGTCCACGGCCCACAGCGTGGAGGTGTTCAGCTCGGGGCCCGCCGGGATCTGCGGTCCGAGCAGATGGCACGATCGGAACAGCGAACGCAACGTGATCAACGGCGTGTTCTTGTCCAGCTTCACGGCCTGCGAAGAGATGACTCCGAGACCCAGTGCGCGGCTTTCGGCCTCCACTTCCTGCAGCAGTCGGCTCTTGCCGATGCCGGCCGACCCCTCCACGACGACGCAGTTCCCGGCTCCCTCGGCGACCTGCAGCAAAAACTCGCGCGATTCACCTAAGACACGTTCCCGGCCGATCAGCGGTAACGCATCAGTGTCCATCGTGTGTTCCCCTCAGTGAGCAGCATCGGACGAACGCAGATAGCTGACGCGACAGTACCCGAACAATCAGCACGAGGCGGGCTGTTCCAAAAGCGTCAAAGGGAATGCATTCACCCGAGTGTCGCAGGAGGATGCCGCCGGTAGATCTTTACCGCACGGGGCTTTTTTGGTATCAAAGTCCGTAACCCTCCGTCCATTTCCTTTTCACGACATATCCGCCGCGAAGGCATCCAGTGAATTCCCGTCGGCGGAATCGTGCGCCACCGTTCGGCCCAGCGCGGCGCGAACACCCCAGAAACGGGTGATCTTGGCCACATAGCACGGGGTGGTCGGCTGGGAACGGCCGATCAATGGGAATCCCGCGATGACGTGATGCCCGCACCCGGGCCGATCGCAGAGGCTCGACGGCGCGCACCCGCTGGTCGAGAGGAGTCTGAACATGAGCGCACCGGAGGTCACCCGCCGGGTGATCCACGTCCCGCCCGGCGCGGGCCAAAGCGTCTGGGCCTTCAGCGGCGACCGCTACACGCTGAAGGTCGGAGCCGAGGACACGGACGGAATGATCGGGGTCATGGAGGGCGAGATCCCGCCGGGCAGTGGCCCGCCGCTGCACGTCCACCAGTACGAGGACGAGGCTTTCTACCTCGTCGAAGGAAGCCTCCAGGTGTTCGACGGGGACCGAGAATTCACCGCCGAACCGGGTTCTTTCATTTATCTTCCGCGCGGTTCGGCGCACCGGTTCAAGAATATTTCCGATACGCCCGCGAGAATGCTCATGCTTTTCCTTCCGAGCGGGTTCGAAAAATTCTTCCTGGAGGTCGGCGTGGAGGCGGTGCCCGGTCAGCCGGCGCCGCCGCCGAGCCAATTCGAGGCCGATGTGGAACGGTCCATGCGGATCGCGTCGGAGAAGTACGGCATCGAATAGTCCGGCCGGCCCACCGCGGCGGGCGCGCACCCCGGGCACCGGCCTGCGCCGGTGCCCGGTCGACGCGCTCGGATCAGGCGGGCACGGCGCCATCGCGACGCACCTCCGGCCCGGCCATCATCCCGTCCCAGGCCAGCATCGCGCAGTCGATGACCGCGTGCACGGCGTCGCGGGAGCTCCCATCTCTGGCCTGAATGGACAGTCCTTGCAGGACGGTCAGGTAGAACGAGGCGATCTTCTCCAGGTCCGCGCCGGCGGGCACGTCGCCGTCGGCAACGCCGCGCTCCAGCCGGGCGAGCACCGCGCGGAAGTCGTCCTTCCGGCACTCCGCAAGGAAATCCCAGATCCGCTCGTTGTCCGGCGTGCAGTTGGTGGCCGCGAGCACCACCATGCAGCCGCGCGGCGTGTCCGGATCCACGTAGGCGTCGGCGTTGTCGCGCAGCATCGCCTCGATCGCGCGCCGCGCCGTCGGCCGGCTCTGCAGCGACCGGTCGCCGACCGCCTCGTCGGCGCTGTTGTAGAGCGCGACGGCCTCCCGGAACAGGTCCTCTTTGGACCCGAATGCCGCGTACAGGCTCGGTGAGCTGATGCCCATCGCGCCGGTGAGGTCGCTCAGCGACGTGGCCTCGTAGCCGCGTTCCCAGAACAGCTCCATGGCGGTCCGCAGGGCGGCTTCCCGGTCGAAGCTGCGCGGACGTCCGCGTGGCGACATCGGCTTCCCTCCTCCCCGGATGGCGCCGGTTCGCACCGGGCCTTCCCCTGTTGACACCCGAGAGTAGCGATGATAGCCATTTATATATCGTTCGACACAGAAAAGCGAGGGGCTCATGACAGGTCTGGACGGCAAGGTCGCACTGGTCACCGGTGGCGGACGCGGCATCGGTGCGGCGGTCGCCGAGCGACTGGCCGCGGACGGCGCCGACGTCGCGATCACGTACAACACCTCGGCCGACCGTGCCAACGGCGTGGTCGACAAGATCAAGGCGGCGGGCCGGCGCGGTGCCGCGTTCGCGGCCCCCGCCACCGACGCCGCGGCGGTGACCAGCGCTGTTGAGCAGACGGTCGCCGAGTTCGGCCGGCTGGACATCCTGGTCAACAACGCCGGGATCTTCCCGTGGGCCCCCATCGACGAGCTGACCCTGGAGCAGTTCGACGAGACCGTCGGCATCCACGTGCGCGCGGTGTTCGTCGCCGTGCAGGCCGCGGTCAAGCACCTGCCCGAGGGCGGCCGGATCATCAGCGTCGGCAGCAACCTCGCCGACCGGACCCCCGGCCCCGGCCTGAGCCTGTACTCGCTGAGCAAGTCGGCGCTGACCGGCTTCACCCGGGGCCTCGCCCGCGACCTCGGTCCGCGCGGCATCACGGTCAACCTGGTGAACCCGGGCTCCACCGACACCGAGATGAACCCGGCCGACGGCGACGAGGCCGACGGCGAGCGCGCCCTGACCGCCCTGGGCCGCTACAACGACCCGGCCGACATCGCGGCCGCGGTCGCCTTCCTGGCCGGCGAGGGCGGCCGCAACATCACCGGCACCGGCATCCTCGTCGACGGCGGCGCCAACGCCTGACGGCGTTGCTCCGACCTCCTGGAACAAGGGAAACAGCAATGGCTTGGGTCATCCTCGTCGCAGCGGGCCTGCTCGAGATCGTCTGGTCGCTGGCGCTGAAGCACGCCGAGGGCATGACGCGGCTGTGGCCCGCGGTGCTGGGCATCGGCGTCGCCATGATCAGCCTCGGCATGCTTTCGGTGGCGCTGAAGGACCTTCCCGTGGGCAGCGCCTACGCGATCTGGGTCGGCATCGGCACCGTCGGAGTCGCTGCGGTGGGGATGATCTTCCTGAGCGAGCCGGTGACGTTCTCGAGACTGGCCTTCCTGGCACTGATCGTGGTCGGCATCGCCGGCCTGAAATTCGTGGAGGGCTGACAGGCCTTCGTTGGTGGGCTAAGCGGCTGCGCCGCTGCAAAACCCGCCCTACCGCGCCCAGAACACGAAAGGCCACTGTAGACGATCCGATTTCCTTTCCTTCCCCGGAAGATGCCGCCTCGCCCGAGCGAGGCGGCATCTTCGCGTCGACCGGCTCCCGAGAACACGTGATGTCGCGGCCGGGCCGGGCGAAGCATGCTGGGGTCCGGCTGCCGCAAGGAGAACCAGACGCCGGCAAACGGCTGGAGGAGCGGAAAGATGGCTGAGCACAAGAGGGAACTGGACATCGCGGTGATCGGCGCCGGGGTAATCGGGTTGTCCACCACGGAGGCCCTGCTGCGGCGGGGCGCGAACGTGAAGTGCTTCGACGGCCGCCGGCCCGGATCGGGCCAGTCCGGCGGGCTGTCCCGCACCTTCCGGCACCGGCACGACGATCCGCACATCGTCGACCTGGCCGCGCGCGGCCTGGCCGGCTACCGCGAGTGGGAACGCCGCTCCGGCGTCGAGATGGTGGGCACCGAGGGCTGCGCGTACCTGGGCACCACCCCCGCCGACACCACCGGCCTGAAGACCCACCAGGTGCCGCACCACTACGCGCCGGCAGCCGACCGCGCGGAGGTGTTCGGCGCGCTCGGGCCCATCGACGGCCCGCTGCTGGTCGACCCGACCGCCGGGGCGCTGCGCGTCAACCACGTGATCGAGACGCTGACCGGCTGGGTCGGCGACCACATCATCGCCAACGACATCCACAGCCTCCTGGTGCTCGACAACGGCAACGTCGAGTTCCAGACCGCCGACGCGATCTACCACGCGCGGCACGTCGTGCTCTGCGCCGGCGTCGACACGCCGCGCCTGGCGGCCCGCCTCGGCTGGGACATCCCGCTGGACTGCGCGCTGCACGCCCGCCCGCACTACCGGATCCGCGAGGAGCTGCGCGGCGCGCCGACGCCGTGCTGGGTGGACAAGTCCGGCCAGTTCGGCGAGATGGTGTACGGCTCGGTGATCCCCTACACCGACCAGTACGTGCTGGGCCTCATCGGCGACGGCGTCGACGTGCCGTTCGACGCCCGCGGCGCGCTGACCGGCGAGGAAGGCATGGAGGACCACGTTCGCCGGGTCACCGGCTACGTCGAGCGCGCCCTGCCGGGGCTGATCCCGGAGCCGATCGGGGTGCGGGTGTGCATCATGAGCAAGCTGCCCGCGGGCAGCGACGCGCTCCGCGCCTGGCACGCCCCCGGGGTCACCGCGATCGCCGGGCACAACCTGTTCAAGTTCGCCCCGGAGCTGGGCGAGCTGCTCGCGGACTCGGCGGTGCGCGACCGGCTCCCGGCGGACCTGGAGCTCGCCGGGGCACGCGCGCTGGGGGCGGCGTGAGCGGGCCGGTCATCGCCGTCGCGGGCGCATCGGGCGCCGTCGGGCGCGCGGTGACGCGGGAACTCGTGCGGCTCGGCCACCGCCCGCGCACGCTGGTGCGCCCCGGCTCGCCGAACCGCGCGCCCGACGCGGCGGTCGTCGAGTGCGACCTCACCGACCGAGCGTCGGCGCTGAGCGCGCTGCGCGGCGCGGACCGGTTGTTCATGCTCACCCCGTTCCACCCGGAACAGCTTGTGCTGCAACGCAATCTCATCGCGGCCAGCGGCGAGGCGGGGGTGAGCCGGGTGGTGAAGCTGTCCGCGCTCGGAGCACGGCCTGGGGCCGAGTCGAGCATCCACCACCAGCACGGCGTCGGCGACGACGAGCTGCGCGCCGCGGGCATTCCGCACGCGGTGCTGCGCCCCAACGCTTTCATGCAGAACGCGCTGCAATGGCTGCCGACGATCCGGGCGCGCGACGCGATCGTGCTGCCGGTCGGGGCGGCGCGGGTCAGCATGATCGACGTCGAGGACATCGCCCTCGCGGCGGCGAGCCTGCTGACCGCGGACGCCGCGGCCGGCGACTACGACCTCACCGGTCCGGAAGCCCTCGGCTACCGGGAGGTGGCCGAGATCCTGTCCGAAGTGGCCGGACGCCCGATCCGGCACGTGGACGCCGCGCCCGCCGAGGTCGCGGCAGCCATGCGATCGGCGGGAGTGCCCGACTGGGCGGTGGCGGCGCGCCTCCAGCTCTACGCCACCTACCGGGCAGGCGAGGCGGAGGTGGTGACGACGGCGGTCGCGGACATCACCGGCCGACCGCCGCGCGACTACCGGTCGTTCGCCGCCGGACTCGCCTGGCAACTGCGGAACTGAAGGGGAACCGATGCACGTATTCGCCATCGGGGCCAGCGGGGTCCTAGGGCACCACCTCGTCCCGATGCTGCTGCGCCGCGGACACGACGTGACCGCCATGGCGCCCGGCGACCGCCTCGACCGCCTGCCGGAAGAAGCCCGCCGAATCCGGGCCTCGCTGCTCGACCCGGTCGCCGGGCGACTGCTGGCGACGGAGTTCAAGGACGTCGACGCGGTGGTCAACGCGGCCACCGCGGTCCCGCCGACCGCGGGCAGCTGGGCGCTGAACACGGCGCTGCGCAGCACCGGAACCGCGGTGGTGACCGACGCGCTGCAGGAAGCCGGGGTGGGGCGCTTCGTCCAGATGAGCATCACGATGGCCTACGCGGACGGCGGCGACACCCCGCTGACCGAGACGGCGCCGTTCGACCACCGGCCGGAACGGACGACCATCGTCGCCCCGGTCCAGGCGATGGAAGCCGCGGTCCGCGAACTGCCCGCCGACGAGATCGCGTGGAGCATCCTGCGCGGCGGACGCTTCGTAGGCCCCGCGACGGTGCAGGACCAGCAGCGGGCCCGGCTGCGCGCCGGGCGGCTGCCCATCCCGGGCGACGGGCGGTCGTGGGCGGCGATGGTGCACGCGCGGGATTACGCGGAGGCGGTGGTCGGCGCGCTGGAGCGCGGCTGCGCGGGCGAGACGCTGAACATCGCCGACGAGCCCGTCCGGGTCGCGGACTACTACCGCGAGCTGGCCCGCGCGGACGGCAGCCCGGCCCCCGGGCAGGCCCCGGACGAGGCAGCCGAGCCGTCGCACCGGGTCAGCAGCGAAGCGGCGCGACGGCTCCTCGACTGGTCTCCGGTGCACGGCATCTGGCCGGTGCGCGGCGGGGAGCGGTGACAGGAAGGTTCCCATCCTCGCACCGGAGCCGACGGCCGGAACGGCTCCACAACAGGCGCCCGGTGGATCATCGGTGACAGGAAAGTTCCCATGCACTCACCGCAGGAACCGGCCCGTGACAGGAAGGTTCCCCAACTCTCACCGCACGGCTCAGTGGCGACAGGAAAGTTCCCATGCACTCACCGCAGTACTGAGCGGCGCTGACAGGAAAGTTCCCATGCACTCACTGCGGCCCGATGACGGAGGAGTTCCCATCCGCATGCCACCGGGCCCCGGTGCGGGCGGGCGGTGACAGGAAGGTTCCCCAGCTCGCACCGCACGGCCCGGTGGTGACAGGAAAGTTCCCATGCACTCACCGGGCGTGCGGCGGGTCAGCACTCGATGACGTTGACGGCGAGGCCGCCGCGAGCCGTCTCCTTGTACTTGACCTTCATGTCACGGCCTGTCTCGCGCATGGTCTTGATGACCTTGTCCAGCGAGACGAAGTGGGTGCCGTCGCCGCGCAGCGCCATCCGCGCCGCCGTGATCGCCTTCACCGACGCGACCGCGTTGCGCTCGATGCACGGGATCTGCACGAGACCGCCGATCGGGTCGCAGGTGAGCCCGAGGTTGTGCTCCATCGCGATCTCCGCGGCGTTCTCCACCTGGCTCGGGGTCCCGCCGAGCACCTCGGCGAGCCCGGCGGCCGCCATCGAGCACGCGGACCCGACCTCGCCCTGGCAGCCGACCTCTGCACCGGAGATCGACGCGTTCTCCTTGAACAGCACGCCGACCGCACCGGCCACGAGCAGGAAGCGCACCACGCCGACGTCGTCGGCACCCGGCACGAACCGCATGTAGTAGTGCAGCACCGCGGGGACGATCCCGGCCGCTCCGTTGGTCGGCGCGGTCACCACGCGCCCGCCGGCCGCGTTCTCCTCGTTCACCGCGAGCGCGAAGAGGGTCACCCACTCCAGCGCATCGTCGTGCTCGGTCAGCGAGGCGGCCAGCTCCGCCGCCCGCCGCCGGACCTTGAGCCCGCCGGGCAGTTCCCCGGAGTTCCGGCATCCGTTGTCCACGCATTCGCGCATGACCTGCCAGATGTCCAGCAGCTCCTTGTGCACGGCGTCCTCGCCGCGCCAGGACAGCTCGTTGGCCAGCATGACGCCGCTGATCGGCAGCCCGGACTCCTCGGTGCGGGCGAGCAGTTCCGCGCCGGTCCGGAACGGGTAGCGCACCGCGGTCGCGTCGGGCTTGATCCGATCGGTGCCGGTGGCGTCCTCGTCGACGACGAAACCGCCGCCGACCGAGTAGTAGACCGCGCTCTCGAGCTCGACCCCGTCGGTGCCGGTCGCGGTGAACCGCATCCCGTTGGGGTGCAGCGGCAGCGACTTGCGCCGGTGCATCACCAGGTCGCGGTCCACGGTGAACCGGATCTCCTGCACACCGTCGAGCCGCAGCCGCCCGGTCTCCCGGATCTCGGCGACCCGGCCCTCCACTGCCGCCGGGTCGACGGTCTCCGGGCTGTGCCCCTCGAGGCCGAGCAGCACCGCCTTCGGGCTGCCGTGCCCGTGCCCGGTCGCGCCGAGCGACCCGAACAGTTCCGCCTTGATTCGCTTGACCTGCGACAACCGGCCCTCGCCGTGCAACCGCTGCACGAACAGCCGGGCCGCGCGCATCGGGCCGACCGTGTGCGAACTGGACGGCCCGATACCGACCGAGAACAGGTCGAAGACGCTGATCGCCATTGACCGTCTCCTCCCTCTCCTATTCCCCGCTACTCCGCGATCACCGCGGCGTACTGCTCGGCGGTGAGCAGAGCACTGGTGTCGGAGGTGCGCACCTCCAGCAGCCAGCCCTCGCCGTAGGGCTCGGAGTTGACCAGCGCCGGATCGTCCACGACGGACTCGTTGATCGCCACGACCTCGCCGGTGACCGGCGCGAACAGGTCGCTGACGGACTTCGTGGACTCCAGCTCGCCGCAGGCCTGGCCCGACTCGATCTGCTCCCCCACCTCGGGCAGCTGCACGAAGACGATGTCGCCGAGCGCGTCCGCGGCGTGCTGGGTGATGCCGATCCGGACCAGCTCGTCGCGGTCCTCGATCCACTCGTGCTCTTCGGTGTAGCGCAGGTTCGCAGGCAGGGACATGGTGGGAGGCTCCAAGGCTTTCGGGGGCACGGATGCCCGAGCGGGGCTGGGCCTCCCCCTCTGTTTCGGAACCTGAGAGCTTCGCCGCGGCTTCTCGCGGCTTGCACCGTGGGTGGAGCGTCAGGGATGACGCGCGCTTTCCAGAGTTGCCTCGCCCGAACGGTCATGGGTGCCTGAGAGTTTGTGGGGAGTCTTGCTCCTTCGGCGCCCTGACGGCTCGGTGTGAGCCCCCAGGGTCTCTCCCGCACGGGGTCGACGGCCGGTATGCGATTGTCGATGTGCTCAGCAACGATAAACGGGCCAGCCCTGGTGTCAATGCCCTCCCCCACTGACCGGCGGCGGCCCGAAGCACTCAGGAGGCCGGTGATGCTGGACATCCGGGCGCTGGTCGAACGGGTCGGCCCCACACTGCTGCGCACCGTGGTCAGCCCGGAGCCGACGGTCTGCGTGGGGGACGTCGTCATCGCCGAACCCGATGAGCCGCCGACCGCGGCTGGCGGCGACCTCGTGCTGGGCGTGGCGGTCGCGGATCGCGAGCAGGCGACGCGGCTGGCGAGGGCTTGCGGCGCGCAGGGCGCGGCAGCGGTGCTGCTCAAGCCGCCGATCTCGGCGGACGACGCGGTGGCCGCGGCGGCCGCGGAAGCCGGGGTGGCGTTGGTGGAGGTCCGGCCGGGTGCCGGCTGGGCGCAGTTGGTGTGGCTGATCCGGGCGGCGCTGGCCGGGACCGGCATCGAGGAGGCCGACGCGCGCGGCACCGGGGTCGGCGATCTGTTCCGCCTCGCCGACGCGGTCGCCGACGTGGTGGACGCGCCGGTCACGATCGAGGACGCGCACTCCCAGGTCCTGGCCTACTCCGCCCGGCAGGACCTGACCGACCCGGCGCGGGTCTCGACGATCATGGGCCGGAAGCAGCCCGACGAGGTACTCGCCAAGTTCCGGGCCCGCGGCACGTTCCGCCAGCTCAGCAAGGGCAGTTCGGCGATCTTCGTGCCCGCCCAGCAGGACGGCACCCTGCCCCGCCTGGTGGTGCCGATCCGGATGGGCGGCGAGCTGCTCGGCTCGATGTGGGCCGTGGTGCCCGGCGAGGTCTCCGAGGAGCGCTCCACCGCGTTCGCCGACACCGCGCCGCTGGTCGCGCTGCAACTGCTGCGGTGGCGGGCGGTGGCGGACGCGGAGCGCCGCCGGTCCGCCGAGCAGGTGCGGCTGCTGCTGGAGGGCGGCGAGGGCTGGCGGGTGGCCGTGAACGAGCTGGCGGTGCCCAACGAGGCGCATCGGGTCGTCGCGATCGAAATGCCGTCGTCCGCCGGGCCCGCGGAGGGGCACCGGCTGGCGATGTGGGAGTGGATCACGCGCGGGATCGGGCGGCGCCCGCTGGTCACCGAGATCGGCACCATGCTCTACGCCCTGGTGCCGGACCGGGCGGGCGCGGGCGGCTGGCCGGACCTGCGGGAAGCGCTCGTGTCCCACGACGCTTCGCCCCGCCCGCTGATCGCGGTGGGCAATGCGGTGGCGGTCGCCGACCTGCCCCAGTCGCGCGCGCAGGCCGATGAGCTGGTCGGCCTGCTGCGCACCGGCCAGCTGCGCGACCGGGTGGCGGTGTACGAGGACAACTGGCACCTGGTGGTGCTCAGCCGGATGGCCGGTGCGTCGACCGACGCGGGCGTCGGCTCTCTGGGCCCGCTACCGGTGCTGCGCGAGCACGACCGAACGCAGGGCACCGAATACCTGGCAACCCTCCACGCGTGGCTGCGCCACCCGGGCGACCCGCGGCAGGCGAGCCGAGAGCTGCGCGTGCACCCGAACACCTTCCGCTACCGGATGAAGCGGCTCACCCAACTCGTGGACATCGACCTGGAGAGCCCCAACGTCCGCGCAGCGCTGTTCGTGCAACTTCTCGCCGACCGCTGGGCTCAGCACGGCTGACAGCAAGGGAACTTTCCTGTCACCCCGCCCCCGCCGAGCCACGCCCCCGGCGGCTGCGAACAAGGGAACCTTCCTGTCACAACGGGTCCGGCGGGATGCGAGCAAGGGAACCTTCCTGTCATCACCAGGCCCGTGACGCACCGCCGGTGACGTGCGAAAAGGGAACCTTCCTGCCAGCGCATGACAGGAAAGTTCCCTTGCTTTCACCGGCCGCCCGGGCGGCTGCGAGCAAGGGAACCTTTCTGCCACCCGGCGTCCTCGCCGCCCCGTTTCGGCCCCTGCCGGCGCGTTGGCTTCGCCGCCACGGGCTTTGTTCTGCGGGCACAAAGCGCGCGGGGCAATCTCATCCTGCGGGAATGATGCGCCCCTTTCGGCGGCAGCGCATCGTTGTGCGCAACAGGAGACGAAAGGATTCCGCCGTGAAGATCGCAGTGCCGCGCGAGATCAAAAACAACGAGTACCGGGTCGCGATCACACCTGCGGGCGTGCACGAGCTGACCACCCGCGGTCACGACGTCTTCGTCGAGACGAACGCCGGCGCCGGTTCCTCCATCCCCGACGAGGACTACCTCGCGGCCGGGGCGAAGGTGCTGCCCACCGCCGAAGAAGTGTGGGGGGAGGGCCAGCTGGTCCTCAAGGTCAAGGAGCCGATCGCCGAGGAGTACCCGCGGTTGCGCCGGGACCAGGTGCTGTTCACCTACCTGCACCTGGCGGCCTCCGCCGAGCTGACCGACGCGATGCTGAAGTCCGGGGTCACCGGCATCGCCTACGAGACGGTGCAGACGGCCAACGGCGCCCTGCCGCTGCTCGCACCGATGAGCGAGGTCGCCGGGCGCCTCGCCCCGCAGGTGGGCGCCTACTCGCTGATGCGTCCCTGCGGTGGCCGCGGCGTGCTGCCGGGCGGTGTTCCCGGCGTGCACCCGGCGCGGGTCGTGGTGATCGGCGGTGGCGTCGCGGGCCTCAATGCCGCGCGCGTCGCGATGGGCATGGGCGCCGACGTCGAGCTGCTCGACACCAACGTCGACAAGCTCCGCGAGATCGACCGCGACTTCCACGGCCAGATCCGCACCGTGACGTCCAACCGCTATTCGGTGGAGCAGGCCGTGCGGGCCGCTGACCTGGTCATCGGCGCCGTGCTGATCCCGGGTGCGAAGGCGCCGAAGCTGGTCTCCAACCACCTGGTCTCCGAGATGAAGCCGGGCAGCGTGCTGGTCGACATCGCCATCGACCAGGGCGGTTGCTTCGCCGACTCCCGCCCGACCACGCACGACGACCCGACGTACCGGGTGCACAACTCGGTGTTCTACTGCGTGGCGAACATGCCGGGCGCGGTCCCGAACACCTCGACGCACGCGCTCACCAACGTCACGTTGCCGTACGTGCTGCGCATCGCCGAGCAGGGCTGGCAGCGGGCCTGCCGCGCGGACGACGCGCTCGCCGGTGGCCTCAACACCCACGACGGCAAGCTGGTCAACGCGCCCGTCGCCGAGGCGCACGGGCTGACCAGCACCCCGATCAGCAGCGTGCTCGCCTGATCTCGCCTGCGAGCGGGGGAACCTTCCTGTCACCGCGCGGCAGGGCGGTTTCCCCACTCGCGGCGTTTTCGCATGCGGGAGCCCGTCTGGGACGTATTCTCGGATCGTCGCCGCGAATGCACCGAACAGGTGACGGGCTCACACAGCCGAACGGGGCGGCCCGCTCAACCAGCCTGGGGGTCACTGGGAGCAGGCCGCCACTTTTAGTGTAGGCCACGATCGCCCATTTGCCGAAGCAGCGAGCCCCTGCTCGGCCGCCAATTTCGGACCGAATCGATAACCACTCGATGGAGTGAGCCTCGAGTGGTGGCTGTGCAGGCGTGCGCCTCGACTGCCGATGTCACCCGATGGGGGTCGTCGGGGTGCTCCGCTCCGCGATCTCCACCGGCAACACCGACGCACTCGCAACGTTCGACGGTGGGAGACGAAGTGACGGACACGGCGCTGCGGAAAGCTGTCCTCGACCGACTCGACAGGGTGGACCTGGCATCCGAAGACAACGCACCCGAGGTGCTGTTGCCGCTCGCCCGCTCCGAGCTCTACCGGCTCACCGAGGGCCTGCGCGCCCTGCTCGACGAGCACGAACCGGCCGAGGACGGCAGGTGCCGGTCCTGCCAGGGCACGCTGCGCAGCCGACCGTGGCCGTGCACGATCTGGGTGACCGCGCACCGGCTGCTGATCGGGGACCACACCGGCGAGCCCGCGCACGCCCGCGGCAGCGGTCTGGACGCGCTGCGCCGAAGGCTGCGGCGCAGGTGGGACGACGAGGCGAAGGACATCGCGGTCCTGCCCGAGCCGATCATCTCCTCGACCGGCCCCGGGCCCAGCGACTGGGACACCAACGAATTCCTCCGCCCAGACCTGACCACGGACCCGACCCCGCCGCCGGCGCCCGGTCATCTCGGTGCGGATCGCGGCACGATCTACCGGGCCGCCGTGATCGACCGGTCCATCCGCTGGCCCTAGGCGCCCGCACGTGGCGATGTCCGTCACACCGCAGGGCCGCGACCACCCCCGGCGCTGAGAACAAGCTGGGAAAACGCTCCTTCGCACCAGACCACCCTGGCCTGTCCGGCAGGATGGGCCCCGTCGGTAGAACGGGTGATGATGGAGGGCGTGTGCACGACGGCAGTGGCCGGCTCGTCGTTGAGGGTCTCAGCAAGAGCTTCGGCCCGGTCAGCGCGGTGCAGGACCTGAGCTTCACGGTCCGCCCCGGGGCGGTGACCGGGTTCCTCGGCCCGAACGGGTCCGGCAAGACGACGACGCTGCGGATGCTCCTCGGCCTGGTCATGCCCACCTCGGGCACCGCCACCATCAACGGCCTGCCGTTCCACCAGCTGCCGAACCCGGCGAGCGTGGTCGGCGCCGTGCTCGACGCGCAGAGCTTCCACCCCGGTCGCACCGCCCGCCACCACCTGCGGTGCTACGCCGCCGCGATGAACGTGCCGGACACGCAGGTCGACCGGGCCCTCGAACTCGTCGGGCTGGGCTCCGCGGGGAAGCGCAAAGCGGGCACGTTCTCGCTGGGCATGCGGCAGCGCCTCGCGCTGGCCACCGCGCTGCTCGGCGACCCGCAGGTGCTGGTGCTGGACGAGCCGGCCAACGGGCTTGACCCGGAGGGCATCGCCTGGCTGCGGAACTTCCTGAAGGCCTTCGCCGCGAGCGGCCGGACGGTCCTGATGTCCAGCCACTTCCTCCGGGAGATCGAGCACACCGTCGACCAGCTGGTGATCATCAGCCGCGGGCGCTGCGTCTTCGACGGCCACCTCGACGAGCTGCGCGCCGCGCAGCGATCGCGGACGCTCGTGCAGGCCGCCGACCCCCGCAAGCTGATCGAGAAGCTCCACGCAGCCGGATTGAGCGTCGACTACATCCCGGACGGCCGCCTCGCGGTGACCGGCGCCGACTCCCGCACGGTCGCGGACCTGGCGCTGGAGGCCGGGATCGCGTTGTACGCGATGCAGGACGAGCGGATCGGCCTGGAACAGCTGTTCTTCCAGCTCACCCACGGCCAGTACACCGGCGTCCAGCAGCACGGCGCGCAGGCCGCGCCGGACGCCCGCGGGTTCGGGGGGACCGCATGATGGTCGCGCTGGTCAAGGCGGAATTCCGCAAGATCTTCACCACGAGCCTGTGGTGGGGGATGCTCGCGCCGGTGGTGCTGCTCGGCTTCGGCGCGGGCTCGCTGGGCGGCCCCATGGCGGCGCTCATCGACTCGGTGCAGGAACTCGACCGGCCGGTCCCGCTGGGCCTGCTGTCGCTTTCGATGTCGACGAACTTCAGCACCATCTTCGCGGGGCTGTTCGGGGCCATGGCGTTCGCCGGCGAGCACCGGAACAGGACCATCTCGACGACGTACCTCACGGGCAACCCGCGCGGCGCGGTGCTGGCGGCGAAGCTGCTCGCCTACTCGGGCATCGGCCTGATCTACGGCGTGACGAACGTGCTGTCCGCGAGCCTCGGCAGCCTGGTGGGCGCGGGCATGGACTTCGGCACCTTCGGCAGCCTGGCCGACTGGCTCAGCGTCGGCGCGGCCGGTGCGCTGACGATGGTGCTGTGGACGGTGCTGGGCGTCGGGTTCGGCGCGCTGGTCGCGAACGCCGTGCTCGCGATCATCCTGCCGCTGATCTACAAGTTCATGGTCGAGTTCATCCTGTCGCTGGTCCTGATCGGATCGCCGATCTCCGGCGTCAGCCCGTACCTGCCCGGGACCGCCGGCAACGGCATCGTGGCGAACATGGCGGTGCCGCTGTTCGTCTCCGCGGTCGCCGGGCCCGACGAACCGGACACACCGCGGGCGATCTTCGAGATCCTGCACTTCTTCTTCGGCGGCAGCTACGGCCATCCGTGGTGGGCGAGCCTGCTCACCTTCGCCGGCTACGCCGCCGTGTTCATCGCCGGCGGCTGGCTGGCCGGCCGTCGGCGCGACATCGCCTGACTCGCACCACCTGCGGAAGGGAACCTTCCTGTCACTGCGGCGCCGGTGACAGGAAGGTTCCCTTCCTGCCATCGGCCACCGGTCGCCGCCGGGCAGGCCCGCCGCCCGAACCGAGGAACCGGTGGGTGGTGCATGGGAACCTTCCTGTCACTCCGGGCGCGGTCTGGGCGGTCGTGGTGACAGGAAAGTTCCCATGCTCGCACCGCCTCCCCGGTTTGGCGGGGGTCACAGCGACCGTCCGGTCGGGCTGCGTGGTCGGTGGGGCGGCATAACCTGGCGAGGTGAGCGACTCCGGTAATCCCCGCCCGACTTCCGGCGGTTGGATCCGTCGCCTCTTCGCCGCCTGTCGCCGGCACCCCGTGGCCTTGACGTTGGCGATGGGTGCGTCCGTCACGGCGGTCGGGTTGGAGGCGCTGGTTCCGCTGCTGACCAAGCTGGCGGTGGACGACGCCGTCGCGCGCAGCACCGACCGCCTGTGGTGGATCGTGATCGCGCTGCTCGGGCTCGGTGTGTTCCGCTTCGCGTCGGCGTTCGTCCGCCGCTACAGCGCCGGGCGGCTGGCCCTCGACGTGCAGCACGACCTGCGCCGGGCGGTGTTCGCCGCGATGCAGCGGCTGGACGGCGGGAAGCAGGACGCGCTGCGCACCGGCCAGGTCGTGTCCCGCTCCATCAGCGATCTGCAGATGGTGAACTCGCTGCTGTCGATGCTGCCGCTGGCGGCCGGTACTGCGGTGCTCGCGCTGTTCGCGATCGTGGCGATGTTGTGGCTGTCACCGCTGCTCACGGTCGTTTCGCTGATCGTCGCGCCGCTGATCGCGGTGATTTCGGCGCGCAGCAAGAAGAGCTTGTTCCCCGCGACGTGGTCGGCGCAGCAGCGCGCCGCGGACATCGCGCAGCACGTCGAGGAAACCGTCACCGGTGTCCGGGTCGTGAAGGGCTTCGGCCAGGAGGACCGCGAGGTCGGGCGGCTGGAGGGCCGCGCGCGGCGGCTGTTCGCCGAGCGGCTGCGCGCCGCCAGGATGACGTCGAAACCGGCGGCGAGCCTGGCCGCGCTGCCCTCCGCCGGGCAGGTCGGGGTGCTCGGCCTCGGCGGCTGGATGGTGCTGCAGGACCAGGTGAGCCTCGGGACGTTCGTCGCCTTCGCCGGGTACGTGGCGATGCTGGCCGGTCCGGCCCGGATGTTGTCGAGCGTGATGATCCAGGCGCAGCTCGCCCGCGCCGGTGTCGAGCGCATCCACGAGCTGATCGACTCCCAGCCCGAGGTGCAGGAGAAACCCGGAGCGGCGACCCTGCCCGACGGGCCGCTGGAGGTCCGGCTCGACGACGCGAGCTTCGGCTACACCCGCGATCAGCCCGTGCTGCGCGACGCGTCGCTGCGCGTCAGCCCCGGCGAGACCGTGGCGCTGGTGGGCCCGGCGGGTTCGGGCAAGTCGACGGTTTCGCTGCTCCTGCCGCGCTTCTACGACGTGCACGCGGGGAGCATCCGGATCGGGCCGGCCGAGGACGGCGACGCGAGCCACGACATCCGCGACCTGCGACTGGATTCGCTGCGCGCCGCGGTCGGGGTGGTGTTCGAGGAGGCGTTCCTGTTCTCCGACACCATTCGCGGCAACATCGCGTACGGCCGTCCCGACGCTTCGGAGGCCGACGTGATCGCTGCGGCGAAAGCCGCGGAAGCGCACGAGTTCATCACCGGCCTCCCCGACGGCTACGACACGACGGTCGGCGAGCGCGGCCTGACGCTGTCGGGTGGGCAGCGCCAGCGCGTGGCGCTCGCGCGGGCGCTGCTCTCGAACCCGCGGATCCTGGTGCTCGATGACGCGACGTCGGCCGTGGACCCGGCGACCGAGGCGGCCATCCACGACACCCTCCGGTCGGTGACCGCGCAGCGCACCACCCTGCTGATCGCGCACCGCCGGTCGACACTGGCGCTGGCCGACCGGATCGCGGTGCTCGACGAGGGGCGCGTCGTCGACGTCGGCACCGAGGAGGAGCTGAACCAGCGGTGCGAGCTGTTCCGGTCGCTGCTGGCCGGTCCCGGGGAGTCGATCGACAGCCGTAGCGACGGCCATGTCGTGGCCGGCCCGGACGGCATCACGCCGGAGCTCTGGCCCCCGTTGGACGACGCCGAATCGGCTGCCGCCGGCGCGGCGACGATGCCCGGGTCGCGCGGCATGGGCGGCATGACGATGCCGCCGACACCCGAGTTGACCGAAGGCATCCGGAAGCTCCCGCCCGCGACCGATCAGCCCGATCTGCGTGGCGAGGTCGCCACGGCGCCCGACCCCGATTTCAAGCTGTCCCGGCTGCTGCGGCCGATCCGCTGGGGCCTGCTGCTGACCGTGCTGCTGGTGGCCGGGGACGCGCTGACGTCGATCTCGTTGCCGTCCCTGGTGCGCCACGGCATCGACGGCGGGGTGGGCTCGGGCCACACCGACGCGCTGTGGGTCGCCACCGGCCTGGGCGTCGTGGTCGTCGTGGCTGGCTGGCTCGTGGTCAGGTTGCAGACCGTCATCACCGCGCGCACCGGCGAGACGCTGCTCTACCTGCTGCGCTTGCGCAGCTTCGCGCACCTGCAACGGCTCGGGCTGGACTACTACGAGCGGGAGCTCGCCGGCCGGATCATGACCCGGATGACCACGGACGTCGACGCGCTGTCGACGTTCCTGCAGACCGGGCTGGCGACGTTCGTGGTCAGCGTGCTGACGCTGTTCGGCATCGCGGGCGCGCTGCTGGTCACGGACGTCTCGCTGGCGCTCGTGGCGATGGCGGTGCTGCCGTTCCTGCTGGTGGCCACCGTGATCTTCCGCAAGGTCTCGTCGACCGCTTACGCCGAAGCGCGCGAGCGAGTGAGCACGGTCAACGCCGACCTGCAGGAGAACGTCTCCGGGATGCGGGTGGCGCAGGCGCACCGCCGCGAGGGGCACGCGGCGAAGGTGTTCGCGCAGCGCAGCGACGCCTACCGGCGGTCCAGGCTGCGCGCCCAGCGCTACATCGCCACCTACTTCCCGTTCGTCGCGCTGCTGTCGGAGATCGCGCAGGCGGCGGTGCTGGGCGTCGGCGCGGCGCGAGTCGCGTCGGGCGATCTGACCGCCGGTGTGCTGGTCGCGTTCCTGCTCTACCTCGGCCTGTTCTTCTCGCCCGTGCAGCAGCTGTCCGGCGTGTTCGACGGCTACCAGCAGGCGAAGGTGGGGCTGCAGCGGATCGGGGACCTTCTGCGGACGCCCACCTCGGTGCCCGCCGCAGCCGATCCCGCTCCCGTGCCGGAACGGTTCGAAGGGGGCGTCGAGCTCCGGTCGGTGTCGTTCCGCTACCCGGGCACCGAGCAGTTCGCGCTGCGCGACATCGCGCTGCGGGTGCGGCCCGGCGAGACCGTGGCGCTGGTCGGGGCGACCGGTGCCGGGAAGTCGACGCTGATCAAGTTGATCGCGCGGTTCTACGACGCCACCGACGGCGCCGTGCTGATCGACGGGCAGGACATCCGCCGCTACGACCTCGCGGAGTTCCACCGGCGGCTCGCCGTCGTCCCGCAGGAAGGCCACCTGTTCACCGGGGACATCGCCAGCAACGTCGCCTACGCGCAGCCGGGCGCCGATCCGACCGAGGTCGAGGCCGCGGCCCGGGCGGTCGGGGCGCTGCCGGGGATCGCCATGCTGCCGCGCGGCTTCCGGCAGCAGGTGGGAGAGCGCGGGCGGGGCCTCTCGGCGGGTCAGCGGCAGCTGGTCGCGCTGGCGCGCGCCGAGCTGGTGGACCCCGATGTGCTGCTGCTCGACGAGGCGACCGCCGCGCTCGACCCGGCGACGGAGTCGATGGTGGTCGCGGCCAGCGACCGGGTGGCGGCGCAGCGCACGACGTTCGTCGTCGCGCACCGGCTGGCCACGGCGGCGCGCGCCGATCGCATCGTGGTCATCGACGGCGGCCGGATCGTCGAGCAGGGCAGCCACGCCGAACTGCTCGCGGACGACGGCCACTACGCACGCCTGTGGCGGGCAGCGGACGGCGCGCCGGGCGAGCGGGAGCGGGACATCGACGCGACCAACATCGCCTGACCCGATGTGAGCAAGGGAACCTTCCTGTCACCACCGAGCCCTGTGACGTGAGGAAGGGAACCTTTCTGCCACCGCCGAGCCCTGTGACGTGAGCAAGGGAACCTTTCTGTCATCCATCGGCCTGTCGTGCCGCTGCGGATTGAGAGGAAGGGAACTTTCCTGTCATCGCCGGGCCCTGCGGTGTGAGGAAGGGAACCTTCCTGTCAGATGCCCTGGCTGGAGGCGCAGCAAGGGAACCTTTCTGCCACCGAACCGCACAAGACCGCCCACTCGCGTACACGGAAAGGAACATTCCGGACACGTTCCGCAACCGCGACCGCCTGTCGTCACACTTGCTCGGGACCAGTGGGGCCGGAGTGCCGCCGAGGGCCGAACTCCGCGAATGTCCATTAACGGAGAGGGAACACAGCGTGTCGGTGAAACGTCATACTGGTGTCGGACGACAACCCGGATGGAGTAGTACCGAGCAACGCCGATCTTGAGTGGTGCATGCCGAAGTGCGGTCGATGATCGTTCGTCCGAGCCGGACGGGGCCCGTTCCCCGCGAGCTGGGCTTTCCTGATCGATTTTGTGACCGAGCTCGTCGGCCGAACGGCCGTCCTGTGTGTCAACCGCGCGAATCGGACCGCTAGCCTGGTACCTGAGTGTGTCTGTAAATCACGAGCATATGGATCGAGGCGAACGCCAGCCGTGTCCAGCAGCCCTGCGTCACAGTTCGGCCCCAACGAGTGGTTGATCGAGGAGATGTACGAGCAGTTCCTCAACGATCCCACTTCCGTAGACTCGGCGTGGCACGAATTCTTCGCCGACTACAAGCCGGGCCAGGCAGCCACCGAGAACACCGCTGCTGCCGCCGCTGCAGCGGCCCCGACGACCACGGCCACCGCGACGCGCCCGAGTGAGACCAATGGTCAGGTCCCGCCGGCCGCCGCTGCGACCGCGCCCCCGGCGAGCAAGCCCGCCGCCGCGCCCAAGCCGTCCCCGCAGCAGGCCGCCAAGGCCGCTCCGGTGAAGGAGCCCCAGGCCGGTGGCGATGTGAAGACGCTCCGCGGCGCCGCGGCTGCGATCGCCAAGAACATGGATCAGTCGCTGACCGTGCCGACCGCGACGAGCGTGCGCGCGGTGCCGGCCAAGCTGCTGTTCGACAACCGCATCGTCATCAACAACCACCTCAAGCGGAACAAGGGCGGGAAGGTCTCCTTCACGCACCTGATCGGCTACGCGCTGGTCCGGGCGGTCCGGGACTACCCGAACATGAACCGCCACTACGGCGAGGACGCCAAGGGCAAGCCCGCGGCCGTCACGCCGGAGCACATCAACCTGGGCCTGGCCATCGACCTGCCGGGCAAGGACGGGTCGCGCAACCTCGTGGTCGCCTCCATCAAGGGCTGCGAGGACATGACGTTCCAGCAGTTCTGGCAGGCCTACGAGGACATCATCCGCAAGGCCCGCAACAACGCGCTGACCGCCGACGACTTCGCCGGCACCACGATCTCGCTGACCAACCCCGGCCCGTCCGGCACCAACCACTCGGTGCCGCGGCTGACCAAGGGCCAGAGCGCGATCATCGGCGTCGGCGCGATGGACTACCCGGCGGAGTTCCAGGGCGCCAGCGAAAAGGCGCGGGTCGACATGGGCATCAGCAAGATCGTGACGCTGACGTCCACCTACGACCACCGGGTCATCCAGGGCGCCGAGTCCGGTGACTTCCTGCGCAAGATGCACCAGCTGCTGCTGGGCGAGGACGGGTTCTTCGACGACATCTTCGCGTCGCTGCGCATCCCGTACGAGCCGGTGCGCTGGACGCAGGACATCCCCGAGGGCGCGGTGGACAAGACCGCCCGCGTGCTCGAGCTGATCGACGCCTACCGCACCCGCGGCCACCTGATGGCCGACATCGACCCGCTGAACTACCGGCAGCGGCGGCACGAGGACCTCGACGTCCTGTCGCACAGCCTCACCCTCTGGGACCTGGACCGGGAGTTCGCGGTCGGCGGTTTCGCCGGCAAGGAGCACATGAAGCTCCGCGACGTGCTGGGCGTGCTGCGCGACTCGTACTGCCGGACCGTCGGCGTCGAGTACATGCACATCCTCGAGCCCGACGAGCGCGAGTGGCTGCAGCAGCGGGTCGAGAAGCCGCACACCAAGCCGGAGCCGTCGGAGCAGAAGTACATCCTGTCGAAGCTCAACGCGGCCGAGGCGTTCGAGACCTTCCTGCAGACCAAGTACGTCGGGCAGAAGCGCTTCTCGCTGGAGGGCGCCGAGACCGTGGTGCCGCTGCTGGACGCGGTGCTGGACACCTCGGCGGCGCACGAGCTCGACGAGGTCGTCATCGGCATGCCGCACCGCGGCCGCCTCAACGTGCTGGCCAACATCGTCGGCAAGCCGATCTCGCAGATCTTCCGGGAGTTCGAGGGCAACCTGGACCCGGGCCAGGCGCACGGTTCCGGCGACGTCAAGTACCACCTCGGCGCCGAGGGCAAGTACTTCCGGATGTTCGGTGACGGCGAGACCAAGGTGTCGCTGACGTCGAACCCGTCGCACCTGGAAGCCGTCGACCCGGTGCTCGAGGGCATCGTCCGCGCCAAGCAGGACATCCTGGACAAGGGCCAGGAAGGCTTCACGGTTCTGCCGGTGCTGCTGCACGGCGACGCCGCGTTCGCCGGTCAGGGCGTGGTCGCCGAGACGCTGAACCTGTCGCTGCTGCGGGGCTACCGCACGGGCGGCACGGTGCACGTGATCGTCAACAACCAGGTCGGTTACACCACCGCGCCGGAGCACTCGCGCTCCAGCAAGTACTGCACCGACGTGGCGAAGATGATCGGCGCCCCGGTGTTCCACGTCAACGGCGACGACCCCGAGGCCTGCGTCTGGGTCGCGAAGCTGGCCGTGGCGTACCGCCAGGCGTTCGGCAAGGACGTCGTGATCGACATGGTGTGCTACCGCCGCCGCGGTCACAACGAGGGCGACGACCCGTCGATGACGCAGCCGAAGATGTACGACGCGATCGACAAGATGCGCAGCGTCCGCAAGGTGTACACCGAGGCCCTGATCGGCCGCGGCGACATCACCGTCGAAGAGGCGGAGAAGGCGCTGAAGGACTACGCGGCCCAGTTGGAGCACGTGTTCAACGAGGTCCGCGAGCTGGAGAAGCACCCGCCGTCGCCGAGCCCGTCGGTGGAGTCCGAGCAGCAGGTGCCGCGCGGACTGGCGACCGCGATCTCGCAGGAGACCTTGGAGCACATCGCCGAGGCGCAGATCAACCTGCCGGAGGGCTTCACCCCGCACCCGCGCGTCAAGCCGGTGCTGGAGCGTCGCGCCAAGATGGGTCGTGAGGGCGGCATCGACTGGGCGTTCGGCGAGCTGCTGGCGTTCGGTTCGCTGGTCATGGAGGGCCGCCAGGTCCGCCTGACCGGTCAGGACAGCCGGCGCGGCACGTTCGGCCAGCGGCACTCGGTGCTCATCGACCGCAAGGAGAACGCCGAGCACACGCCGCTGCAGAACCTGTCGGACGACCAGGCGAAGTTCCTGGTCTACGACTCGGCGCTGTCCGAGTACGCGGCCCTGGGCTTCGAGTACGGCTACTCGGTCGGCAACCCGGATTCCCTGGTGTTGTGGGAAGCGCAGTTCGGTGACTTCTTCAACGGCGCCCAGTCGGTGATCGACGAGTTCATCTCGTCCGGTGAGGCCAAGTGGGGCCAGCGGTCCGACGTGGTCATGCTGCTGCCGCACGGCCACGAGGGCCAGGGCCCGGACCACAGCTCGGCCCGCATCGAGCGGTGGCTGCAGCTGTGCGCCGAGGGTTCGATGACCGTCGCGATGCCGTCGACGCCGGCGAACTACTTCCACCTGCTGCGGCGGCACGCGCTGGACAACATCCACCGCCCGCTGGTGGTGTTCACGCCGAAGTCGATGCTGCGGTTGAAGGCCGCGACCAGCCCGGTCGAGGACTTCACCAACGGCAGCAAGTTCACCTCGGTGATCGACGACCCGGCGCAGCCGGACCCGGCCAACGTGCGCAACATCGTGCTGTGCACCGGCAAGCTCTACTACGAGCTGGCCGCGCACCGCGACAAGGAGGGCATCACCGACACCGCGATCGTCCGGCTGGAGCAGCTCTACCCGCTGCCCCACCGCAAGCTGGGCGCGCTGTTCGAGCGGTACCCGAACGCCACCTCGATCCGGTGGACGCAGGAGGAACCGGCCAACCAGGGTGCGTGGCCGTTCCTCGGCCTGGCCCTGCCGGAGCTGTTCCCGCAGCTGGTCGGCAAGCTCCAGCGGGTCTCGCGTCGTCCGATGGCCGCCCCGGCCACCGGTATGGCCAAGGTCCACGAGGTCGAGCAGGCCGAGGTCGTGCGCAACGCCTTCGCCTGATCCACGGCTGAAGCGGGCCGCCGGTTCCCTCCCGGAACCGGCGGCCCGTTTTTTGCGGCTGCAGCCGAAAACGCTCTCGGTGCGGAGAGCGCCGAATACCGTCGGATGATCGCGCGTGCTGACCTTGCCGAGGTCTTCGGGGAGGAGAACCTCGTCCGCCTGGACGTGTCCGCGGCCGCCGGTTCGTCCGATGCCGACCGGCACATCCTCACCCAGGCCGGCCTGCCGCGTTTCGCCGGTGAGCTGTTCACCACCGAGTTCGTCGGCCGGCCCGGCTCTTCGACGAGCGCGACGGATTCGTGGTGCTCATGGCGCTGGCCTCCGGCGGCAGCGAGGCGGAAACCGACGCGCTTTCCGCGCGCCTGCGCCAGCAGGACCCGCGCGCCTTCCACTCCCTCGACACCTGGTGGTCCACGGCGCTCGACGCCCTCCCGGCGGCCGGGACCGCCTGAACCCGCACCGCAGCGTGGAAAGGTGACAGGAAGGTTCCCATGCTCCACGGCCCCGGCTCGATGCGGTTGGCCGCGTCGGATTAGAGTCCTGCTCCGGCCTTGTGGCGTTCAGCCCCGGAGCTTCGCAAGCACAACGACCTTCCCGCCGTTCGAGGCGGTTCCCGTCGCCGCCGGAATTGCGTTTCGTACTCTGCTGTTCTGCCAACCCCGATCGCACCGGTCACGGACGGAAACAACTAGGAGGACACGGTGTACTTCACCGACCGCGGCATTGAGGAACTCGAAGATCGTCGCGGTGACGACGAGGTCACGCTGGCCTGGGTCGCCGACCGAATGCGGGCGTTCGTCGACCTCAACCCCGACTTCGAGGACGCCACCGAACGCCTCGCCACGTTCCTCGCCCGCGACGACGCCGACGACGAGTAACCAGCCCCGAGGTTCGACCAGCACCGGGGCGACCGGTTGGTGACAGGAAGGTTCCCTTCCCCTCGCCCCGGGCCGTTCCAGAAGCAAGCGCCGGCCTGCCGGTGACAGGAAAGTTCCCTTCCTGCCACGGCCGTCGGGCCGGCGGATGATCGAAAGGTTCCCTTCCTGCCACCCCACCGCACGTCCGGCACGTTGGTGACAGGAAGGTTCCCTTGCTCCCCCGTCAGGCCCGGTAGCGGGTCAGGCTGCGGTGCAGCCGGTAGAGGTCGCCGGCGGCAACGGTTTCCGGGTGGTGGGTGCTGCCGGCGACTGCGGCCTCATCGGCCCATTCCTCGTAGATCAGCACCCGGGTGCCGTCGACGCTGATGTGGAAGTGCGCGGCGATGAGCCCCGGCGGCAGCTCGGGCGTGATCCGGCCGCGCGCATCGTCGGCCAGCTGCCGCGCCTGCTCGATGTCCTCGGTGTCGTAGGTGAAAACCGCGACCAGATCGCCACGTCCAGGCTCTGGTGCGACGACGCTGCTGTGCAGGCGGTACCTGACGAGGCCGGGGCGTTCGATGCCCGGCACGGCCTCGTCGATGCCGCGGACCAGTGTCGGCCGGTAGGTCCGGACGAATTCGCGGTGAGCGTCGTCGTCGGTCCACTGCGCGTAGTTCAGCACCGTGGTGCCGTCGTCGCTCACGAAGCAGTTCAAGGACAGGAATGCCGGCGGCCACGGCGCGACGCGCCATTCCGCGATCGTCGAGTCCACCGCATCGCGCTGCCGCTGCGGGGTGCCCACGAGCCACGGGCTGACCAGGATCGTGCCGACGTCGGATCGGGTGATGTCGGGCATTTCGGTGCGGCCGGTCGTCATCGGGCCTCCTCGTGATCGTCGGCTTCGACACGATCCTCGAACCTCCATCTAGGTAGAAGTCAAGTCGTTGCCGCCGCGAGCCCACCGGCCGCCGCGCGTGACAGGAAAGTTCCCATGCTCGCAGCCCCGCCACGACGGCCGCTGACAGAAAGGTTCCCTTGCTCGCAGCCCCGCTCCACGGCGCCCGGGGTGACAGGAAGGTTCCCTTCCACACCTCACAACGGCTGGTGCGGGCTTCGTCGTGACAGGAAAGTTCCCTTGCTCGCACCACCGCCGCGACCGCTGGTGACAGGAAGGTTCCCTTCCTCTCGCCCGGGGGGGGCGGCGGGGTGTTCCGGGCGGCTCCCCTGGCCGGGGGGCCGGGGATGCGGGGTGATCCCCCAAGGAGTGACGTGCACGGCGGCCGGGGCCGATGTGTGATCGCCTCTGCGCTGGCAATGCCACCGCACTACGGAGGAATCGATGCGACGTCTGCTTGCCAGCACCCTGCTCACTGGTCTCGCCGTGCTGGGCGCCACCGGAACGGCCGCTGCCGCCGATGGCCCCCACTCGTCGGCGTCGGACCCGTTCCTCGCCGCAATCGTCGGCAGCACGCAGGGGCCGAACCAGCAACCCCAGGTGAGCCACAACGAGCAGCACAAGTACCGCCACGTGCACCAGCACCACGTCCAGACCTCTTCCCCGCACGGGCAGCAGGGCTTCTCCCACACGCACGAGCAGTCGTCGAACGGTTGACCAGCCGCCGACGCCGCGCCCCATTCGTCGAAGGCGGGTGGGGCGCCGTGCGCTGTGCAGCACCGCTTACCAGCCAGTGCAGAAAGTTGCGATGGACCTGCGCCGCGGCACCGGGCCAGACTCCACTGCGACAAGCATCGAGAGCGGAGGAACCTTGCGCGCTCTGGTGAAGACCTCACCCGCGCCCGGCCTGGAACTGGCCGAGCTCCCCGACCCGACCCCGGGCCCCGACGAAGTCGTGGTGCGGGTGATGCGCACCGGGATCTGCGGTACGGACCTGCACATCGCGTCGTGGGACGAGTGGGCCGCCCGCACCGTGCCGACGCCGCTGGTGGTCGGCCACGAGTTCGCCGGGGAGGTGGTGGCCATCGGCGCCGCGGTCACGCGGGCATCGGTCGGCGACTTCGTCAGCGGCGAAGGGCATCTGGTGTGCGGCCGCTGCCGCAACTGCCTCGCCGGCCGCCGCCACCTGTGCGCGCACACGCAGGGCCTCGGCGTGCACCGCAACGGCGCGTTCGCCGAGTTCGCGGTGCTGCCCGAGCAGAACGTCTGGGTGCACCGCGGCGACGTCGATCCGGACGTGGCGGCGATCTTCGACCCGTTCGGCAACGCGGTGCACACCGCGCTCAGCTTCCCCGTCGTCGGCGAGGACGTGCTGATCACCGGCGCCGGGCCGATCGGGCTGATGGCCGCGGGGGTGGCCAAGCACGCGGGCGCCCGGCACGTGGTGATCACCGACGTCAGCGAGCACCGGCTGGAGCTGGCCCGCCGCGTCGGCGTGGATCTGGCCGTGGACGTTTCGCAGACCCGGGTCGCCGACGCGCAGCAGCAGCTGGGCATGAGCGAGGGCTTCGACGTGGCGATGGAGGTCTCCGGGAAGCCCGAGGCGCTGCGGGAGGCCGTGGCGAACATGGCGCACGGCGGCCGGATCGCGATGCTGGGCCTGCCCGCCGAAGACTTCCCGCTCGACTGGAGTGCGGTGGTGTTCAAGATGCTCACCGTCAAGGGCATCTACGGCCGCGAGATGTTCGAGACCTGGTACTCGATGTCGGTGCTGCTGGAGTCCGGGCTGGACCTGAGCCCGGTGATCACGCACCGATTCCCGTACACGCAGCACGCCGAGGCGTTCGAGACGGCTCGCAGCGGCCGCTGCGGCAAGGTCATCCTCGACTGGACAACGAAGGGGTCCTCCTGATGTACACGATCGCTGACGACGTCCGCGCCGAGCTGGCCGAGATCCGCGCCGCCGGGCTGTACAAGGACGAGCGGGTGCTGGACTCGCCGCAGAGCGCGCGGGTGGGCGTCGGCGGTGCCGAGCTGCTGAACTTCTGCGCGAACAACTACCTGGGGCTTGCCGATCACCCCGCGCTGGTCGCAGCCGCCGAGGAGGCGCTGGCGAAGTGGGGTTTCGGGATGGCGTCGGTGCGGTTCATCTGCGGCACGCAGGCCCCGCACAAGGAGTTGGAGCGGCGGCTCTCGGAGTTCCTGGGCACCGATGACACGATCCTGTACAGCTCGTGCTTCGACGCCAACGGCGGGGTTTTCGAGACGCTGCTCGACGACCGGGACGCGGTGATCTCCGACGAGCTCAACCACGCGAGCATCATCGACGGCATCCGGCTGTCCAAGGCCCGCCGCGGCCGGTACCGGAATCGGGACATGGCCGATCTCGAGCGACTGCTCAAGGAGAATTCCGACGCGCGCCGCAAGCTCGTCGTCACCGATGGCGTGTTCTCGATGGACGGCTACCTGGCGCCGCTGGACGAGATCTGCGCGCTCGCCGAGAAGTACGGGGCGATGGTGATGGTCGACGACTCGCACGCGGTCGGGTTCACGGGCCCGAAGGGTGCGGGCACACCGGACCTGTTCGGCGTCGCCGACCGGGTCGACATCGTCACCGGCACGCTCGGCAAGGCGCTCGGCGGCGCCAGCGGCGGCTACGTGTCCGCGCGCGCCGAGATCGTCGAGCTGCTGCGGCAGCGTTCCCGGCCGTACCTGTTCTCGAACTCCCTCGCGCCGTCGATCGTGGCCGCTTCGCTGGCCGCGCTGGACCTGGTCGCCGCGCAACCGGAGCTGCGGGAGCGGCTGCGGGACAACAGCTCGCTGTTCCGCCGCCGGATGGCCGAGGAGGGCTTCGACCTGCTGCCCGGAGAGCACCCGATCATCCCGGTGATGATCGGCGACGCGGCGGAGGCGGCGCGGATGGCGGACCTGCTGCTGGAGGAGGGCATCTACGTCATCGGCTTCTCCTACCCGGTGGTGCCCAAGGGCAAGGCCCGCATCCGCACCCAGATGTCGGCCGCGCACAGCACCGAGGACGTGGAGCGGGCGGTGTCGGCGTTCGTGGCGGCCCGCGATCGGATGGGTACCATCGCCCGGTGATAGACCCCCGGCGGCTCCAGGTGCTCCGCGCGCTCGCCGACCACGGCACCGTGCGCGCGGCGGCGGAGAAGCTCTACCTGACGCCGTCGGCGGTATCGCAGCAGCTCACCGCGCTGGAGAACGAGGTCGGGCAGCCGCTGCTGGTCCGGCAGGGCCGCCGGGTGCGGCTGACCGCGGCCGGTGAGCTGCTGGTCGAGCACGCCAAGGCGGTCCTGGCGGAGCTGGAGCGCGCGGAGGCGAGCTTGGCGGCGTGCGCGGCCGGCACCGTCGGCACGGTCGAGGTGGCATCGTTCGCCTCGGCGATCACGCAGGTCGTGGCGCCGTCGATCGTCGCGTTGCGGCAGCAGGCGCCGGACGTGCGGGTGCTGGTGCGCGACGCCGAGGCGCACAACAGCCTGATGATGCTGCTGGCCGGGGAGATCGACATCGCGATCTCGATGGAGTACACGTCGACGCTGCAGGCGGACGCCCGCCGGGTGAGCAGGTTCCCGCTGTACACCGAGCCGTTCGACGTGGTGCTGCCGCCGAACCACCCGCTCGGTTCCGCCGCGGAGATCGCGCTCGACGCGCTGCGCGACGACGACTGGATCGCGCCGCTGCCGGGCAACCCGTGCCGCGCGGTGGCCCAGGTGTCCTGCGAGAACGCGGGGTTCGTCCCGAACATCACGCACACCTCGGACGACTTCCACGCGGTGGTGGCTCTGGTCGCGGCGGGCACCGGTGTCGCACTGGTGCCCCGCACGGCCATCGCGGCCGGCCTGGACGTGGTCGCGCTGCCGGTCGCGGGCAAGCCGCCGACCCGCCGGGTCTTCGCCGCCGTCCAGTGCGGACGGGAGGAGCACCCGCTGGTCCGCGTCGTGCTGAACGCGCTGCTGGCGAGCAAGGGCCGCTAGGCCACCCTTCCCGATCCTGCGTCGCGCCGGATTGACAGCAAAGTTCCCATACTTGCGCGCCTGCGCCTGGGGTGACAGGAAGGTTCCCATGCTGCGATCCAGGCCTGGGGTGACAGGAAGGTTCCCATGCTGCGATCCAGGCCTGGGGTGACAGGAAGGTTCCCATGCTCACGCTGTGGGCCGCGCTGCTCGCCCCTGAGGATCAGCGGCCTTCGAGAGAAGCGATGCGAGCATGGGAACCTTCCTGTCACCGATGCGACGCGAGGATGGGAACCTTCCTGTCACCGACGCGTCACGGCAGGAGCAGGGTTCGGCCGGGTGTGGTGCGGGCCGCGATCGCCGCGTGTGCTTCGGCGGCCCGTTCCAGCGGGAAGGCCTGGCCGATGGTCGGTTTGATCCGCCCTGCCGCAGCCTCCGCCAGCGCGCGTTCGGTCATCGGCTTCTTCTGCTCCGGGGAAGGCTGGACGTCCAGCAGCCCCACCACGGTCACGTCGCGCCGCTGCGCTTCCGCCGGGTCGATCTCGGTGAAGTCGCCGCTGGCCGCGCCGTACGAGTAGAACCGGGCACCGTTGTTCGTCGTCTCGAACGCCGCGCGCCCGAGCGCGCCGCCGACGCCGTCGAAGACCACGTCGACGCCACCGGTCAGCTCCCGCACCCGCTGCCCCCAGTCCGGCTTCGCGTAGTCGACCGGTTCGCCGCCCAACTCGCGAACCAGGTTCAGCTTCGCGTCGCCGCGTGCCGCGCCGATGACGTGGGCACCGGCCGCCCGCGCGAGCTGGACCAGCACCGAGGCCGCTCCCCCGGTGGCGGCGTTGACCAGGACCTGTTCGCCGGGCTGGATCCGGGCGTGCTCGGCGAGGAACAACGCCGTGGTGGCGTCGTGCAGCAGCGCGACGGCTTCGCGCTCGCCCAGCCCATCCGGCACCTGGATCAGCTCGGACTCGTCGACGACGACCAGCTCTGCGTAGGTGCCTCCGTTGCGCGTGCTGGCGACCACCGACCGTCCGATCCAGCTCGGGTCGACGGATTCGCCGACCGACACCACTTCTCCGGCCACGCCGTCACCGGGCACGTACGGCGGCGACTGACCGAAGAACTCCTTGCCCCACCCCTCGCGCAGCTGGGTGTCCAGGAACAGGACGTCCACTGCGGACGCTCGCACGAGCACCTGCCCCGCGCCGGGTTCTGGATCGGCGACGTCCGCCACTGCCAGCACTTCCGGCCCACCGAATTCCTTCACCTGCACCACGCGCATGTCGCTCAGCCTCCTCCGTTGACCGCCAACAGCCTCCGACTTCGACTTAACTGGAGGTCAACATGCCGACGCGGCGACAGGAAAGTGCCCTTGATCACACCTCCAGGAGGTGTGATCAAGGGCCGGTGACAGGAAGGTTCCCGTGCTCGCGCGCGTTAGCCGACGCGCGTGCCCTTGCGCCAGACGGCGTGGGTGAGGGGCACGCCCGGCCGGTAGGCGAGCCAGGTCGTGCTCGGGGCGTCGAGGATGTGGACGTCCGCCCGCGCGCCGGGCCGGAGGACGCCGACCGCGCCGTCGCCGGTCTCCCGGCGCAGCGCCCGCGCGCCACCCCAGGTCGCCGCCCGTACCGCCTCTTCGATGGTCATCCGCATCTGCAGCACCGCCGTCGTCACGCAGAACGCCATCGACGACGTGTAGGACGAGCCGGGATTGCAGTTGGACGCCAAGGCGACCGCGGCGCCGGCCTCGATGAGCGCCCGGGCATCCGGCAGCGGCTGCCGCGTGGACAGGTCGCAGGCGGGCAGCAACGTCGCCACGGTGTCCGAACCCGCCAACGCGTCCACATCGGACTCCGTGAGGTAGGTGCAGTGGTCCACGCTCGCGGCGCCGAGTTCGACGGCCAGCTGAACGCCCGGCCCGGGGCCGAGCTGGTTGCCGTGCACGCGCAGCCCCAGCCCGCGTTCCTTCGCCGCCACCAGGATTCGCCTGGACTGGTCGGCGTCGAACGCGCCCTGCTCGCAGAACACGTCGCACCAGCCGACGTGCGGCGCCACGGCGTCGAGCATCTCCCCGCGCACCAGGTCCGCGTAGGTGTCCGCGTCCTCGCCCGGCGGCACCAGGTGCGCGCCGAGGAACGTCACCTCGTCGGCTTCGGCGGCGATCTTCGCGGCCCGCAGCTCCTCGGCGACCGTGAGCCCGTAGCCGGTCTTGGTCTCCATGCACGTCGTGCCCTGCGCGGCGGCTTCCGCGATGTGCTTGCGCAGGTTGGCGGCCAGCTCCTCGTCGGTGGCGGCCCGCGTCGCTTCCACGGTGACGGCGATCCCGCCCGCCTGGTAGGACTGCCCGGCCATCCGGGCGGCGAACTCCGCGGTGCGGTCGCCGGCGAACACCAGGTGCGTGTGGCTGTCGACCCAGCCGGGCAGGACCGCTCGCCCGGCCGCGTCGAACCGCTCGTCGGCTTCCGGCGCGGCGGCCGCGGGGCCGGCCCAGACGACCCGGTCACCGTCGATGACCAGCGCGGCATCGGTGAGCGTGCCGAGCTCGTCGTCGTTCGTCGTCAGCTCGCCGATTCCAGTAATAACAGTGCTTGTCATCGTTTCTTGTTCCCTGCTCGTCGTATCTTCAAGTGTTCGTGAGTGAATATCGCGGTAAGAACCGGAACGAACACTCACGAGCGCAGCGCGGCGATCGCTTCGCCGAGCTCGCCCGCCGCGTCGATCGCTTCGTGCTTGCCGTCCTGCACGATCCGGTGCCCGTCGGCGATCACCACCCGGACGTCGTCGGCCCGCGCGACCGCCGGGACGGCCTCGGGCGCGACTCCGGCCAGCCGGGTCGAGCCGAGATCCACCGCCACGAAGTCGGCGCGGGCACCGGCTTCGAGCCGGCCCGCGTCGGCCCAGCCCAGGGACCGGTGCGCGGCCTCGGTGGCCATCGCCAGCAGCTCGGCGGCCGCGAAGTGCCCGCGGGTCTCGGTGTCCAGCCGCAGGTAGGACTCGACGGCCTGCACCTCCGCGAACGGATCGATCGCGGAGTGCCCGTCGCTGCCGACGGATAGCGGGCTCCCGGCGACGGCCAGCGCCGCCGCCGGGCCGATCCCGTCGGCCAGGTCGGCTTCGGTCGTCGGGCACAGGCACACCCCGGTCGCGCTACCGCCCAGCAGCGCCACGTCGGACGCGGCCAGGTGCGTGGCGTGCACCGCCGTCACGCCGGGCCCCAGTGCGCCGCGCGAGTCCAGCAGCTGGGTCGGGGTGCAGCCGTGCGCCGCCAGGCACGCCTCGTTCTCGGCGCGCTGTTCGGACAGGTGCACGTGCAGCGGTGCCTCGTTCTCGCGCGCCCAGCCGGCCACGTCCGGGATCTCTTCCGCGGGCACCGCGCGGACCGAATGCAGCGCCGCGCCGAGGCGAACCCGGTCACCGTCCACAGTGCACCGGTCGATCCGGTCGATCCAGCTCGCGGCCGAACCGTCCGAGAAGCGCAGCTGCACACCGTCCAGCGGCCGCCCGAAACCGCCCGCCAGGTAGCACGTGTCCAGCAGGGTGAGCCGGATTCCCGCGTCCCGCGCGGCCTGCGCGAGGGCCTGGCTCATCGCGTTCGGGTCGTCGTACCGGGTGCCGTTCGCGGCGTGGTGCAGGTAGTGGAATTCGCCGACGCAGGTGATCCCGGCCAGCGCCATCTCGGCGTAGACGCCGCGGGCGAGCCGGTAGTAGCCGTCCGGGTCCAGCACCTCCGCCACCCGGTACATCTGTTCGCGCCAGGTCCAGAAGGTGCCGCGCGCGCCGTCGTCCCCGCCGCGGAGCGCGCGGTGGAACGCGTGGGAGTGCGCGTTGGCGATGCCGGGCAGCGTCATGCCCGGGAGCCGTTCGGCGTGTTCCGGCGGGTTCTGCGCGGAGCCGACGGCAGCGATGCGGCCGGCGTCGACTTCGAAGAGCACGCCCCGCTCCGGTCCGCTCGGCAGCCAGGCCCATTCGCACCAGTAGGTGGTCAACCGCCTCACCCGGCCAGGTCTTCCAGGACCTGGGCGAGCGCGTGCGCGCCGGAATCGCAGTCGCCGGGCTCGGCGTGTTCCTCCGGGGCGTGGCTGATGCCGGTCGGGTTGCGCACGAAGAGCATCGCCGTCGGCACCTCGGCGGCGAGGATTCCCGCGTCGTGCCCGGCTCCGGTCGGCAGCGCCGGGGCGTCGCCGAGCAGGCCTGCGAGCCGGTCCCGGAACGCGGCGTCGAAGTGCACGGTGTCGCCGTAGGATTCCTCCGTCACCTCGACCTGGCAGCCCTCGGATGCGGCGAATTCCGCGGCCGCCCCGGACAGGTCTTCGACCATGGACCGCGTCGACCGGTCGTCCGGCGACCGCGCGTCCAACCAGATGTCCACAGTGGACGCGATGACGTTGGTGCCGCCGGGGTTCGGGACCAGCCTGCCCACCGTCGCCCGGCCGCCGTCGACGCCCGCCGCGATCCGGCGGGCTTCGAGGACCAGCCGCGACGCGGGCAGCATCGGGTCGTGGCGGTCGGCGATCAGCGTCGCGCCGGCGTGGTTCCCCTGGCCGCTGAACCGGAACCGCCACCTGCCGTGCGCCAGGATCGACGACGCGACCGCCACCGGGCGGTCCAGGTCGATCAGCCCCCGGCCCTGCTCCACGTGCAGCTCGACGAACTGCCCGATGCGCCGCAGCGCCGCGTCGTCGCGCCCCAGCCTGGCCGGGTCCGCGCCGAAGGACCGCATGGCCTCGGCGAACGTCACGCCGTTCGGGTCGCGGAGCGCGCGGGCCCGGTCCGCGTCGATGGTCCCGGCCAGCAGCCTGGAGCCCAGGCACGGCACGCCGAACCGGCCGCCCTCCTCCTCGGCGAAGACGACCATCGCGAGCGGCTTCCGGGGCGTGAAACCCTTGGCCCGCAACAGATCCACCGCGCTCAGCGCGCTGACCACGCCGAGCGGGCCGTCGAACGCGCCGCCGCCGGGCACCGAGTCCAGGTGGCTGCCGGTCACCACCGCGTCATCGCCCGGCTCGCCCCACCACGCCCAGATGTTCGCGTTCTGGTCGGTGGTGACGCGCAGGCCGCGAGCCTCGGCCTGCTCGACGAACCACTCGCGGAGCTCCCGCTCGGCGTCGTCGAAGACGTGCCGGGAGTATCCGCCCCGGCGCCGGTCCGCGCCGACATCGGCGATGGCCGCCATCAACTCGTTCGGTCCCGCCACACCCGCTCCTTTTCGAACACCCGCGTCCCGGGCAGCAACCCGTCAGTTCCAGAGCTCGTGAGCGTTTTGGTCTGCTGTAGCGACCAAAAGCGCTCACGAGTGCTCAGCCGACCAGGGGCGTGCGGACGCCGCGCTCGGCGGCGACCTGCTCCGCCCGGCCGTATCCCGCGTCGACGTGCCGGATCACGCCCATGCCCGGGTCGTTGGTCAGCACCCGCGCCAGCTTCTGCGCCGCGAGCTCGGTGCCGTCGGCGACCGTGACCTGACCCGCGTGCAGCGACCGCCCCATGCCGACGCCGCCGCCGTGGTGCAGCGACACCCACGTCGCGCCGGAGGCCGTGTTGACCAGCGCGTTCAGCAGCGGCCAGTCCGCGACCGCGTCCGAGGTGTCGGCCATCGCCTCGGTCTCCCGGTACGGCGAGGCCACCGATCCGCAGTCCAGGTGGTCGCGGCCGAGCACCACCGGCGCCGCGAGCTCGCCGGAGGCCACCATCTCGTTGAACCGCAGGCCCGCCTCGGCGCGCTCGCCGTAGCCGAGCCAGCAGATCCGCGCGGGCAGTCCCTGGAAGGAAACGCGCTCGCCGGCCAGCCGGATCCACCGCGCCAGGTGCTCGTCCTCGCCGAAGAGGTCGAGGATCGCCTGGTCGGTCTTGGCGATGTCGGCCGGGTCGCCGGACAGCGCAGCCCACCGGAACGGGCCCTTGCCCTCGCAGAACAGCGGCCGGATGTAGGCGGGCACGAAACCCGGGTAGGCGAACGCCCGCTCGTAGCCGCCGAGCTGGGCCTCGCCGCGCAGCGAGTTGCCGTAGTCGAAGACCTCCGCCCCGCCGTCGAGGAACCCGACCATCGCTTCCACATGTTTGGCCATCGAGTCGCGCGCCCGCTCGGTGAACTCGTCGGGCTTCTTCGCCGCGTAGTCGGCCCAGTCGTCCACGTCGACGCCCAGCGGCAGGTAGGACAGCGGGTCGTGCGCGGAGGTCTGGTCGGTCACGATGTCGGCGGGCACGCCGCGCCGCAGCATCTCGGGCAGCAGCTCGGCGGCGTTGCCGATCACCGCGACCGAGTACGCGCGCCGCGCAACCTTGGCCGCCACGGCCTTCTCGATGGCGTCGTCGAGGCTGTCGGCGACCTCGTCGAGGTAGCCGTGCCGGACGCGGCGGTGCGCGCGTTCGGCGTCGCATTCGACGACGAGCGCCACGCCGTCGTTCATCGTCACTGCCAGCGGCTGCGCACCGCCCATGCCACCGAGCCCGGCGGTGATGGTCAGCGTGCCCGCGAGGCTGCCGCCGAAGCGGCGGGCCGCGATCGCGCCGAACGTCTCGTAGGTGCCCTGCAGGATGCCCTGAGTGCCGATGTAGATCCACGATCCGGCGGTCATCTGGCCGTACATCATCAGGCCGAGCGCGTCGAGGCGCCGGAACTCCGGCCAGTTCGCCCAGTCGCCGACGAGGTTGGAGTTGGCGATCAGCACCCGCGGCGCCCACTCGTGGGTCTGCAGCACGCCGACCGGCTTGCCGGACTGGACGAGCAGCGTCTCGTCCTCGCGCAGCGTCGTCAGTTCCCGGACGATCGCGTCGAACGACGCCCAGTTCCGCGCCGCCTTGCCGGTGCCGCCGTAGACGACGAGGTCGTCGGGCCGCTCGGCGACCTCCGGGTCGAGGTTGTTCTGCAGCATCCGCAAGGGTGCTTCGGTGCTCCAGCTCCGCGCGGTCAGCGTGCTCCCGCGCGGGGCTCGCACGGGTCGGGCTTCGCTCATGGCAACCTCCGGTCCACTGTGGAGTTCGTGAAGCCGGCGGCGGTGTCGCGCACCGCGCCGGAACGGATCAGCTCTTCGGCCGCCGCGATCTCCGGCGCGATGTGGCGATCGGGGCCGGGGCCCGGGACGCGGGTGCGCAGCAGGTCCCGCACGGCGCCGGTGGCCGGGCCCGGCTGCAGCGGCGCGCGCAGGTCGAGGGCGCGGGCGGCGGTGAGCAGCTCGACGGCGAGCACGGTCGTCAGGCCGTCGATGGCGCGGCGGAGCTTGCGGGCCGCCGACCAGCCCATCGACACGTGGTCCTCCTGCATCGCGCTGGTCGGGATGGAGTCGACCGACGCGGGCGCGGCGAGCCGCTTCAGCTCGGCGACGAGGCCCGCCTGCGTGTAGTGGGCGATCATGTGCCCGGAGTCCACGCCCGGGTCGTCGGCGAGGAACGCGGGCAGCCCGTGCGAGCGCGCGACGTCGAGCATCCGGTCGGTGCGGCGCTCGGACATGCTGGCGACGTCGGCGAGCGGGATGGCCAGGAAGTCCAGCGCGTAGGCCAGCGGCGCGCCGTGGAAGTTGCCGTTGGACTCGACCCGGCCGTCGTCGAGGACCACCGGGTTGTCGATGGCGGCCGCGAGCTCCCGGTCGGCCACGGTCTCGGCGTGGGTGACGGTGTCCCGCGCCCCGCCGTGCACCTGCGGCGCGCAGCGCAGCGAGTACGCGTCCTGCACGCGCGTGCAGTCGTCGCCCCGGTGGCTCGCCATGATCGGCGAGTCCGCCAGCAGCGCCGACATCCGCGCCGCGGACACCGCCTGCCCCGGGTGTGGGCGCAGGCGCTGGAGGTCGGCGGCGAACACCCGGTCGGTGCCCAGCAGCGCCTCCACGCTCATCGCCGCGGTCACATCGGCCACGTCCAGCAGCGCGGACAGGTCGTGCAGCGCGAGCACCAGCATGCCGAGCATGCCGTCGGTGCCGTTGGTCAGCGCCAGGCCTTCCTTCTCCACCAGCACCACCGGCTCGATCCCGGCGTCGGCCAGCGCTTCGGCGGCCGGGCGGAGCCGCCCCGAAGCGTCGAAGGCGTCGCCCTCGCCGGTCAGCGCGAGCGCGACGGACGCCAGCGGCGCGAGGTCGCCGGAGCAGCCGAGGGAGCCGTGCTCGTGCACCACGGGCACGATGCCCGCGTTGAGCATCGCCGCCAGCGCGTGCGCGGTTTCCAGGCGGACGCCGGTGCGCCCGGTGGCGATCGTGTGCAGCCGCAGCAGCATCTGCGCCCGCACCACCTCCGCCTCCGCCGCCGGACCGGCGCCGGCCGCGTGCGACCGGACGAAGGACTGCTGCAGGGCCGCGCGCCGGTCGGCCGGGATGTGCCGCACGGCCAGCGCCCCGAAGCCGGTCGACACCCCGTAGGTGGGGCGCTTCTCGGCGGCGAGGGCCTCGATGTGCTTGCGCGTCGCGACGATGCCCTGTTCGGCGAGCCGGGTCAGTTCTACCCGCGTCGCGGCGCGCGCGACGGCCACGACCTGCTCGCGGTGCAACGGCTCCGGACCAACATTCAGCATGTCGTCCTGCATATCTCCATACCAGCGCGACGGCGCTACCGGCAGAAGCCCGGATGGGGTGAGAATGTCTGGAATACGAGACCGGAACCCGAATGGAGGCTGCCGTGGGCGGTAGCAGCGACGTGCCGGCGCTGCGGCGCGGGCTGGCCATCCTGCGGGTCCTCGCGGGCCGCGCCGGGCCGGTGTCGGCCGGGGTCATCGCCCGCGACCTGGACCTGCCCAGGTCGACGACCTACCACCTGCTGGCCGAGCTGGTCGCCGCCGGCTTCGTGACCCACCTGCCCGAGGAGCGGCGCTACGGGCTGGGCATGGCGGCCTTCGAGCTCGGCTCCGCCTACCTGCGCCACGACCCGCTGGAACGCCTCGCCGGGCCGCTGCTGCGGCGGCTGGTGGACCAGGTCGGCCGCACCGCGCACCTGGGCGTCCTGCACGGCGGCGAGTCGCTGTACCTGATCAAGGAGCGGCCGTCGCAGCCGCAGACGCTGGTCACCGACGTGGGCGTCCGGCTGCCCGCGCAGCTGACGGCGTCCGGGCGCGCGATGCTCGCGCACCTGCCCGCCGCGCACGTGCGCGCGCTCCTGCCGTCCAGCGAACGGTTCGTGCTGCGCACCGACCGGGGCCCGCGGAACCTGCCCGAACTGCGCCGGCTGCTCGCGGCGGAGCGCCGCTGCGGCTGGGCGGTCGAGGACGGTTTCGTGACGGCGGGCTTCGCCTCGGTGGCGTGCGCGGTGTTCGACCACGGCGCCCGCCCCATCGCGGCGATCAGCGTGACGTTCCGCCACTTCTGCGACACCCCGGGCGGCGAACCCTGCGCCGAGACCTGGCCGGACCTGGCCGCCCAGGTCCACCACGCGGCAACGGAGCTGACCACCAGAATCAGCGGCCGCACCGCCTAAGCCCGTGAGCGCTTTGTGTCGCCATAGCAGCACAAAACGCTCACGGGCCTTGAACGAGCCGCGAGATCACAGCCCCGCCGAGGCGACGAATTCCTTGGCGACGTCCGCCGGGTTGGCCTTCTCGACCTCCAGCTTGCGGTTGAGCTCCGTGAGCTTGTCCGTGTCGAGGGCCCGGGACACCTTGTTCAGCGCCTCCGCCTGCTGTGGGGTCAGCTTCCCCTTGTGCACCAGCGGAACCACGTTCTGCGCCGGGAACATGTTCTTCGGGTCGTCCAGCTTCACCAGGTTGTTCGCCGCGATCTGCGACGAGGTGGTGAACAGGTTCGCCACCTGGATCTGCCCGGCGGTCAACGCGTTGACCGTGATGGTGCCCGCCTCCACGGGGCGGATCTCCTTGAACCGGCAGCCGTAGACCTCCGCGATCTTGGTCTCCCAGCGGGACTTCCACTCCGCGGGCGCGCCGAGCACGAACTCACCGCAGCGCGGCCCGAGGTCGGCCATCGAGCGCACCCCGGTGCCCGCGGTGGCCGCGGTGACGGTCAGCACGTCGGAGTCCTCGGCCGGGGACTGCTCCAGCAGCTCCATTTCGCCCGGCACGGCCTTCTTCAGCTGGTCGTAGACCTGCTGGGTCTCGGTCGCCGGCGACTGCGGGTCCAGGTACTGGAGCAGGTTGCCGGTGTAGTCGGGAACCACCGCCAGCTCGCCGTTGCGCACCGCGTTCACGTAGAACTCCCGGGCGCCGATGCGCGGCCGGGTCTCCACCTCGGCACCGGTGGTCTTCAGCGCCTCGGCGTAGACGTGCATCAGCAGCTCGCTCTCGGCGAAGTCCGCCGAGCCGACCACCAGCGCGCCACCGGCGGCGTCCCGGTTGGCCTGCAACGGGTCCTGCGAACCGCAGCCGGTCAGCAGCAGCGCCGCCGCGGCGGCGCACACCAGCAACCGCTTCATCAATCCTTACCTCCTCGTCGGGCGGCCAGCACCAGACCGCGCGGCACCAACAGCCGGGTCGCGCCGGCCAACACCAGGTCGAGCAGGACCGCGAGCCCCGCGATGACGATCGCGGCCGAGGCCATCTGCGCGTAGTTGCTGATCTTCAACCCGTCCAGCAGGATCCGCCCCAGCCCGCCGAGCCCGACGTAGGCGGCGACGGCCGCGGTGGCGACCACCTGCAGCATCGCGCTGCGCACCCCGCCGAGCAGCAGCGGCAGCGCGGTCGGCAGCTCCACCTGCCACAGCCGCTGCATCGGCGTCATGCCCATGCCCTTGGCCGCGTCGACCGCGTCGGCGGGCGCGTTGCGGACCCCGGCGTAGGCGCCGGAGAGGATCGCCGGGATGGCGAGGATGACCAGCCCGGCCAGCGCCGGGCCTTCCCCGAGCCCGAACCCCAGCACCAGCAGCGTCACCACGCCCAGCGTCGGCAGCGCCCGCATCGCGTTGCTGATCCCCACCACGAACACCGCGCCGCGCCCGGTGTGCCCGATGTAGACACCCAGCGGGACGGCCACCACGGACGCGGCGGCGACCGAGAGCACGCAGTAATACAGGTGCAGCAGGGTTTGCGCCGCGATTCCGCCCGGCCCCGTCCAGTGCGCCGGGTCGGTCAGCCAGGCGATCAGCGAGCCGATCATGCGCCGCTCACCCCCGCCCGCGCCCACGGCGTCAGCAGCCGCCACAACGCCACCAGCAGCAGGTCGACCACCAGTGCCAGCAGCACGGTCAGCACGATGCCCACGATGATCTGCGCCGGGTAGTCCAGCTGGAACCCGGCGGTGAACAGCCTCCCCAGGCCGCCGATGCCGACCAGCGCGCCCACGCTGACCAGGCTGATGTTGCTGACCGACGCGACCCGGACGGCTGCCGCCAGCACCGGCACCGCCAGCGGCAGCTCCACGGCCAGGAACCGCCGGCCGGAGCGGTAGCCCATCGCGGTCGCGGCGGTGACGATGTGCGCGGGCACCGATTCCAGGGCGTCCCGGACCGGCCGCACCAGCAGCGCCGCGGTGTAGAGCGTCAGGGCGATGATCACGTTGATCGAGGACAGCAGCGGCGTGCCCAGCAGCCCGGGGATGATCACGAACAGGGCCAGCGACGGGATCGTGTAGAAGATGTTGGCGCTGCCCTGCAGTAGGCCGCGCAGCCAGCGCACCTGCTGCGCGAGGCGGCCCAGCGGCAGCGCCACCAGGACGCCGAGCAGCAGCGGCAGCAGCGATAGGTAGATGTGCTGGCCGAGTTGTTCGAGCACCATCTCCCGGTTGCTGGGGCTGCTGAAGAAGTCGATCATGTCAGCCCTTCGCCGTCCGCGCGGCGGTGCTGCTCGATCAGGCCGAGCACGTGGTCGGCGGTGATCACGCCGACGTACCGGCCGTCGCCGTCGACGACGACGCCGAGGCCCGACGGCGCGGACAGCGCCGCGTCCAGCGCTCCGCGCAGCGGGGTGTGCCGGGTGTGCAGCGAGCCGCCGGCGACCAGCTGCGCCTCGGCCAGCTCACCATCCACAGTGGAGCCCGGCGGGAGCCAGCCGCGCGGCCGGCCGTCGCCGTCCAGCGCGAGCCGCCAGCGCTGCTCCGGCGCCACCCGCGTCCCCACCTCTACCGTGGCCACCGGTTTCGCGCTCAGCCCTTCGGAGTCCACGAAGGACAGCCGGCGGTAGCCGCGGTCCTTGCCGACGAAGGAGGTCACGAAGTCGTCGGCCGGCTCCGCGAGCAGGTCATCGGGCGCGGCGTACTGGACGAGGTGCCCGCCCTGGCGCAGCACCGCGACCTTCTCGCCCAGCTTCACGGCCTCGTCGATGTCGTGCGTGACGAACAGGACCGTCTTGTCCAGCTCGTCCTGCAACCGCAGCAGCTCGTCCTGCAAGCCCTCGCGCACGACCGGGTCCACGGCGCTGAACGGCTCGTCCATCAGCAGCACCGGCGGATCGGCGGCCAGCGCCCGGGCCACCCCGACGCGCTGCTGCTGACCACCGGAGAGCTGCGCCGGGTAGCGCTTGCCCAGCTCCTGCGACAGCCCCACCAGCTCCAGCAGCTCGCTCGCGCGCCGCCGCGCCTCCTGCTTGCTGCGACCGTCCAGCACGGGCACCGTCGCCACGTTGTCGAGGACGTTGCGGTGCGGGAACAGCCCGGCCTGCTGGATCACGTAGCCGATGCCGCGGCGCAGCTGCGCGGGATCGCGCCGGCGGACGTCTTCGCCGCCCACCAGCACCGTTCCCGACGACGGCTCGATCATCCGGTTCACCATCCGCATCAGGGTGGTCTTGCCGCACCCGGACGGCCCCACCAGGACGGTGATCGTGCCAGCCCCCACCGACAGGCTCAGCTCTTGGACGGCGACAGTGCCGTTGTCGTACTGCTTGCGCACGGCCTGGAACTCGATCAACCGAGCCCCCTCGTAGATCGTCGCGGTCCCCCAAACCTGGCCGACCCTAGCTCGATCGGCCGAATCGTGCGATCGGCTGAGACCATCGCGTGATCTTCTCAACAGCGCGCTCCCACGTTCTGGGAACCGGCGCGGCAGCGGCCGCGCGGGGCACGCCGTAAGGTTGAGAACCCGATGAACACTGCTCAGCACCCCGCAACTCCCGAGCCCGTCGACGCCGTGCACGCGGTACTCGCCGAAGCCGGAGTCCTCGCCCGACGGCTGCGCGAAGTCCTCGCCCAGCTCGCCGAAGGCGCGCTGCCGCTCGACGAGCTGATCCGCCGGACGGCCGTCACGCGGCGCACGGTCGAGGACCTGATCGCCACCGCAGGCCCCGACGTCGAAGCCTCCGGCGAGACGTACCGGCTGACGCCGGAGGCCCGCGACCGCTACCGGCGGCGCTTCGCGCTGGACGAGCTGCGCCCCGCCGCGCCCACCGGTGCCGAGCAGCTGGCGAAGATGCGCGAGTTCGTCGAGAACGGGCCGGCGCCTACGGCGGCGCTCGACCACGTGACGGCCACGCCGGAAACGGCGCTGCGCCGCGCCGAATGGCTGCGCGACACCTACGACCTGCGCGGCGCGCAGGTGCTCTGCCTCGGCGACCACGACCTGACTTCGCTGGCGTTGAGCATCGTCGTGCCGTCGGCGTCGGTGACCGTGGTGGACGTCGACGAGCGCATCCTGGAGCACATCGACTCGATCTCGGCCGAGCACGGCTTCGCCGTCCGCACGATGCACGCCGACCTGCGGTTCGGGGTGCCGCCGGTGCTGGAGAGCAGCGCGGACCTGGTGTTCACCGACCCGCCCTACACCCCGGAGGGCATCGGGTTGTTCGCCACCCGGGCCGCCGAATGCCTGGCCGGCCCGAACAGCCGGCTGCTGATCGCCTACGGCTACAGCCCGCGGACGCCGGCGCTGGGGCACAAGGTGCAGCAGGAACTGCTGCGGCTGGGCATGGTGTTCGAGGCGATCCTGCCCCGGTTCCACCGGTACTTCGGCGCGCAGGCCATCGGCAGCGCCAGCGACCTGTACGTGTGCCAGCCGACCGCGCACACCCGCAAGCTGGCGCTGCGCCAAGCGCCGGGGATCTACACGCACGGCCCGCAGTCGGTGGAGGCGCTGGAAGCCTCCGCGCCCGCGGAATTCCTGGAGGCGATCGGCGAACGGGTCGGCGGCCCGGTCACGTCGCTGCGGGATCCCGGCTGGCCCCGGCCGATCCGGCAGCAGCAGGGCGCGCCGGTGTTCGACCTGCGGGCCGACCCGGGGCCGTGGCTGCTGCGGATGTTGTTGGCCTGCAACGCCGAACGCGCCGGATTCGTGGTGCCGAACAACCACCCGGACATCACCAACGAGCGTGCCCAGCGCGCCATTTCCGAGCTGGTCGCGGCGAAGTACCGGCTGCGGTTCCACCGCAGCAGCCCGGACTCGAAGCACGCGATCCTGGTGGCGGACCTGGTCGACACCCCGACGGTGGCGCACCACCTGCTGACCCGGGCGCACGGCAAGGTCGGCAACGTCTGGCGGGAGGCGCTGATCGCGCGCTCCGAGGCGGACCTGACCAAGCGCGAAGCCAGGGAACGGGTCGCCGCGCTCGCCCCGAACGCGGCCGACCTCGAACTGCGCCTGATCGACCTGCCCCGCCACCGGATCGGCGACCTGCTCCGCGCCGCGACACCGTAACGGCCGCGATTCGGCGTTCCCGCCGGCAACGGGGCCGTGAAGGGGCCGTGAGTCTTTTGGGCTGCTACAGCGGCTACAGCGACACAAAGTACTCACGGCCCCGGACCTGCGGAAACGCCGCTCCTGAAGCGCGATGCCCCGGGGTCAGGCTCCTGGGATCGGCACGGGGCCGCGTTCGAGGAGGTCGCGGAACTCGTGGGCCGGGATCGCCTTGGAGAACAGCCAGCCCTGGTAGGCGTCCACGCCGACGCCGCAGAGCACGTGGAACTGCGTCGCGGTCTCCACGCCCTCGGCGACGCACTGGCGGCCCATCGCTCGCGCCATGTCCACGACCGCCCGCGCCACCGCGAAGTCCGAGGCGTCGCCGCCGACGCCGGCGACGAACCGGCGGTCCACCTTGATGATCTGCGCCGGCAGGTCCTTCAGGCGGGCCAGCGACGAGTAGCCGGTGCCGAAGTCGTCGACGGCGAACCGCACGCCGCGCGCCACCAGCTCGCCCATCTCGTGCCGGGTCCGCGACGGCAGGTCCACCAGCGCCGTCTCCACCAGCTCCAGGATCACCCGGCTCCAGGCGATGCCGGTCTCGGCGACGATGTCGGCGACCCCGTCGACGAACTCCGGGCCGCCCGGCACCAGGCCCGCCAGGTTCACCGCGACGCCGACCGGGCGGCCGTTGCGGGCCGGCCACGTCGCCGCCTCCCGGAGCGCGGTCCGCAGCACCCAGCGGTCCAGCTCGCGCAGCAGGTCGCCCTGCTCCGCGACCGGCAGGAACGCGTCCGGCGCGAGCATCCCGCGATCCGGGTGCGGCCAGCGCACCAGCGCCTCGGCGGTGACGACCACGCCTTCGGAGTTCACCACCGGCTGGTAGTGCAGGACGAGCCCGTCGTTGTTCAGCGCCTCCCGCAGCTGGCCCTCCAGCTGCAGCTGCCGGTCCGCCGAGGCCATCAGGGCGGGGCTGGCCAGCGAGACCTTGCCCGTGCCGCGGCGCTTCGCCTCGAACATCGCCGCGTCGGCGAACCGCAGCAGGTCCTCGCCGCCGGCCCCCGATCCGTTGGGCACCGCGGCGCCGATCGACGACGACACCCGGATCAGCTGGCCGTGCACCGGCACCGCGGTGCGCAGCAGCCCGGACACCCGGGTCGCCAGCGAGTCGACGCCGCCGACGGCCTCGATGTCCTGGCAGATGATCACGAATTCGTCGCCGGACAACCGGGCCGCCGTGCAGCCGTCCGGCAGCCCGCCTTCGAGCCGCCGGGCCAGCGCGACCAGCAGCTCGTCCCCGGCGTCGTGGCCCAGTGAATCGTTTACCCGTTTGAAGTTGTCGATGTCGCAGAACAGCACCGCGACGCGGTGCGAGTCGGCGCGCCCGAGCAACCCGAGCAGCAGGTCCTTCACCGCCGCGCGGTTCGGCAGCCCGGTCAGGTCGTCGTGGGTGGCCTGGTAGCGCAGGGCCTCGGCCGCGCGGCGCCGCTCGGTGATGTCCTGGAAGACCACCAGCCAGAACTGGGTGCCGTCGTCCTGCACCGACGACGACGTGTGCAGCTCGCAGTACACCGGCTCGCCGTCGGAGCGCACCAGCACCCGCTGCGGCACCCGGCGCCGGAGGCCCGGCCGCTCGCTCGGCGTGGGCAGGCCGGTATCCCGCTCGTCGGGGTGGGTGATCTGGGGCACCGACATGCCGCGCAGCTGCTCCAGCCGGTAGCCGAGCAGGTCGCACAGCGTGTCGTTGGCGTCGACCAGCCGTTCGGCCCGGTCGAACAGCCCGATCCCGACCGGCGTGATGTTGACCAGGTCGCTGAAGCGCTGGCTGGACCGCTCCATGCGGGTCACCACCGCGCGCTGCTCGGTGACGTCCTGCACGGTGCCGACCAGGACGACTTCGCCGTCGGCGTCCTCGATCGCGGTGCCGTGCAGCCGCAGGATCCGCATCGTGCCGTCGATCCGCACGTAGCGGTGCTCGACCTCGATCGGTTCGCGCCGGTCGAGCAGCGGTTCCCAGGCCTGCCGGACCCAGTCCTTGTCGTCCGGGTGCACCCGCTCCAGGTAGGTGGCGAAGGTGGTGTGCGCGGTGGCCGGCTTGCCGATGATCTCGTGCAGCATCCGCGACAGCCGGATGTCGTCGACCCGCGGATCCCACTCCCAGGTGCCGAGCCGGGCGATCCGCTGCGCGTCCTGCAGCTTGCGCCGCTCGTCGCGGAGCTGGCGTTCCAGCGCCCGGTGTTCGGTGACGTCCTGGACGGTGCCCTGCACCCGCTCGATCCGGCCGGAGCGGTTGTACTCGGCGCGGCCGGTGCACAGGTAGACCCGCTTGCCGGGCAGGTCGCGGAGCTCGACCTCCAGCAGTTCGCCCTCGGGCGCGGAGAGCACGTCGGCGTAGAACTGGGCGGCGCGATCCATGTCCTCGGGATGGGTCGCCGAGATCATCGAGCCCGCGTCGGTGGCGTTCTCGGCGCCCGAGCCGCCGAGGAACTCGGCGAGCACCGGGCTGCGGTAGAGCTCACCGGTTTCCGGGTAGAACACCCAGCTGCCGACCTTGGCGATGCGCTGCGCCTCGATCAGCCAGCGCCGCTCGTTGGAGTTGGCGGCGTCGGCCACCGCCGGTGCCGCCTCGGTGAGGTCGGAGACGTCCGTCAGCACCGTGACGCGCAGCTGCTCGTCGTCGGCGTGCGGCCAGCTCAGCGGGCGGACCGGGATCCGGCCGGTGCGCGTCCGCAGCATTGAAACCACGCCGTCGCGGGACACGAGGTCCGCGAGGCGGCAGCCGATCAGCGCGTCGGGGCCGGTCTCGCCGGCGAGCGTCGCGGCCTGTTCCGTCGCCCGCACCACGATGCCGTCCGCGGTGCTCAGCAGGGCCGGTGCGGCCGGCAGCGGGACAAGTTCGAACGTTTCGGCGCAGGCGCCGGCCAGGCCGAGACCACCGGAGGCCGTCCGGTTCCGCTCGCTCCGCTCGGTCAACTGCACCCCTCCTGCGTGGCGGCCGCGCGGCCGCCGATTCCGGACGCCGGATCCGCCACTGATGAGTGACGTGAGACACAGCGATCCGTGCGGCCGACCTTACCGGTCAATGCACCCGCGGTAACGCCATGGTGCCGGGGCATCTGACCGGTTCCCTGGAGTGGTGACAGCCGTCGCCCGACATGATGACGCCGACAACCGAAATCCGTTGGCCGCCGCCGATGCGACGGGGCCGGGGGAGCCGCTGCTGGCTCCCCCGGCCCCGCTGCACGCCAACCGAACCTACCGCCGTCCGGTCAGGTGGCAACAGCCTCGACGGCTCATGCCTTGGCGACTCCGTCGGCCCGCGCCGCCTTCGCGACGGCCGCGCTGACCTCGGGCGCCACCCGCGGGTCCAGCGGGCTGGGCACGATGTAGTCGGCGCTGAGGTCGTCGGCGGCGACGGCCGCGATCGCCTCGGCCGCGGCGACCTTCATGTTGTCGGTGATCTTGCGCGCCCCGACGTCCAGCGCGCCCTTGAAGATGCCCGGGAACGCCAGCACGTTGTTGATCTGGTTCGGGAAGTCGCTGCGCCCGGTGGCGACCACGGCGGCGTACCGCTTGGCGACGTCCGGGTGGATCTCCGGGTCGGGGTTGGACAGCGCGAACACGATGGCGCCGTCGGCCATCGTCGCCACCAGCTCCTCCGGGAGCTGCCCGACCGAAACGCCGACCACCACGTCGGCGCCGCGCAGCGCCTCGGCGGGCCCGCCGGTGATCCCGCTGGCGTTGGTGAACCCGGCGAGCTCCTGCTTGATCGGCGTCAGGTCTTCCCGACCGGAGTGGATCACGCCGCGCGAGTCGAGCATGGTGATCTCGCCGACGCCGGCGGTGTGCAAGATCTTCGCGCAGGCGACGCCCGCCGCGCCGGCACCGGAGATCACCACTCGCAGCGAGCCCAGCTCACGGCCGACGACCTTGGCGGCGTTGCGCAGCGCGGCGAGCACGACCACGGCGGTGCCGTGCTGGTCGTCGTGCATGACCGGGCAGTTCAGCGCCTCGGAAACCCGGCGCTCCAGCTCGAAGCAGCGCGGCGCGGAGATGTCCTCCAGGTTGACCGCGCCGAAGGACGGACGAAGCCGGACCAGGGTCTCCACGATCTCGTCGACGTCGGTGGTGTCCAGCACCAGCGGGATCGAGTCGAGCCCGGCGAATGTCTTGAACAGCGCGGACTTGCCCTCCATCACCGGCAGCGAGGCCCGCGGCCCGATGTCGCCCAGGCCGAGCACCGCGGTGCCGTCGCTGACCACGGCGACGAGCCGCTGGGTCCACGTGTAGCGGTCGGCCAGCGCCGGGTCGCTGGCGATCGCCCGGCTGACCTGCGCCACGCCGGGGGTGTACGCGATCGACAGATCCCGCGCGGAATCCAGCGGCGCGGTCACGCCGACGGCGAGCTTGCCGCCCTCGTGGGCCGCGAAGATCTCCTCATTGGTCAAATCCGCACCGACTCCGCTTGCGGTGCTGTCGTTGACGGTGGTCACGGCGTCCCTCCAAGTAGCCATGCCTGCGGCCCGGGCACATTCCGGGCCGGGCGAACCGGGCGGCGCTGTGCCGCCCGTGCGACGCTCGCCTGCCCAGGCGTGCCGGACAGGCGAGTGTTTCGAAATAACCGAGACCTGCCGCCCTGGTCGGACAGCGGCTCTCGGCGGACGCTGCGGTTCGGACAGTGTGCCAGGCCGCGAGATCAGTGTCAGCGACCGGGATCACACAACCTCACCAGCAAGTTCAACAGTTTGTCAAGGCTCACTGGCAGTACGCGCGTCCTATTTGGATCTGCTTTCGGCAGTACGCTCGTCCGGTTTCAGTCCGGCATTTCGCAGTACGTACGTCCGGTTTGAATAAGGGGTCGAATAGCTCGCACGGCCGATATCAACTCCGCCCCACCGATCCGCATTCCGACCGGGCCCATAGGCTTTCGGACGTGCAGGTACGTCGACTTGAGATCACGGGCGCCTACGAGTTCACCCCGAAGGCCTTCCCCGACCACCGCGGGCTGTTCGTCGCGCCGTTCCAGGAAGCGGCGTTCGTCGACGCCACCGGGCACCCCCTGCGGGTCGCGCAGACCAACCACAGCGTCTCGGCGCGCAACGTCATCCGCGGCCTGCACTTCGCCGACGTGCCGCCGGGCCAGGCGAAGTACGTGTACTGCCCGCGCGGCGCGCTGTTAGACGTGGTGGTCGACATCCGCGTCGGCTCCCCGACCTTCGGGCAGTGGGAGGCGGTCCGGCTGGACGCCACCGAATACCGCGCCGTCTACCTCGCCGAAGGGCTCGGGCACGCCTTCGCCGCGCTCACCGACGACACCGTGATGACCTACCTCTGCTCCACGCCGTACAACCCGGCGGCCGAGCACGGCATCGACCCGCTCGACCCGGATCTGGCGCTGCCGTGGTCCGACCTCGACGGCGAGCCGATCCTGTCCGAAAAGGACCGAGCCGCCCCGGGCCTCGCGCAGGCCGCCGAGCAAGGCCTGCTTCCGGATTACGAAACCTGCCTGGCCCACTACGAAAGCCTGCGCGGCTGAGCCGTCACCGCACGCGGCCGGGCTTCGGCCAGAGGCGCCAGCGGATGACGCCGAGCACCTCGGCCGGGCCGAGCTCCCGCGAATCCGTCGAACCGAAGGCGTTGTCGCCCTCGACGTGCCAGCCGCCGCCGTCGCGCCGCAGCGCGCGCTTCACCGAAAGCTGCCCCGGACGCTGCGCCCAGCGCACCAGCACGACGTCTCCCGGCCGGGCGGAACCCCGCAGCCGCAACAACACCACGTTGCGATCCCGCAGGGTGGGAACCATGGACGGCCCGCGCACCAGCAACCGCCGCCAAGGCCACCGCCCGAGGGATTTCACAGGCACCTCCAATGGGACTTCGAGGATCTTCAAGAGTAGGGTCGCCCCTGTCGGAGCACTCACTTGTCAGGGAGGAATCATGCGACTCCTGTCGCGAATCCTCAGCCCCCGCCTCGAGGCAACCGCGCACTGCGACCTGCCGTGCGGCGTGTACGACCCGGCGCAGGCGCGGATCGAGGCTGAGTCCATCAAGGCGATCCAGGAGAAGTACCAGGCCAATGAGGACCCGGAGTTCCGCACTCGCGCGATTCTGATCGCCGAGCAGCGCTCCGAGTTGGTCAAGCACCACCTGTGGGTGCTGTGGACCGACTACTTCAAGCCGCCGCACTTCGAGAAGTACCCGCAGCTGCACGAGCTGATCAACAAGGCCACCAAGGCCGCGGGCGCGGCCGGGACCAAGGGTTCCATGGAGGCCAAGTCGGGTCAGCAGCTGCTGGACTACATCGCCGAGATCGACAAGATCTTCTGGGAGACCAAGCAGGGCTGAGGTCGTAGTTCCGCGAGGACGCCGGCCGGCGGGAACTTCCGCCGACCGGCGTTCTTTCGTGTTCCGGCCCGGCAGACTGGGCGGATGGGACTTGATCAAACGTTGGTGGACGCTGCCATCGAGCTGCTGGAACGCCGTTGGGCGCACGCCGAGCAGGCCGTGGCGGCCGCCGTGCGGCTCGACGACGGCCAGATCCTGACCAGCACCAGCCTCGACAACCTCAACGCCGCCGCCACCCTGTGCGCCGAGACCGGCGCGCTCTGCCAGGCGTACACGCTCGACAAGCGCGTCACCGCGTCCGTCTGCGTCAGCAAATGGCCTGGTGCCGAAGGCCATCCCGTGCTCGCGCCGTGCGGCGTCTGCCAGGAGCGGCTGGCGTTGTGGGGCCCGGACGTCGAGGTGGCGGTGGCCGACGCGGACAGCCCTTCGGGGTGGTCGGCGCGGACGCTGCGCGAGCTGAACCCGTTCTACTGGGGAACCCTGTTCTCCGCCGACGGCGGCTGGCCGTCCACCGCCGAGCACCTCGCCTGATCCGGCAACCGAAATTCGAATGCGCCCGCGTGCGCGCGTGTCCACAATTGACGACCGTGGACGTTCCGGAACCGACGCGGCTCGGGCTGCACGAACTCGCCGACGGGCGCCGCCTCGCCTGGGGCGAGTGGGGCGCGGCGGACGGCGCCGCCGTCCTGCTGTGCCCCGGAGCCGCGACGAGCCGGCGGCTCGGGTTCGGCGCCGATGCCGTCGACGCGCTGGGAATCCGGCTCATCTCGGTGGACCGGCCCGGCCTGGGCGCCTCCGATCCCGCACCCGGGCGCACGCTCCGCGACTGGGCCGGCGACATCGCCGAATTGGCCGCCGGGCGCGGCATCGACGACCTCGCGGTCGTCGGCTACTCGGCCGGTGGACCGTTCGCCCTGGCCTGCGCGGCGGCGGGCGTCGCGAGCCGGGCCGCCGTCGTCGCCGGGGCCGACGAGTTCGCGGTGCTCGGCGACGCGCTCCCCGGCGACCTGCGGGACATGGTCGGCGCGGTCGCCGCCGATCCGGCGGCGGCCGAGGAGTCGTTCGCCGAGTTCGGCAGCCCCGAGGCGCTGTGGAAGCTGATCGTCGCCTTCAGCCCGGAAACCGACCTCGCCGTCTACCGGAACCCGAAGTTCGAGCGGGCTTTCCGCCGTGCCATGGCCGACGGTTTCGCGCAGGGCGCGGCGGGGTACGCCCGCGACACCGCGCTGGCCATGAGCCGCTGGCCGTTCGCGGCGGAGGACATCCGCGTCCCCGTCGACCTCTGGTACGGCCGGCTGGACACCAGCCCGAGCCACTCGCCCGACTTCGGCGCCACGCTGGCCCGGCGCATCCCGGGTGCCCGGCACCACCTCGTCCCGGACGCCGGCGGCGCCCTGCTCTGGACCCACGCCGAGCAGATCCTCCGCGGCCTGCTGGATCAGTCGGCGCCGGCCGGCGACTGACCGGCCGGCGCCGCTCGATCACCCCTCGACGGCCTCGCCGAACAGGAAGTCCGCCGCCGTGGTCTCCGCTTCGGCGAGCACCTGCTCCCCCGCCGCGGTCTCGGTGTCGTGGACGAGCCGGAGCTCCGCGTCCTCGATGCCGCAGAAGTTCGAGACGCCCATGCGGAGCTGGGTGTCCATCGCCCCGGACAGGCCGGCTTCCGCGTATCCGCCGCTCGCCCCGCCGGCCAGACCCAGCCACAGCATCCGCTTCCCGGCCAGCCGCGCTTCGGCGGCGCCGTAGGCGAAGCCGTTGTTCCACACCCGGTCGATCCAGCCCTTGACGATCGCCGGCGGGCCGAACCACCACACCGGGAACACCACCACGATCACGCCGGCGGCGTCGATGCGCGCCATGTGCGCCCGGACCTCGGGCGAGTAGGTCTTGCCGGGATCCTTCCAGTCGGGCTCGTCGGCGGTCTCCAGGCGCGGGTCGAACCCCTCGGCGTAGAGGTCGAGCAGGTCCACCTCGTACTGCGCCGCCTTCAGCCTGCGGTGCACCCGGTCGGCCGCCTTGGCGGTCAGCGAGTCGGCGCGCGGGTGCGCGACGACGACGAGGGCCCGTTCTCCCTGGTGGGACGTCATTTCAGCATTCCTCCGATTCGTGCGGTTCGTCAGTCGCCCAGCCGGACGAGCATCTTTCCGGTGTTGGCGCCGTTCAAGACGCCCATCAACGCCTCGGGAGCCCGCTCGATTCCACGCTCCACTGTGGACTCCGCGTGCAGGCTGCCGTCGGCGAGCCAGCCCGCGGCCTTGCCGGTGTACTCGCCGAACCGGTCGAAGTAGCGGCCGGAGAGCAGGCCGCGCATCGTGATGTCCTTGCCCGCCAACTGGAAGTAGTTGCGCGGACCCGCGGCCGGCGCCCCGGCGTTGTAGCCGCTGATGGCGCCCACCAGGGCGATCCGGCCGCCGACGCGCATCGCGTCGATGGCGGCCTCCAGGTGCTCCCCGCCCACGTTGTCGAGGTAGACGTCGATGCCGTCCGGCGCGACCGCGTCGAGCTGCTCGGCGACCGGCGCGGCCCGGTAGTCGATGGCGGCGTCGAACCCGAACGCCTCGCGCAGTTTGCGCGCCTTGACCGGGCCGCCGGCCGAGCCGATCACCTTGGCGGCCCCGAACTTGCGGGCCAGCTGGCCGGCGATGCTGCCCACCGCCCCGGCCGCCGCGGACACGAACACCACGTCCCCGGGCCGCACCGGCGCGATCTCGGTGAACGCCACGTAGGCGGTCAGCCCGGTCGTCCCCAGCGGGCCCAGGTAGTCCTGCGCCGCGGCGATCGAGGTGTCGACCTGCTCGACCTCGGCCGCGTCCACGACCGCGAACTCGCGCCAGCCGAGCCAGTGCCGGACGATCGCCCCGACCGGCACCTCCGGTGCCTCGGACGCGATGACCTCCCCGACCGCCGGGCCGTCCAGCACCTCCCCCACCCGGAACTGCGGCAGGTAGGTGACCTCCGGGTTCATCCGCTCCCGCATGTAGGGGTCGACCGACATCCAGGTGTTGCGCACCAGCACCTGCCCCGCTGCGGGGGTGGGCACCGGCGCCTCGGCGAGCGCGAAGTTCGCCGCGGTGGGCGCCTTGCCCGGCTTCTCGACCAGGCGGATCTCCCGACCGATGCCGGGATTGCCGTCGTTGCTCATCCCGAATCCCTCCTCGAAATCGGGGCAAGCTTGCGCGGCGCCGGTTGTGGTTCGTTTCGGATTCGATTGCGGCGCACCGTTATCGCAGGTCACCTCCGGACTCGCGGGTAGTGTGAGCGGCGTGCGATTCGGGGTGTTGGGTCCGCTTGCGGTGTGGACGGACGACGGCACACCCGTGCACGTCCCCGAGGCGAAGGTGCGCGCCCTGCTCGCGGACCTTCTCGTCGCGGGCGGCAGGCTCCTGTCCACCGACCGGCTCATCGAGGACCTGTGGGGCGCGGCGCCGCCCGGCAAGCCGGTGCCCTCGCTGCGGGCGAAGGTCTCGCAGTTGCGGCGCGTCCTCGACGAGGCGGAACCCGGCGGCCGCGGCCTCGTGGAGTTCCGCTCCGGCGGATACCGGCTGGCCGTCGACGCCGAAGCGGTCGACATCGGCGGCTTCGCGGCCCTGACCTCGCGCGCCCGCGCCGCCGACCCGCGCACCCGCGCCGCCCTGCTCACCGAGGCCCTCGACCTGTGGCGCGGCGAAGCCCTCGCCGACTTCGCCGACGAGCCCTTCGCGGTCCCGGCCGCCACCGAGCTGCACGAGCAGCAGCTGGCGGCACGGGAAGACCGCGCGGCAGCGCGCCTCGAACTGGGCGAGCACGCCGAGGTCGTCACCGAACTGGCCGGGCTCAGCGCCCGCCACCCGCAACGGGAACGGCTGCACGCGATCTACCTGCGCGCGCTGTACGGATCGGGGCGGCAGGCGGAAGCGCTGAAGGCGTACGAGCGGCTGCGCACCCGGCTCGCCGACGAACTCGGCGTCGACCCGAGCCCGGAGCTGTCCGCGCTGCACCAGTCGATGCTCCGGCAGGAGCCCCGGCTCAACGCGCCCCGCGGCGACGTGCGCGGAAACCTGCCGGCTCCGGTGTCGGCGTTGATCGGCCGCGACGGCGCACCGGAGTCCCTCCGCGCCCTGCTGGACGCCGAACGCCTCGTGACGCTGACCGGTCCCGGCGGGGTCGGCAAGACACGGCTATCGCTTGCGGCCGCGCACGCGGCGGCCGGATCCTTCCCCGATGGCGCTTGGCTCGTGGAGCTGGCCGCCATCGACGCCGCCGCCGGAGTGGCCGGGGTGGCCGACGGCGTCGCCGCCGCTCTCGGGCTGCGCGACGAGGTCAGCCGGTCCGGCCTGGACTCGGTCGCCCGGCTGTCGGAAGCCTTGCGCAGCAAGCACTTGCTGATCGTCCTCGACAACTGCGAGCACCTCGTCGACGCGGCGGCCGCGCTGGCCGAGGGGCTGCTGGCGGCCGCGCCCGGCCTGCGCCTGCTGGCCACCAGCCGGGAACCGCTGCACCTGCCCGGCGAGCGCCTGTGGGCGGTGCCGACGCTCGACCTACCCGCGCACGCCACCCCGGAGGCGGTGCGGCAGGCCGGCGCGGCACGGCTGTTCATCGCCAGGGCTGTCGCCGCGTCGCCCGGCTTCGCCCCGGACCGGCTCGGCGAAGCCGACGCGGCCGCGATCGCGGCGATCTGCCGGCGCCTCGACGGGCTGCCGCTGGCGCTGGAACTCGCGGCCTCGCGGGTGCGCGGGCTCGGCGTCCGCGAGCTCGCCGCGCGGCTGGACGACCGTTTCGACCTGCTGACCACCCGCAACCGCCGAGCCCCGACCCGGCACCAGACGCTGCGGGCCGTCATCGACTGGAGCTGGGACCTGCTGGAACCGGCGGAACAGATCGTGCTGCGCCGCCTGGCCGTGCACGCCGACGGCTGCACCCTCGCCGCCGCGGAAGCGGTCTGCGCCGACGAACGCGTGCCCGCCGCCGAGGTCGTGGACGTGCTGGCGCGGCTGGTGGACCGGAGCCTGGTCGCGGTGGGCTTCCCGGACGGCAGGCCCCGCTACCGGCTGCTGGAGTCGGTGGCCGAATACAGCCGGGAAAAGCTCGCCGAGGCGGCCGAAACCGACGATCTCCGGCTCCGGGCCCGCCGGTACTACGCCGCGTTCGCCGAGCGCGCCGACACCGGCCTGCGCGGCGCGGAACAACGCGACTGGTTGCGCGGCTTCGAGCCGGAACTGCCGAACCTGCGGGCGTCCCTCGACGATGCGCTGCACCACCAGGACGCGGTGCCGATCCGGCAACTGGCGGGCGCGACGTCCTGGTACCTGTTCCTGACAGGACGGCTCCGGGAAGCGCACCAACTGCTGCACGCCGTCGCCGGGCGATCGGCCGTCCTGGCCGCCTGGCGGGACGGCATGGCCGTGCTGTGCGGAATGGACCGCCACGCGGCACGCGAACGCCCCGGCATCGCCTCCGCCGTCGACCGGGCGAGGGCGGAGTGGTTCATCGACTACGCCCACGTCGACCTCGGCGACTTCTCCGGTGGCGCGGAAGTCCTCGACGGCGCATTGCGCGCCTGCCGGGACGCAGGCGACCGCTGGGGCGCGGCCGCGGTGCTGAGCAACCGCGCCCGGCGCGCGTTCGTGCGCGGCGACCTCGCGGCCGCCCGAACGGACGCCACCGAGGCGTTGGCGCTGTTCGGCGAGCTGGGCGACCAGTGGGGGCGATTGCAGGCGACGGCACCGCTGGCCGGGCTCGCCGAGATCACCGGCGACTACGCGCAGGCCGAGCGGATGCACCGCGACGGACTGCGGATCGCCGAGGACCTCGGCCTCTGCTCGGAGGCCGCCGACCAGCTCTCCGGGCTGGGCCGGATCGCGCTGCTGACCGGCGACCTCGCCGCCGCCGAGGCGCACCACCGGCGCGCGGCGGAGCTCGCCGCCGAGGTCAACGACCCGCAAAGCGAGGTCTACGCCGAGTTCGGCCTGGCCCTGACCGCGCGCCGCCGAGGCCACCTGGACGAGGCAGAACGCCTGTGGCAGCGCCAGCTGACGTGGAGCCGCCAGGCCGCGGACGATCCGGGCGCCGCCCTGGCGCTGTCCGAACTCGGCTTCATCGCCGAACTGCGCGACGCCCCCGAAGCGGCGCGGAACCTCCACGCCGAAGGGCTTGCCCTGGCCCGCGGCACCGGCGATCCGCGCGCGGTCGCACTGGCCCTGGAAGGACTGGCCGGCGCCGAAGCGCTGGCCGGTGAAGCTGCGGCGGCAGCGCGGCTGCTCGGCCGGGCAGCGGCCGCACGGGAGTCGGTCGGAGCTCCGCTACCGCCTGCGGAGCGCCACGACGTCGACCGGATCGCCGGCCGGGCGCGGAAAGCGGCGAGCCCCGCGGTGTTCGACGCGGAGTTCTCGGCGGGCCGCACGACGGGCCCGGCACCGGCGCGGCACTCGTCCTGATCGGTGGGGTGCTCGTCCTTGAGGACATCCGCCGGAGCGGCCAGGCTCGAAGGCGTGGACAGGCACGAAGTGGTCATCGCGGTCTACGACGGGGTCCAGCTGCTGGACGCCGCCGGGCCGCTGGAGGTCTTCGACGGGGCGTCGCGGCTCCTCCACGGCCGCTACCGGGTGCGCCTGGCATCGCTGGGCGGCCGGGACGTGGTGACGTCGTCACGGGTCCGCCTCGGCGTCGAAGCCGCGCTCGAGGAGATCACCGAGCTCGGCACTCTCGTCGTCGCGGGCGGCGAGGGCACCCGAGCGGCGATGTCCGATGCGGAGCTGATCGGCCAGATCCGCCGGCTGGCCGGGCTCGCCGAGCGCATCACCTCGGTGTGCTCCGGGGCGTTCCTGCTGGCCGAGGCGGGCCTGCTGGACGGGCGCCGGGCGACCACGCACTGGGCGATGTGCCACGAGCTCGCGGCGTCCTACCCGGCCGTGACGGTCGAGCCGGACTCGATCTACGTCCGCGACGCACCGCTGGTGACGGCGGCCGGGGTGACCGCGGGAGTCGATCTCGCGCTCGCGCTGGTCGAGGACGACCACGGCGCCGAACCGGCCCGCGCGCTGGCCAAGTGGCTCGTGGTGTTCCTCCAGCGGCCGGGCGGCCAGTCGCAGTTCAGCGTGTGGAACTCGGCGCCGCCGGTGGGCGACCGCGCGCTCCGCGAACTGCTCGGCGACATCTCGGCGTGCCCGGCCGGCGACTACAGCGTCCCGGCGATGGCCGCGCGGCTGGCGGTGAGCCCGCGCCACTTCACCCGCCTGTTCACCAGGGAGGTCGGCACCAGCCCCGGCCGGTACGTCGAGCGGGCGCGCGTCGAAGCGGCCCGCGCGCTGCTGGAGGCCGGCCGGGGCGGTGTCGCGCGGCGCTGCGGCTTCGGCAGCGCCGAGACCATGCGGCGGGCCTTCCTCCGCCAGCTCGGCGTGCCGCCGAGCGCCTACCGAGATCGCTTCCGCACCGCGGGCTAGAAGGAGTCCACCGTGGACATCGCATTCGTGCTCTACGACAAGTTCACCGCTCTCGACCTGGTCGGGCCCTACGAGACCCTGGCGGGCAATCCGGCCGTCACCCCGCACTTCGTGGCGGCGGGCCGCGGCACCGTGCGCTGCGACTCCGGGCTACCGGTCCAGCCGACGAAGACCTTCGCCGAGCTCGACCGGCCCGACGTCGTGGTCGTCCCCGGCAGCTCCGCCTGGCGCACGGCGCTGGACGACGAGGAGCTGGTCTCCTGGCTCGCCGCGGTGCACCCCAACACGACGTGGACGACGTCGGTGTGCACCGGATCCCTGCTGCTGGCGAAGGCCGGGATCCTGACCGGCAAGCGCGCGACGACGCACTGGACGGTGCGCGACGTGCTGGGCGAGCTGGGCGCCGAGGTCGTCACCGACCGGGTCGTGTTCGACGGGAAGGTGGTGACCGGTGCCGGCGTCTCCGCGGGCATCGACATGGGGCTGCGGCTGGCCGCCGAGCTGTGGGGCGAGGACACCGCGAAGATCACCCAGCTGCTCCTGGAGTACGACCCGCAGCCGCCGTTCGACACCGGCTCGCCGGAGAAGGCCGACCCGGCGCTGCTGGCCGCCGCGCTGAAGGGGTAAGCCCAGCGCAACGCGGTTACGCTCGACGCCGTGGCACAGGATGAGCACCGCGTTTACGTCCTCCGGCACGGCACGACCGAATGGTCGCGGACCGGCCGGCACACCAGTCGTTCCGACATCCCGCTCACGGTCGAGGGCGAGCTGCGGGCGCGGCAGGCCGGGCAGACGCTCTCCGCGTTGCGCCCGGCCGGGCCGGTCGTCGTGCTGGCGAGCCCGCGGCAGCGCGCCCAGCGCACGGCGACGCTGGCCGGCCTGGCCGACGTGGTGACCGAGCCGTTGCTCGCGGAATGGGACTACGGCGACTACGAGGGCCTGACCACGCCGCAGATCCGCGAGACGGCGCCGGAGTGGACGGTGTGGACGCACCCGTGCCCGGGCGGCGAGACCGCGGCGGACGTCACGGTGCGCGCCGACAAGCTGCTGGCCCGCATCGCCGACACCGGCTCCGACGTGGTCCTGGTGGGGCACGGCCACTTCAGCCGCTGCCTGATCGCCCGCTGGCTGGGCCTGCCGACCACGTCGGGCGTGCACTTCGCGCTGGACCCGGCGGGCATCACGGTGCTGGGCCACGAGCGGGGCGTGCCGCAGGTGGAGCGGTCCAACATCCCACCCTGGCAGCAGGGCTGACCGGCAAATCCGCCGCACCGGCGGTCACCGGCCCCGAATATCCTGGGGCCGAGTGACTCACGTGGAGGTAGCGATGATCCGCCGGGCGACCCCAACCGACGTGCCCGCCATGGTCGGGCTGGTGCACGAACTCGCGCTGTACGAGAAGGCGCCGGAGCTGTGCCACCTGACCGAGCAACAGCTGCGGGACGCGCTGTTCGGGCCGGCTCCCGCACTGTTCGGCCACGTGGCCGAAGTGGACGGTGCCGTCGTCGGGCTTGCGTTGTGGTTCCTGAACTTCTCCACCTGGGAAGGCGTGCACGGCATCTACCTGGAGGACCTCTTCGTCCGCCCCGAGCAGCGCGGCTCCGGCCTCGGCAAGGCGCTGCTGCAGGCCCTGGCGCAGGAGTGCGTCGAGCGCGGCTACGCGCGCCTGGAGTGGTCGGTGCTGGACTGGAACGAGCCCTCGATCAACTTCTACAAGGCGGCCGGGGCGATCCCGATGGACGAGTGGACCGTGTACCGGCTCACCGGCGACGCGCTGCGCACGTTCAGCGCCTGACGCGAGCCTTCACGCGTCGCGATCGGCGTCGGGGGCGGCGCCTGCGTAGAACGACCAGGCCCGCCCCTCCCGGTTGAACAGGAACCACAGCACTGCGATCGCCGGCACCGCGAGCACCAGCGCGATCAGCGGCTGCCCGGACGGCCCGAACGCGTACCAGGCGGTGCCCAGCAGCAGCAGCTGCATCAGCAGCGCGGGCGTGCGAGCCCAGTGCTTGCCCCGCCACAGGCCGATGCCCGCGGCCAGCACGCCGGAGGACAGCAGCGCGTAGTACCCGGCCTCGCCGAGCATCTGAGCCGGCTCGAACTGCCCCACGCCCCCGACGTCGGGCGAGGTGCTGCGGACCAGCAGGGCCACGACGAAGCTCAACCCGACCGCCGCCTGCAGGGTGGTCAGGACACCCGCGATGCGGATGGTGCGCGGGACGACTTCGGTCGGCACGTTCGATTCGCCTTTCCCGGAAACCACTTCGGTGACTCTGCGTACGCACCAACGATGGTAATACCGCCCGAACGCCGCATGGCTGCGACCACCGTCACGCGCAATGATCGGCTCATGGCTCCAGCGGCGGTCGGGGATATCGGGGTGTCCTCGCCTTCCGCCGTGCGCTCGGCAGGTCCCGGCGGAAGACGATCGGATGCGCTCCGGGGTTGCGCATCCGGGTCCCCCTGGATCTCGGTGGCGGTCGATGGCGTGGCGCACCCGCTCCTGGTGTCTCAGCCCGCCGGACCCACCGCAGGCCGGCGCAGGCGCCGACCCCTGCACGCCTCGCTGCGGAAGGGGGCGGTCCGGGAGACCTGACCCGCGCGGCGGACGCCGAACACCGGAGGGTGCGTCGGCGCACAACGGCCTCGCCTAGGCTGCGGTTGTGCGCGCCGTACTCGTCGTCAACCCGCAGGCGACGTCCACCACTGCGGCCGGCCGGGATGTCATCGCCCACGCGCTGGCCAGCGAGCTGAAGCTGGACGTCGTCGAAACGCAGTACTGGGGCCACGCCTCCGACACCGCGCGAGCGGCCGTCGAGGACGGCGTCGACCTGGTGATCGCGCTCGGCGGCGACGGCACGGTGAACGAGGTGGTCAACGGCATGTTCTCGGCCGCCGAACGCGGCGACCGGGCAATGCCGACGCTGGGCGTGGTGCCCGGCGGCTCGGCGAACGTGTTCGCCCGCGCGCTCGGCCTGCCCAGGGACCCGGTCGAGGCCACCCACCGGTTGCTGCGTGCGGTGGCCGAGGGCAGCGGCCGGCTGGTCGGACTCGGCAAGGCCGACGACCGCTGGTTCACCTTCAACGCCGGCATCGGCTGGGACGCCGAGGTCGTCGCCGAGGTCGAGCGGTTGCGCTCCCGCGGCCAGAACGTGACGCCCACCCTGTACGCGCGCACCGCGTTGAGCTGCTACTTCCGCATGGCGCGCCGGGCCCCGAAGATCAGCTTGCAAATCGGTCACGAAGATCCGATCGATCAGTTGCACAGCGTGTTCGTCTCGAACACCGATCCGTGGACGTATCTCGGGTCACGTCCGGTGCACATGAGCCCCGACACCACCTTCGACACGGGCCTCGGCGTTTTCGCACTGCACAACATGAGCGCTTACCCAGTGTTACAACATGTAGCGCAGATGCTACGCGGTAGAGGGAAACCACACCCGAGGAACTCAATTCAGCGTGCGGACGCGGGGTATCTCCGCGTAACCTGTACGGAGCCGTTGCGCCTGCAGGTCGACGGCGATTGCCTGGGCGAGCGTTCGGCGATCGAGTTCTTCTCCGTCCCGGACGCTCTCCGCGTCGCTGTATAACCTTCTCGTAACGGATGAACGTAGTTGTCGACTCGCGGCCCCCGTCTGCGACCGACGACACACCGAAACCCCTGGTCAAGCCCTGTCGATCTTTCAGGTGAGTTCCCTCACCACGCGAGATCGAACTCTTGACATCGCGGCAGTTCGTGAAAGCATTCACAAGCACACGGACTCCGTGAAAGCATTCACAAACACCCCGAACAAAACGAGCGGCGCGCATGAGGCGCGCCTAGCGAGGAGCAAGGAACGATGGACTGGCGCCACGATGCGGTTTGCCGTGACGAGGACCCGGAGCTGTTCTTCCCCGTTGGGAACAGCGGTCCTGCTGTGCTGCAGATCGCCGAGGCGAAGGCCGTTTGCCGCCGTTGTCCGGTCGCCTCCGAGTGCCTGGCTTGGGCACTGGAGAGCGGGCAGGACGCCGGCGTATGGGGCGGTATGAGCGAGGACGAGCGTCGCGCGCTCAAGCGTCGCAACACTCGCACCCGGGCTCGCACCAACGCCTGAGTCGCGAACTCGCTGAAAACGTGCCGGTGCGGTCGCACCCCCGGCGGCCGACCGCACGTTTTCGCCCCGGTCGAACGAACGGCCATCGCACCCGACAGAAGCACAACCCCGACGAGACCCGGCCGATCCGCGTCGATGTCGGTCCCGGAAACCCCCATCGAGCTCTCCACCGGATGAGCTGACGGTCACCGGGAAACCGACCCGATCGGCCACGACCCGCCACCCGACCGGCGAGTCACCGGATATCGACGCACCAGCGCGGCGCCCGACCAACGGGTCGACGTCAGCGCCGGTACTTCAGAGGCACCCGCAACACCGCCTCGGTACCGCGTTGCCGACCGCGACCGCGCAAGCTCAACGACCCTCGGAGCTCCGATTCCACGAGGGTTCGCACGATCTGCAGGCCGAGACGTTCGGCGCGTTCGAGGGAGAAACCCTTCGGCAAGCCGCGACCGTCATCCGAGATGACGACGTCCAGCCAACGCGCCGAACGCTCCGCCTGCACAACGACTTCGCCGCCCTGCCCTTCCGGGAAGGCGTGCTCGAAAGCGTTCTGGACCAACTCGGTCAGCACCATCACCAGCGGCGTGGCCAGCTCGGCCGACACCACCCCGAACCGTCCCTCGCGGCGCACCTTGACACCGGTCTCCGCCACGGCGACATCGCTCATCATCGGGATCACGCGGTCGACCACGTCGTCGAGATCGACCCGCTCGTCCACCGACATCGACAGCGTCTCGTGCACCAGCGCGATCGACGTCACCCGCCGCACCGACTCGTCCAGCGCGAGCCGCGCCTCGGTGTTCCCGGTGCGGCGCGACTGCAGTCGCAACAGCGCGGCGACCGTCTGCAGGTTGTTCTTGACGCGGTGGTGGATCTCGCGGATCGTCGCGTCCTTCGACATCAACGCGCGGTCGCGGCGCTTGACCTCGGTCACGTCGCGCACCAGGACCAGCGCGCCGGCCTGCTGGCCGCGGGGCCGCAGCGGCAACGCCCGGAACAACACCGTCGCGCCCCGGGCCTCGGCCTCGATGCGCATGCTGGGCTGACCGCCCATCGCCCGGCGGACGCGCTGCGCCACCTCGTCGGCGTCGAACGGATCGTTGAGCAGCGACCGGGTCAGCTGCGCGAGCTGCGCCCCGACCAGATCCGCCGCGTGGCCCATGCGGTGGTAGGCCGACAGCGCGTTCGGGCTGGCGAAGACGACCGTGCCCGAACTGTCCAGCCGGATGAGCCCGTCACCGACCCGCGGGCTGGTGTGCACGTCGGGCGCCGGCTCCGGCGTCGGGAAGGTGCCGTCCGCGACCATCTGGCACAGGTCGGCGGCGCTGCCCAGGTAGGAGATCTCCAGCGGCGACGGCACCCGCGGCACGGCCAGGTTGGTGTCCCGGCTGAGCACCGCGACGATCTCGTCCCCCAGCTTCACCGGGATGGTCTCGCGGCGCACCGGCACGCCCAGGTGCCAGCGCGGGTCCTCCTCGCGGCAGATCCGGCCCTCCAGCGCGGCGCGCCGCAGCTGCGGGTGCTCGTCCTGGGTGACCTCGGTGCCGACGACGTCTTCCGGGTGGGCCGTGGGCGCCGTCGTCGGCCGCGCCTGCGCCACGCACAGGAACCGGCTCTCCGGCGCGTCCTGCGGCCCGATCGGAACCCAGAGCAGGAAATCGGCGAACGACAGGTCGGACAGCAGCTGCCACTCGGCGACCACGAGCTGCAGGTGGTCCGCGGCGGTGCCGGACAACCCGGTGTGCTCGGCGAGCAGATCACTCAGCGTGGACAAGATCCGCCTCTCTGGGTCGGCGCGGTCGCGTCACTCCACGACCGCGATGAGATCGCCTTCCTGGACCACGTCGCCCGGCTTGACGGCAACCGTACTGACCGTCCCCGACACCTCGCTGAGCACCGGGATCTCCATCTTCATGGACTCCAGCAGCACCAGCGAGTCACCGTCGCTGACCGAGTCGCCTTCAGCCACCGACACCGTCATCACGTTGGCGACCATCTCGGCGCGGATCTCCTCGGCCATGCGCTCCTCCTCGTCGCGGACCCGGTAGGCCCCTGATTAGGAAACCATGACCGGAACCACCCGCCGGCGGCAGGTAGCGGACATGTCAAACTGGATGCTCGAAACCCCAGCGGAGACCGGGTGGTCGTGAAGACCTGCGCACGGTCGGACTGGTCGAAAGCGAACTTTAGGGAGTTGCCATGGGTAAGCGTGCCCGCAAGAAGAAGGACCGGCGCAAGAACAAGGCCAACCACGGCAAGCGCCCCAACGGCTCGTGAGCGCGACGGCACCAGCCGTCGAAAGCTCGAATGGCCCCGGACCACTCGGTCCGGGGCCATTCGTCGTCTTGCGGGTCATTCAGCCGAAGTTCGCTTCGCCCGCACTTCCACCGAGGTGCCTTCGGGGCCTCGCTCGACGGTCACTTCCGCCTTCTCCAGGACGGCCTCGCGGATGGAGGCCCGCAGCCGGGCCTTCAGCTCCACGGGTGCGTGCTCACCGCTGCACTTGCGGTGCAGCAGCGCCTTGATGTGCTCCTCGATGCCGAAGTGCTCGAGGCAACTCCCGCACCCGTCGAGGTGCTGCTGCACGGCGGCGCGCCGCTGCTGGTCGCACTCGTTGTCCAGGAAAAGCCACACTTCAGCGAGCACGTCCTCGCAGGAGGCTTCGTCCGGCCCACCGCAGTTCATTTGGTGCTCACCTCCCGCTGGTTCTGCCGCAAGAAGCCGCGATCACGGGCGACGTCGGTGAGCATCTCACGCAGCTGCCGGCGACCACGGTGCAACCTCGACATCACGGTGCCGATCGGGGTGCCCATGATCTCGGCGATCTCCTTGTAGGCGAAGCCTTCCACGTCCGCGAGGTAGACGACCATGCGGAACTCTTCGGCCAGCTGCTGGAGAGCTGCCTTCACATCGGTGTCCGGCAGCCGGTCGAGCGCCTCGACCTCGGCCGAGCGCAGGCCGCTGGAGGTGTGGTTCTCCGCCTGCGCGAGCTGCCAGTCGGCGATCTCGTCGGTCGGCTGCTGCTGGGGCTGCCGCTGCCGCTTGCGGTAACCGTTGATGTAGGTGTTCGTGAGAATCCTGTACAGCCAGGCCTTGAGGTTCGTGCCCTGCGCGAACGACTTGAACGCGGAGAAGGCCTTGAGGTAGGTCTCCTGGACCAGGTCCTCGGCGTCCTGCGCGTTGCGGGTCATCCGCAGCGCCGCGCCGTAGAGCTGGTCCAGCAGCGGCATCGCGTCCCGCTCGAAGCGGGCCGCGCGCTGCTCGTCGGTCTCCTCACCGCGGTCGACCACGGCGGAGTCGACCGGTGCATCGGTGTCGGCAGTGCTGAGCCGCCCGACGTCGCCGGGCCGCCCGGTTGTGTCCGGGTGCTCTGGGGTGCTTGGCACCGGGCTCCTTTCCCGCCGCCTGGACGAGGTGACTGCAGGCGACGAACCCATGCGATCCTCCGCATGGTCCGCATTCGAGGATACCCGTGCTCGCCTGCCATTTCCCGGTGGTGATAGCGGCGCACGCTCGGGGCGGTCCAGCACGCAGGTGTTCGTCGAGTCCATCGTCACGCCCCGTCCAACGCAATGGGCGCCGGGAGATATTCCGGCCTTCTAAAGTGACGCTCATGGCAGGCAAGGGCACCCCGGCTACGGCGCTGTTGAGCAAGCGGCGCATCCCGCACCAGGTTCACGCGTACGAACACGATCCCCGCGCCGAGTCGTTCGGCCTGGAAGCCGCCGAGGCGCTCGGCCAGCCACCGGAGCGGATCTTCAAGACGCTGGTCGCGGATGTCGACGGGAAGCTCGCCGTGGGCGTGGTGCCGGTCACCGGCCAGCTCGATCTCAAAGCGCTCGCCGCCGCCGTCGGCGGGAAGAAGGCGAAGATGGCCGAGATCGCCGACGCCGAACGCGCCACCGGCTACGTCGCGGGCGGGATTTCCCCGCTCGGCCAGAAGAAACGGCTCCCGGTCGTGATCGACGCGTCGGCGACCGGGTTCGACACGATCTACTGCAGCGCCGGGCGGCGCGGCCTGGAGATCGAGCTGGCGGCCGACGATCTGGTCCGGCTGCTCGACGCCCGCGTCGCCGACATCGCCGGCTGACCGCCCCGGGGGAGCGGACGGACCGCTCCCCCGGGCGTTGGTGCGGCTGCCGCGCAACAGCCGCACCGGGGCCCGGACAGGCCGGGGCATTCCTCCTGCCCGGGAGCATCGACGAGATCGCAGCCGAATTCGCTTTTCGCAGAGCGATTCACACCCCGACCGCGATTCCGGGCGGCCGGGAGAAACAAATCCCCGCAGTACCGCACCGATGTTGCGGCATCCGGGCAGAACCGGCAACGCGGCGCTTTCGAGCGGACGAATCGGCCGCCGGAATCGTGCCCCCGGTCACAACTATTCCGAGTGCTAGTCGATGAGGCGGAGAATCCGGCCGAGCCACTCCTGCGCGGCGCGGAACACGGCGTCCACGTCGGCCTTCAGCGAGTGGTCGCCGGGCACCAGCACCACCTCGCGGTTGTGCGACGGTTCCGGCTGGCCGAACGCGTCCCGCTCGCCCTGCACCACCAGCACCGGGGCCTCCACCCCGTCGAGCTCGCCCAGCCGCGACTTCTCCGGCTTGCCGGGCGGGTGCACCGGGAACGCCAGGCACAGCACCGCCGACGCGGCGCCCGCCTCCGCGGTGCGGCAGGCGACGCGCGCCCCCGAGGACCTGCCGCCGAAGATCAGCGGGAGGTCGGCGAACCAGCGCTCGCCGAGGTCCTCCACCACGGCGAGCCAGGCCGCGTCCAGCTGTTTGGCCGGGGCGGGCGCCCGGCGGCCGGCCACCCGGTAGGGCTGCTCGACCAGCGCCACGTGCACGCCGGCTTCCGTCGCGGCCCGCGTGACCGCAACCAGGTCGGGCGCGGCGATCCCACCGCCCGCGCCGTGCCCGAGCAGCAGCGCGGCGCGCCCCTCCTCCGCGCAGTGCAGCTCGGCCCTGGCCGGGCCGTGCGGCGTCTCGACCTCGACCTTGGTCATGACTCGAACAGCGCGGCTTGTTCGGCGGGCGCGGGCGCCGGTTCGACTCGTTCCAGCAGGTCAGGATGGTTGTTGCGCATGCTGTTCACCTCGGTGGAGACGGGGTGGATCGCCAGGTCGGCGAGCACCTCCGGTTCGGGTTCCAGCAGGTCCGCGATCTCGGTGCGCTGCGGATCGAGCCAGTCCGCCCAGCGGTGCCTCGGCAGCACCAGCGGCATGCGGTGGTGGATACCGGCGAGCTCGCCGACGGCATCGGTGGTGACGACCGCGCAGGTCACCAGCGGCTGGTCGGTCGAGTCCGGCGCCCACCACGCGGAGAACACCGCGGCCATCGCCAGGCTTTCGCCGTCCCCGCGAGTGCACAGGTAGGGCTGTCGCCGCTGGTCACCGGGCTGCCACTCGTACCAGCCGGTGGCGGGCATCAGGCAGCGGCGGCGCCGCGCCGAGTCCGCGAAGGCGGGTTTGGTGGTGATGGACTCGGCGCGCGCGTTGATCATGGGCGGGCCACTGCCGATCTCCTTCGCCCAGGTCGGCACCAGGCCCCAGCGCACCGGACGGACGCTGCGCTCGGCACCGCGCTGCACGACGATCGGCACCGTCTTGGTCGGCGTCACGTTGAAGTCCGCCCCGACGACCCCGGCCGTGCGATCCGTCGCCGCGAATTCCTCGGCCAGCGCCGCCGGGTCGTGCCGGACGGCGTACCGACCACACATCAGAACTCACCCCGCGCCCGAACCGCTCACTTCGCTTCCGGATCCAAACCTACCGCCTGCGGTTGCGCATCGAGCGACACGCGTTCCAGGAGTTCGGCACCGTTGTTGCGGACGTTGTTGACCGCGGTCGACACCGGGCGGATCTCCAGGCCGTCGACGAGCTCCCGCGACGGCGCGCCGAGCAGGTCGGCGACGTCCGGCTGGTCCGGGTCGAGCCACTCGTCCCACGCCGTCGCCGGCAGCAGCAACGGCATCCGGTCGTGCACCTCGGACAGCTGCCCGAGCGCGCTGGTGGTGAGCACCGAGCAGGTCACCAGCGGCGGCGCGTCCTCGGCCTGCGGATCGCGCCAGGTGGCGTAGATCCCGGCCATCGCCAGGCTGGAGCCGTCCGGGGAGGTCATGAAGAACGGCTGCTTGCGGCCGCCCTCGCGCTTCCACTCGTACCAGCCGTCGGCGGGCAGCAGGCACCGGTAGCGCTTGATCGACGTGCGGAAGGCCGGCTTCGTCGTCACCGTCTCCGACTTCGCGTTGATCATCCGGCTGCCGATGGACTTGTCCTTCGCCCACATCGGCACCAGGCCCCACCGCATCACCCGGATGGTGCGCTCGGTTCGATCGAGCTCGCGTTCACCGGCATCGTCTCGGGGATGCCGCTGCACCACGGTGAACACGTTCTTGGTCGGCGCGACGTTGAAATCCGCTCCCGGCGCGGCGCCGCCGGTGGCGTCCAGCGCCGCGAACTCCGCCGCGAGCTTGCCCGGATCCTTCGTGGAGGCGTACCTGCCGCACATGCCTGGTCGGACCTCCATCGCCTCGTGGTCGAGCGGTCGTCCTCATCCTGTCAGGCCGCATCGCCGCAGGCGAGCGGCACGGCCGGATTGCCCCCGCCGCTGAAATCGGGGAGCCGGGTGGGGGATCATTGCCCTATGACCCAGCTCTGGCCTGCTCCGGTCGCCCGCGGCGCCGTGCACGCGACCGTCCCGGTGCCCGGTTCGAAGTCCATCACCAACCGCGCGCTGGTGCTCGCCGCGCTCGCCGACGGCCCGTCGACGCTGCGCGCCCCGCTGCGCAGCCGGGACACCGAGCTCATGGCCGGGGCGCTGCGCGCCCTCGGGGTCGAGATCCAGGACGGGCCGGACGGCTCGTGGCAGGTCGCGCCGGGCGACCTGCGGGGACCGGCCGAGGTCGACTGCGGCCTGGCCGGCACGGTCATGCGGTTCGTGCCGCCGGTGGCGGCCCTCGCCGCCGGCCGGGTCACCTTCGACGGCGACCCGCAGGCCCGCCAGCGGCCGCTGGGCACGGTCCTCGACGCGCTGCGCGAGCTGGGCGCCGACATCAGCGGCAGCGCGCTGCCGTTCGACGTGCACGGCACGGGGAAGCTCACCGGCGGCACGGTCACCATCGACGCTTCCGCGTCGTCGCAGTTCGTCTCCGGGCTGCTGCTTTCCGCGCCGCGGTTCGAGCAGGGCGTCACGGTGCTGCACGAGGGTGAGCCGGTGCCCTCGCTGCCGCACATCGAGATGACCGTGGCGATGCTGCGCGCTGCCGGCGTCGACGTCGACGTCGACGACCGGGAACCGAACACCTGGCGGGTGGCGCCGGGCGAGATCCGCGCGCTGGACGTCGAGATCGAACCCGACCTGTCCAACGCCACCCCGTTCCTCGCCGCCGCGGCGGTGACCGGCGGCACCGTGACCGTGCCCGGTTGGCCGGCGCAGACCACGCAGGCCGGCGACGCCATCCGCGACATCCTGAGCCGGATGGGCGCGCAGGTGGAGCGCACCGAGGCCGGGCTGACCGTCACCGGACCCGCCGAGCTCACCCCGGTCGACATCGACCTGCACGACGTCGGCGAGCTCACCCCGACCGTCGCGGCGCTGGCCGCCTTCGCGACCGGCCGCTCGCGGCTGCGCGGCATCGCGCACCTGCGCGGCCACGAGACCGACCGGCTCGCCGCGCTGCAGAACGAGCTCACCAAGCTCGGCGGCGCGGTCGAGCAGACCGAGGACGGGCTGCTGGTCGAGCCGCGGCCGCTGACCGGCGGGAGCTGGCATTCCTACGCCGACCACCGGATGGCCACGGCCGGGGCGATCCTCGGGCTGAAGGTGCCCGGCGTGGTCGTCGAGGACATCGCGACGACCGCCAAGACGATCCCAGACTTCCCCGGGATGTGGGCGGCGATGCTCGGGGAATCGGCGTGAGCGCGGGGGCGGCCTGATGCGCAAGCGCGGTTGGCGGGATCTGGACGAGTCCGATGTGCGGGTGCGCCCCGGGCGCCGGGGCAGCCGTCCGCGCAGCAAGCAGCGCCCCAAGCACGAGGGCGCGGCGGTCGCGATGGTGGTCGCGGTCGACCGCGGCCGGTGGACGTGCGCGCTGGACGGGAACCCGGACCGGCTGGTCACCGCCATGCGGGCGCGTGAGTTGGGCCGCACGCCGGTGGTGGTCGGCGACCGCGTCGGCCTGGTCGGTGACATCTCCGGCAAGCCCGACACGCTGGCCCGGATCGTGCGGGTCGACGACCGCACCAGCGTGTTGCGCCGCACCGCCGACGACACCGACCCGTACGAGCGGGTCGTGGTCGCCAACGCCGAACAGCTGATCATCGTGGCCGCGCTGGCCGATCCGCCGCCGCGGCCCGGCTTCATCGACCGCTGCCTGGTCGCCGCCTACGCGGGCGGGCTGACGCCGGTGCTGTGCCTGACCAAGGCCGACCTCGCCGATCCCGGCGAGTGGATCGCCACGTACTCCTCCCTGGACATGCCGATCACGATCACCCGCCAGGACTGCGAACCCGAGGAACTCCGCGCGCTGCTCGCGGACCGGGTGTCCGCGCTGGTCGGCCACTCCGGCGTCGGCAAGTCCACATTGGTCAACCGGTTGGTGCCGGCGGCCGACCGGGCGACCGGCGAGGTCAGCGGCGTCGGCAAGGGCCGGCACACCTCGACCTCGGCGGTCGCGCTGCCGCTGCCCGGCCGGGGCTGGGTGGTGGACACCCCGGGCATCCGCTCGTTCGGCCTGGCGCACGTCACCCCCGACGACGTGATCGCCGCGTTCGAAGGCTTCGCCGAGGCGGCGGAGGAATGCCCGCCGAACTGCGGCCACCTCGGTGGTTCCGACGATCCGGACTGCCACCTGGACACCTATGCCGCCGACGGCGGCAGCGTCGAGCAGCTCGCCTCGCTGCGCCGCCTGCTGCGCTCCCGGGCCGGGCTCGACGAGGTCTGATCCCCCGAACGAGGTTCGATCGTCCCCTGTGGTGTGACGACTTCGTTGTTAGCGTGGATCTCGGCGTCCGATGCGGGTTTTTCCTTGACCGCGCGGACGATTCGGCCACCGCACGCTGACACGGCCCGAGGAGCTCGCCCGATGCCACGAGCCAGCACCAGGACCGCGGTGTTGTCCGCCGGTCTCGCCCTGATCGCCGCGCTAGGCGCCTGCGGCGCCGAACCACCGCCGCGGCCCGGGCCGCTGATGGCCGCCCGCCCCGACCCCCGCCCGCGAGCGGATGCCATGTTGTCGCAGGTCATCGACAAGATCAGCGAACGCGGCAGCGTGCACAGCAGCGTGCGCGGAAGCCTCGGCGTGGTGGGCGAACTGACCGCCGAAGGCGCCGTCCGCTACCGGGGCCCGCGAGCCGATCTCGCCTTCGAAGGCCAGACCAGAACGCCCGGGAACCGGTCCCCGCAGCGCCTCTCACTGTCCATCATGGATGGTGTCGGCTACCTGCGGACCCCGCTGGTGCGGCCCGAGCCGGACAAGCCCTGGCTGAAGATCACACCCGGTGGCGCCGACTTCGGCGACAAGCTCCTCGGCCCGGCGCTGGACCAGCTGCACGATGCGGTCGACCCGCGCGCCGCCTTCACCGGCGTCGAGCCCGCCACCCGCATCCAGACCAGCTCGCCCGACACCGTCGACGGCAAGCCCGCCACCCGCTACGAGCTGCGGATCATCACCTCGCAGGCCGCCGACGTGGCCGACGATCCGCAGCAGCGCGACCGGTTCCGGCAGGCCGCCGAGGCCGGCGAGCCGGAGCTCGGCTACCAGCTGTGGCTCGACGATTCCGGCCTGCCCGCGCGGTTCGCCGCCGACCAGGAGGTCGCCCAGGCCGGCGAGGTGTCGCTGACCTCGACCTACCGCGACTGGGGCGCCCCCACCGAAATCCCGGTCCCGCCCGCCGGGCAGATCGGCGTTTTCGACACCCTGCCGCCGCAGGCGCAGCAGCCGCCGCGGTGACCGCACTTCCCGCAAAACGCCCGGAAGAGGCATGAAGAACTGTTACTTTTCAGGCATTGCACTCTTCATGCAGAGAGGAAATCCCGTGCGCCGCACCACAGTCGCCCTGTCCGCAGCAGCGTTGGCGATCACCCTGGGCGCCTGCAGCCAGGGCGGCACGCCAGCCAACCCGGGCAACGCCGGTCAGGAGCAGACCGAGAGCTCCAGCTCGCCGTTCAAGGACATCTCGTCGCTGATCAGCTCGGCGAAGTCCAGCATGGACGCGAAGAAGACCGTGACGGTGTCCTTCGAGGGCACCGGCGCCGTTCAGGCCCTCGGCTCCACGAAGTGCCAGCTCGACATCGCGCAGACCGAGATGGCCTGCACCGGGGCGACCGAGATGGTGTTCACCAAGGACGGGATGTACATCAAGAGCCCGGAACTGGCCCAGCTCTCCGGTGACCCGAGCAAGCCGTGGCTGAAGATGGCCGCCAACGACTCGATGGCGCAGCAGCTCGGCCAGCTGGGCAAGATCAACGACTTCGAGTCCATGCTCCCGTCCGGGTCCAAGATCACCTCCAGCGCCAAGGAGCAGGTCGACGGCCAGGAGGCGACCCGCTACGAGATCGTGACCGACCTCAAGGAAGCCGTCGCCGGCGCCAAGCCCGAGGAGAAGCCGGCGTTCCAGGCGCTGGTCGACGCCGGGGTCACCGAGCTCAAGCAGACCGTGTGGGTGGACGCCGAGGGCCTGCCGCTGAAGGCCGACTCGACCACCCCTGCCCTCACCGTGGCCGGCCAGCAGATCCCCGAGTCGACCATGACGGTGCGCTACAGCGACTGGGGCAAGCCGGTCCAGATCACCGTGCCGCCGGCCGACCAGGTTCAGGAAAAGCGCTGAAACCGCGGTGCGGCCCGAGGCGACTCGCCCGGGCCGCACCACCCGGTCGCTACATCAGCTCCAGCAGGAACGGCGCCTCTTGCGGGGCGTACCAGGCGAGTTCGTGGTCCTCCGCCTCGCCCAGGATGAAGTCCGCGTCCGGATCGCCGAGGTCGGCGGCGTCGATGACCTCCGCCGCGGCGCGCACCGCGTCCTCCGCTTCCGTGGCGTCCACGTGCACCGCCGCGATCTTCTTCCACTGCACCGGCCCGGACACCTTCACCACAGCGTGGTCCAGGTCGGGTCGCAGCGTCACGTCGTCGACATCGGCGGAGATCACCACCCGGCGGAGCTCGACCTTCTCGCCCGCGCCCAGGTCACCACCGATCAACCGAAGCGACGCCCGAGCGGCCTCCCGCATCGCCGCGTACTCCAGCTCCTCCGTGTCACCACTGGCGTAGGACTCGCGCAGCGCCGGCGTCAATGCGAACGCCGTCCCACCCAACGGCTGCAACTGCTTCTCCTCCACCAGTCGCCGCAACATCGGCACCGTGGCGGGCAGGTAAACCCTCATGCGTCGACCGTCCCGATCATCTCGTCCACTGCTTCTCCGATCATCGCCGCCAACACGTCCACATCGGGCATCGCATCCCGATCCGCGTTCAAGCCGAAGTACACGCCGCCGTCGTAGGAGGTAACGCCTACCGACAGCGACTGGTTCTTGGCCAACGGCACCACCGGGAACATCTCCATCATCCTCGCTCCCGCCGCGTACAACGGCACCTGCGGTCCCGGAACGTTGGTCACCAACACGTTGAACAATCGGTCCGAGAACTGGTTCGCGACCCGTGCCCCCAACGCGTGCAGGGTCGGCGGCGCGAACCCGGACACCTTGACCAGCGCACCGGCCGCCACCGACTGCCCGGACTCCGCGTGCGCGCGCATGGCATGGCTGACCTGGTGCAGCCGGACGATCGGATTCCCCTCGCCCACCGGCAGATCCACCAGGTACGCCGACACCTTGCTGCCGACCGACCCGACCGGCAGGCTGCCGGTCTCCGGGTACGTCGCGCGGGCCTCGGCGTCGTCGGAACGCACCGACACCGGCACCATCGCGCGCAGCGTCGTCGACGGGGACACCACTTCGCCGCGGGACAACAACCAGTTCCGCAGCGCACCGGTCACCACCGCCAGCACCACATCGTTGACGGTGCTGCCGTGAGCTTGGCGGACGGCGCGGAAGTCGTCGAGCTTGGCTCGCGCGACGGCGAACCGGCGCTGGGTGGAGGTCGGCGCGTTCAACGGCCCGCTCGGTGCAGGGACCACCGCGGTGCGCAGCGCGGAGGCGACACCGCCGAGAGCCCGCGTGATCTTCTGGACCGTCGCGGTGGCGTCGACCACCGCCGCCCGAACGTTCTCCACCACCTCGCCGGGACGTTGCACGGCGTCGGTCATCGCCTCGACCACCAGCTCCGCGAGGCTCGGCTCCGGGCGCGGCATCCACAGCTCATCGGCGTCCGGAACCTGCCGGTCGCGCTCCACGTCCAGGATCACCTGGCCGATGTCGATCGCGCCGATGCCGTCGACCATCGCCTGGTGCGTCTTGGTGATCACCGCCACCCGGTTCTTGGACAGCCCCTCCACCAGGTAGATCTCCCACAGCGGCCGGGTGGGGTCGAGCTTGCGGGACATCAACCGCGCGGCCAGGTCGTGCAGCTGATCGTCGTTGCCCGGCTTGGGCAGCGCCGACCGCCGCACGTGGTAGGTGATGTCGAAGTCCTGGTCGTCCACCCACACCGGACGCACCAATCCGCCCGGAACCTGCATCACCCGCTGCCGGTATCTCGGCACCAAGCCCAGCCGGCGGTCGATCAGCGCCAACACCTTGTCGTAGTCGAACCCGGTGCGCGGGCGCCGGAACACCGCGACGCCACCGACGTGCATCGGCGTCGTGTAGTCCTCCAGGTAGAGGAACGAGGCGTCGACTGCGGAGAGACGATCGGACATGTCCGCGATCCTGGCACACGAGCCGCCGGATCCCGAGGGGTTCCAGTCGAGGAGGGCGCGGCGGAGCATGTGACACTTGGAAGCGTGACCAGCGAAGTTTCCCCTAAAGATCGATTCGTCACCGTTTACGGCCGCAAGCCGGTGCTGGAGGCGTTGACGGACTACGACCTGCGCGTGGACAAGGTGATCCTCGCCGAGGGGCTGCGCGGCTCGATCATCGACGAGATCCAGGAGGCCGCCGCCGACCGCGCGGTGCGAGTCCAGCGCGCGAGCGCGCACCGGGTGAAGGTGCTGGCCGGGAACGGCCGGCACGACCAGGGCGTGCTGGCCGACGTGGTGGCGCGGAAGATGCGGCCGCTCTCGGACGCGCTCGCCGACCCCGCGCACGCACCGCGAACCATCCTGCTGCTTGACGGTCTGACGACGCCGGCGAACGTGGGCATGATCCTGCGCACCGCGACCGCGGCCGGAATCGACGGGATCGTGGTGCCGCACCGCGGCGTCGCCAGCCTCGACCCGCTGGTCATCAAGGCTTCGGCCGGAGTGGCGTTCCACGCCCCGGTCCTGCGGACCCGGACCGCCGGCGAGGCCGCGGAGCTGTTGACCGAGGCCGGCTACCCGTTGTTCGCGCTCGAAGCCTCCGCGGAGGAGAGCATCTTCGACGCCGACTTCGGACCGCGCGCGGTGTTCGTGCTGGGCAGCGAAACCGCGGGGCTTTCAGAAGACGTGCAGGCGCGAGTCGCCCAGCCGTTGTCCATTCCGATGGCCGGTGGGGTGGAATCGCTCAACGTCGCCAGCGCCGCAGCGGTGCTGTGCTTCGAACTCCTCCGACGCAAGCTGGCTTCCTGAGCCTTGAACGGGTGGTGGTTCGGCCGCGACCGCGGCCGTCCGCCACCCGATGATGCTCCGTCGATGGCAAATAAAAAGGGTCCCTTCTCTTCCGTTCTACCGGAAGAGAAGGGACCCTTCTCAAATAATGTGTCGGCGGTGTCTTACTCTCCCACACCCTGTCGAGTGCAGTACCATCAGCGCTGGGGAGCTT
>NZ_JBWKKH010000017.1:0-190971 GCF_056431645.1 Saccharopolyspora sp. NPDC045839
CACCGGCGAGACCTGCAGCGACGCGTCCTTGCTCTGATCACTCATGGTGCACTATCCTCCACTGTGGACAGTTACACCGCAGAACTTACAGTCCCCAGTGCCTCTGCCACCTGGTCTGGGTGTTCGCCTGGGGTCCACTGTGGGCGGTGGGATGAACTCGGGCCGCCCATCGCGCATGGCGATGTCCCACCTCTGGTTGTGAAGCGTGCGGTGATGGTGTGCGCAGAGCATGACCATGTTGTCCAGGTCGGTGGCGCCGCCGTCGACCCAGTGCTGGACGTGGTGTGCTTCGGGTGTTCCCGGCGGTCGGTCGCATCCTGGGAAGGCGCATGCGCCGTCGCGGCGGAGTAGTGCGGTGCGGATGTGGGTGGGTGCGGTGCGTTTCGTCCTGCCGACGTCCAGTGGGAGGCTGTCGCCGTCGAGGATGATGGGCAGGATTTCGGCGTCGCAGGCGATGCGGCGTGCGTTGTGGGCGGTGATGGCGCGTTCGGTGTTGAGGGTGCCGGGCATGCCGTCCTCGCCGATGACCTCCAAGCCCCGCTTCAAGTCCTCGAAGTCGATAGCGATCGTCATCTGCGGTCGTTGTCCACCGGTGCGGGGCATTCCGTCGTGGTCCAACGCCAAGTCCAGTAGCGTGGCGAAGCCGTCGGCGTTCCGCTGCCCCGCAGTGCGAGGATCCTTCTCCCCATCAACCTCAGGGTGGGGTGCGGCGAGGGGCTCGATCAACGCGGCGAACTTCGCCCCGGTCTCCCGGTCCAGTTTCGCTTTGATGACGGTCATGCCGTCCCGGGTGGTCGCGTAGTGCAACTCGCGTGCGTCGTGCTGGGCTTCCTCATCGCGGAACGCACCGTCCTGGTCGAGGAGGTAGCGGATGCGTTCGGCAAGTTTCTCCAACTCCCTCGGCGGCATCGTCCGCGCATACCCCGCAAGCGTTGATTCCACCTCAGCGACCTGGTGGCAGCGGGCGTACTCGGGCAGACGCCGGATTCCGTTGACGATGACACGCGCGTGGTCCAGCCCGATCGCGCCCTCAGACAAGGCGGCGGCGGTGTCGGGCATGTCCGGGGGCATCGTCTCGCCGTGGAAGGTTTGCCGGTCTTCGACGTTGCGGGCGACTGTGACGCGGGTTTTCGCGTCACGCGGGTCGATATTGAGAAGCCCCTGCAACCAGACCTGCAGCGACCGGGCGGTGGTGTCGGTGTGGATGGCGCGATGGTCGGCTTCAGCGATGCACCGCAGCTGTTCCCACAGCAGCACCCGCATCTCCTTCTCCAGCCTCTGAATGCGGGTGGCGAGTTCAGCATCGGTGCACGACACCGCCGACTGTGGAGGCATGGCCTCAACTGTCGTGTCCTGGGTGTTCAGTAGCGGTGTCATACCTCCATTCTCCTGCACTCGAACGCGTGTTCGCACTGTTTTTATGGTCGCTTGATCAGGTGAAACACCCCACCAAAGACGGCGAAAATCGAGTCGCGCCAAGAGAAACGGCCACGACACGCCGAAGGCGACCCGCATCCACCACCAAACCCCGCACCGCCACCGGCCGCGCACACCATGCCCGGCGACCAGGGCCGAGTACCCACGAAATCGCGCCATCCCCACGCAACCCAACCCCTGCGACGGATCACCCGAAACCAAACCCCCACCAGCCCCGGCCAACCCGAAACCCGCCACCCCGCAACGCAAGCCCCCAACGAGCCAGCCCACCCCGGGCCATCCCCGCGATACAAAGCCGCCCAGGGGCTGCGGGCCGGATGTCAAGCCTGAAACCCCGAAGGGGCGGCCGCCAGGCCGGGCTTGACCTCCGGCACGCAGCACCAACAATCCACCCATCGCGGGGATGGCCCCAAACACACCGAACCTCTAAAAGCCCCAACCCCAACCACCCCCAAACCCCGTACGATCCCAACCACCCCCACCCAGCAAAGGACGCCAAAAAGATGGCGATCGATCCAACGGTGATCGGCAAGCCCCTCCCGGAGATCAAGGCAGAGATAGAACCGGGCCGCCTCCAACAGTTCGCCGCGTCGATAGGTGAAACGGACCCGATCTACACCGACCGATCGGCCGCCCGAGCAGCAGGCCACCCAGATCTCCCGGTGCCGCCGACATTCCTGTTCGGCCTAACCCTGCAAGGGCCGGACTCCTTCGGCTTCATAGCCGATCTCGGCGTCGACCTGCGCCACGTCCTGCACGGCGAGCAGGCGTTCACCTACCACTCCATCGCCCACGCCGGCGACACCCTGGTGCTGCGCCCGGTGATCGCCGACGTCTACGCCAAGAAGAACGGCCGACTGGAGTTCGTGGTCCGCGAAACCGTCGTCACCCGAGACGACGGCAGCGCGGTGGCGGATCTCAGGGAGGTCCTGATCGTGCGCCACCCGCCGGCCGGCGGCTGATCAGCGCGCACCGGCCATCCGGTGGTGCCGGGCTTCCGGTTCCAGGACGAAGTCGTAGCCGGCGATGCGTCCCGGCCGCACCGCGACCCGGTCCACCGCCGGTCGCATGCCCGGCGCGGAGACGACCACCGTGACGTACTGCCGGGGCAGGTCGTGCACCTCGTACTCGCCCGAGTTCGAGGTCACCAGGTGCGCCAGCTGACCGCCGGTCGGGTCGGTGACGGTCACGATGGCGCCGGGCACCGGCTCGCCACCGGCGGCCCGCACGGTGCCGGTCAGGGTGTGGTGGTGCTTGGGCCGGGGCGCTTCGATCGCCGGGTCCACCACGACTTCGCTGTCGTCCTCGTGCTCGTAGGTGCCCGCGGTGGTGACCGCTTCCGGGTCCGCGGCCTTCTTCCGCTTCATGCGAAGCTGGTTGAACACCACCAGCAGGACGCCCAGCGCGCACCAGGCGACCAGGCCGAGGACGGCGGGCAGGGCTCCCGCGCCGTTGAAGTACAGGACGCCGCGCATCGAGTCCACGGCCTGCCCGAGCGGCAGGAACCGGTGCAGCGACTGGAAGAACACCGGCACCAGTTCCTTCGGGATGGCGCCGCTGCTGGAGGGCATGCTCAGCAGCACGAACAGTCCCATGGCCACGCCGGGGATGAACTGCTTCACGAACGGCACGAGCCCGAACGTGGTCCACGCGACCGCCTGGGTGAGCAGGAATCCGATCAGCATCAGGACCGGTTCGTTGTAGATCACGTCCATCGACAGCGCGGCGAAGTAGCACACCACGGAGGCGAACGCGCCGACTCCGGCCAGCGCCAGCAGTTTCTGCCGGGTGGTCAGCGCGGCGCGCAGCAGCATCATCACCGTGATGTAGGGCGGGATGTTCATCGCCAGCAGGACGTAGAAGAGGCCGGTGCCCATGACGTCGCCGGGCGCGGGCGGGGCGAGGTCGACGAGCGCCAGGTGGTGGCCCGCGGCCGTGGCGATCGGGGTGAACACCTGCTGCAGCACCATCATCAGCGCCGAGCCGTTGGCCTTCGCGTAGAACAGCTGCCCGTCGGCCGGGTCGTAGGCGGCGACGACCTGGCGCTGCAGGATCGCGTCGCGCGCGCCCTGCTCGTCGGGCACCGCGGTGACGTCGATGCCGCCGGGCATCGCCTGGGCGAAGGCTGCGTCGAGGTGCTGCGCCGCCTGGTCGCCGACCACCGCCACCGGCATGTTGTGCGGCGCCGGGGCGTGGAAGGGCAGTAGGTAGCACACCATGAATCCGACGATGAAGAACATCGGGAACCACAGCGCCGATGCCAGGGTGCGCACCAGTGAGCTCGGCTGTGCCTCGGTCAAGAAGCCTCCTCACGACGGGACGGGGGTGCGGCGCTGCACTGGTTCGGATCGCCCGGCCGAGGGCGAGAACTACCCATTGATGGTTAGCGACCCTAACGTATTTCTGCAGTCTGTGCAAAAATGCACGGATGCAACATCGATTTGCCGGAGATGCCGGAAACCGGGCACTAGGCTGAGACGGCCGCCCCGACGAGAGAAACGGACGCCCCCGATGGCCAGGACGACGGCCGCGAGCAGCGCGGGTGCCGAGCAGGAGTGCGGGCTGCGCGAGCGCAAGAAACGGGCGACCCGGCAGGCCCTGCAACAGGCGGCCGTCCGGCTGTTCCTGGACCGCGGCATGGACGCGGTCACCGTCGAGGACATCTGCGCCCGCGCCGAGGTCTCCCCGCGCACCTTCTTCAACTACTTCACCGCGAAGGAAGAAGTGCTGGTGCCCTGGGATCCGGAGAGCGTCGCGAGCACCGCGCGGCGAATCCTGGCCCAGCCCGCCGAGCGCTCGCCGCTGCAGGTGGCGCACGTCGCGCTCGGCGCGGCCATCGACGCCGCGATGGCCGCGCCCATCTGGCGAGACCAGGCGCGGCTGCTGCGCGATCACCCCGAGGCGCTGCGCCGGATCGTGCTCGCCTCGCGCGCCCTGGAGGCCGCGCTCGCCGACGGCCTCGCGCAGCGGCTCGGGCGGGACCGCGCGGACCGGTACGTCCGGCTGCTGGCGGCCACCTCGATCACGGCGATGCGCAGTTCGATCCAGTCCTGGCACGAGGCCGACCCGGACACCGACCTGCACGACTTCCTGGACGAGGCCTTCGACCTGCTGGGCCGCGGCCTGCCACCCGGCTGACCGGTCCCCCGGCGCCCGATCGAAAGGACCGCGATGGCCGACGAACTCGCCACCCTCCCGCAGCGACCGGACGACGCGCGCCGGCAGATCGCGGCCCGCCTGGCCCGGTTCCGCACCAGGCTAATCCCGCTGCAGGGCCGCCGGGCCGCGGCGGTCGCGATCACCCTGGCCAGCGACGGCGGCGAGCTGGGCGTCTGGCTGACCCGCCGGGCCACGACGCTGCGCGCGCACGCGGGCCAGTTCGCGCTGCCGGGCGGGCGGCTCGATCCCGGCGAGGACGCACGGCAGGCCGCGCTGCGAGAACTGCGCGAGGAACTGGGCGTGGCCGCGCCGGAGCAGGACGTGCTGGGGAGGCTCGACGACTACGCGACGCGCTCCGGTTACGTCATCGCGCCGATCGTGGTGTGGATCGGCTCCGCGCCCGAGTTGTCGCCGAACCCGGACGAGGTCGCGCGGGTGGACCTGGTGACGTTGTCCGAGCTGGACGTCGCGCCCCGGTTCGTGGCCATCGCCGAGTCCGACCGGCCGGTCATCCAGCTGCCGCTGCTGGACACCCTCGTGCACGCCCCCACGGCGGCGGTCCTGCACCAGTTCCGCGAGGTGGTGCTGCACGGCCGGGACACCCGCGTCGCCGACCTGGAGCAACCGGTCTTCGCCTGGCGCTGACCCGCTTTAGTGCCCTGGCAGGCGCACTGCGGGCGTAGCCTGGAGCGCGGAGGGATTGCCGGGAGAAACGATGCGACGCGGGCGCACGCGCACGCTGTTCGCAGCGGCGCTGATCCTGCTCGCGGTGTTCGGCACGGCCGCCTGCGGCCTGTTCTCGACGCCGCGCGCCGGGTCCCCTGCGCCGCCGGAACAGCAGCCCGCCACCAGCGGCACCGCCCCGCCGTCCGCCGGGATCCCGCCGCCGGGCCCGCCGGTGCTCGCGGTGAAGATCGACAACGTGGCCGATGCCCGGCCGCCGGTCGGCATCGGTGCCGCCGACGTGATCTACGTCGAGCCGGTCGAGGGCGGTTACAGCCGCCTGCTGGCGATCTTCGCCTCGCACCAGCCGCCGACGATCGGGCCGGTGCGCAGCGCGCGGGAGACCGACGCCGAGCTGCTCCCCCAGTTCGGCCACCCGACGCTCGCGTACTCCGGTGCGGCTCCCGAACTGCTACCGCTCATCGCGGCGGCCCCGGTGACCGACGCCTCCGACGGGCACCAGCCCGCCGCCTACACCCGCGACGAGTCGCGCACCGTCCCGCACAACCTGTTCCTCGACCCGGCGAAGCTGCCGCCCGGCGCGCCCTGGCCGGGCCAGAACCGGATCGTCGCCGGGCCGGCTCCCAGCGGCGGCACGCCGACGGACCACTACGAGGTCACCTTCCCCTCCGCCACCGTCGGCTTCCAGTGGTCCGCCGAGGAGCACCGGTGGCTGGCCTCGATGGACGGGGAGCCGTTCGTGTCCGTCGACGGCGGGCGGCTCGGCCCGCCGACGGTGGTGATCGAGCGGGTCAAGGTCCGCGAGTCCGCGATCCGCGACGCCGCGGGCAACCCGTCCCCGATCGCCGAAACGATCGGTAGCGGCGCGGTCTCGGTGCTCCGCGACGGGCGATCGTTCGAGGGCACCTGGTCCCGGCCCGCCCCCGATGTCGCGGCCACCTACACCGGCCCGTCGGGCAAGCCGCTGCTGCCCGCGCCCGGTCAGGTCTGGATCGTGCTGACGCCGTGAGCGGAATGGACCCGATCCAGCTCTTCCTGTGCGGCGACGTGATGCCAGGTCGCGGCGTCGACCAGATCCTGCCGCACCCCGGCGATCCGGGCCTGCACGAGGCGTACCTGCACGACGCGCGCAGCTACGTCGCGGCGGCCGAGGCGCGCAACGGCCCGATCACGAAGCCCGTCGGCTTCGCCTGGCCATGGGGCGGCGCACTGCACGCTCTCGACGTCGCCGCGCCCGACGTGCGGGTGATCAACCTGGAATCCAGCATCACCTGCAGCGGCGAGTTCGCCCCGGGCAAGGGCGTGCACTACCGGATGAACCCGGCGAACGTGGGCTGCCTGACCGCCGGGCATCCGGACGTCTGCAGCCTCGCCAACAACCACGTGCTGGACTTCGGCCGCCGGGGGCTCGACGACACGCTCGACGCGTTGTCCGGGGCGGGCCTGCGCTGGGTGGGCGCCGGGCACGACGCGGCGGAGGCCCGCCGGCCGGCGGTGATCGGCACGCCGCGCGGCCGGGTCGTGGTCTTCGGCTACGGCGCCGCGTGCAGCGGTATCCCGGCGAGCTGGGCGGCGACCGCGAATCGGTCGGGCGTCAACTTCCTGCCGGACCTCTCCGACCGGCGCGCCGCCGAGATCGCCGGCGAGATCCGCGAGCGGACCCGGCCCGGCGACGTCGTGGTCGTCTCGCTGCACTGGGGCACGAACTGGCAGTACCGCGTCGGTGCCGACCAGGTCCGCTTCGCGCACCGGCTGATCGACGGCGGGGTGCACGTGGTGCACGGGCATTCCTCGCACCACCCGCGGCCGATCGAGATCCACCACAACCGGCTCGTGCTCTACGGCTGCGGCGACTTCATCGACGACTACGAGGGCATCCCGGGCTACGAGCAGTACCGCGACGATCTGCGTCTGCTGTTCTTCGCGTCGCTGGACGCGGGCGGCGAACTCGTCGACCTGCGCATGCTCCCGATGCAGGCCAGGCAGATGTGCCTGCACCCCGCATCGGCCGCCGACACCGACTGGCTCCGCGCCACCCTGGCCCGGATCAGCGCCGCGTTCGGCACCGATGTGGTGCTGTCGAACGGGACGCTGCGCGCACGGCGCCGGGCGTGAAGCGGCCGCCCGGGCGCGGCGGTGGTGCGGCGCTGCGGTACCGTCCCGCATTGTCCATATAGGACGACCCCACGAAGGAGCGACCCCTGGCATGGCCCGCACCGACGCCCCGGCGCGCCGCAGGCGCCGGGTCATCCGGATGGATCAGAGCGCTGCCCGGCAGCACCCGCCGCGCCGCCGCCGCGGCTACACCCTCCGGTTCGACATCGGCGGCGTCACGGGCCACCTGACCACCAACGCCTACCCGGACGGGAAGCTCGGCGAGGTCTGGGTGAGCGTGGAGCAGCAGGGCAGCCCACTCAGCGGCTTCCTGGACAGCCTCTTCGCCGCCGTCTCGCTGGGCCTGCAGCACGGCGTGCCGCTGGAGACCTACGTGGCGAAGTACGCCGGCATGCAGTTCGAGCCGCGCGGCCCGGTGTCCGATGCGGACATCGGCTACGCCCACTCCTTCCCGGACTACGTCTTCCGCCGCCTGGCCCTGGACTACCTGGACGCCCCGACGTGCACCCGACTCGGCATCGTCGGTGGCCCGACCGAGGAGTAACCCGGGCAAACGAGTGGTGATCGTTGTGCGCCCGGATAGCCCTTTGTACCTTTCGTCTTGCTAACCGAATCTTGCTCGCTGCATGCCACGGCATTCAGGAGGACGGATGTCCCAGCACGCACCGCTCCGGCCCCGCAGGTGGTTGTTCGGTTCGGCGGCGTTGGCCACGGCGCTCGTGGCCGGGCTCACCGCGCAGACCTCGCCGGCGACCGCGCAGGGCGGACCCGGCGACCTGCGGTCCTGGGAGCGGGCGCTGCAGCGGGAGGTCGATGCCGACAGCGCGGCGCGGATGAGCGAAGCGATGTCCACCTACCCCGGCCGGGTCGGCACGGAAGGCGCCGAGCGCAGGGCGAACTACTCGGTGGACGAGCTGACCAGGTGGGGCCTGAACGCGAGGCTGGAGAGCTACAGCGTCTACGCCTCGGTGCCGCGGCACATCGCGGTGACCATGACCGGCCCGCAGCGGCGGGAGCTGGAGGTGAAGGAACCTCCCTACCCGTGGCACGAGAACTTCGAGGACGTGGTCGTCGGCTACAACGCCTATTCGCCGGCCGGGCAAGCCACCTCGGACGTCGTCTACGTCAACTACGGCCTGCCGGACGACTACGCGCGGCTCGCCGAGATGGGCGTCGACGTCCGGGGCAAGATCGTGCTGGCCCGCTACGGGCAGAGCTTCCGCGGGGTGAAGTCGAAGGTCGCCGAAGAGCACGGCGCCGCGGGCGTGATCCTGTACTCCGACCCCGCGGACGACGGCTTCACCCGGGGCGAGGTCTACCCGGACGGGCCGTGGCGCAACGCCGACGGCATCCAGCGCGGCAGCGTGCAGTACATCTTCCGTACCCGGGTGACCCGCTCACGCCGGGACGACCGTCCACACAAGACACACCGCGTCTCGATCCGTCGGACGCGGAGAACATGACGAGCGTGCCGACCACGCCGATCTCCTACGGCCAGGCCCAGCACCTGCTGGCCGCGCTGCAAGGCCCGGCGGCACCGGCGGAATGGCAGGGCGGCCTGGACCTGACCTACCGGGTGGGCCCCGGGCCGACCCGGGTCGACCTCGACCTGGACATCGACTACCGGCAGATCCCGGTCAACGACGTGATCGTCGAGATCCCCGGCTCGAAGCACCCGGAGCAGAAGGTGGTCCTGGGGGCGCACTACGACTCCTGGACCTACGGCACCAAGGACGACGTGTCGGGGTGGACGACGCTGATGGAAGCGGCGCGGGCGCTGGCCGAACTGCGCGACCGCGGCTGGCAACCGGAGCGGACCATCGTGCTGGCCGGCTGGGACGGCGAGGAGTACGGGCTGCTGGGCGCGACCGAATGGGTCGAACAGCACCGCGCCGACCTGCTGGAGAACGCCCTGGTGTACCTGAACATGGACGGCGCGGGCGGCGGCAAGAACTTCTCCGCAGGCTCGGTCCCCGCGCTCGACGCCGTGCTGGCCGACATCGCCAAGGACGTCCGCGATCCCGAGCACGGCACGCTGTACCGGAACTGGCAGCAGGCTTCGGGCGAGCAGGACCCGGTGCCGGACCGGCTGGGCAGCGGCTCGGACTACACGCCGTTCCTGGACCACCTCGGCATCGCCTCCGCCGAGTTCGGCACGTCGACGCCGAGCGGCGAGTACCACAGCGCCTACGACGATCTGCGCATGATGCGCGAGTTCCTCGACCCCGGTTACCGGTACCACGAGGCGTCCGCCGCGTACGCGGGCACTTTCGCGTTGCGCATGGCCGGTTCGGACATCGCGCCGATGCTCTACTCCGACTACGCGACAGCGGTCGAGGGCCATCTGCGGGACTTGGACGAGAAGCAGGCCGACGGCCAGGTCGTCGACCTCTCCCCCGCCTACGCCGCGGCGCGGGAATGGCACGCGGCGGCCAAACGGCTGGAGAGCGAAGCGCACGGCGCTCGCGGCGAGCGCGCCGACGCCATCAACGACGCGCTGATCGCCCAGGAACGCGCGTTGACCCAGCAGGAAGGCCTGCCCGGCCGGGACTGGTACAAGCACATGGTCTACGCGCCGGGCCTGTACACGGGTTACGCGGTCCAGCCGCTGTCGGCGATCGACGATGCGATCACCGGCGACGACCCGGCAACGGCCGGGAAGTACCGCGACCTGCTCGTGGATTCACTGCACAAGGCCACCGAGGCAGCACGAGGCGCCGTTCGGTAACGGGTGGAGCGGGGAGCATGGCTCCTGCGGTGTCGAGGTTCGGGGCGCGGCGATCGGGGGTTTCCGGGGGCGCCTCGGCTAGGGTGATCTTTTTCCGGCTTCGTGGAAGGGACCCGCAGCGATGCCCAAGTTCACCTGGCACACCAGCGCCGTGCCCGAGGGCCTGCCGGTGCGGCAGGTGTACGGGTTCCTCTTCGTCCCGGACGGCCGGTTGCTCATCCGCCTCGACGGCAGCAAGCACTCGCTGCCCGGTGGCCGCCCGGAGCCCGGCGAGGTCGAGTACGTCGACATCCTGCGGCGGGAGACCATGGAAGAGGTCACCGTCGGCATCGGCGAGCCGCACTACCTCGGGTACCAGTGCGTGGACGACGGCATCTCGCCGTACGCCCAGGTGCGGATGGCCGCGCTGATCACCACCGTGCACCCGCCGGAGCCGGACCCCGACAGCGGCCGGACCTACCGGCGGCTGCTGGTCCACCCGGGCAAGGCCGGCGACCTCCTCTCCTGGGGCGAGACCGGCTACCTCCAGGCGACCGCCGCCGCCGAAGCAGCGGTCGGCGTCTTCGCCCTGCCCGGCGACGATCTGCCGGAGACCGGCTACCTCTGACGCGACCGCGCTGGCACAACCACCTCAGGCCGCCCTGGCGGCACGCGCAGCCCCGGAACGACCGGTCGGCTGAACCCTCGTCGATGCCCGGTCCCCACATGCCCGCGAACGGCCCCGGAGCTGGCTAAACCGCACGCGCTTCCCTTGACCTGATTCTGCGCGCTGCCGCAGTGTTCGCAGAAAGCACAGACGTTCACTATGCGCACAGCGAGGAGTGGTCGGGGTGGCTCGCATCCTGCAGCTCGACGAGGCCATCGCGGAGCTGGTCCACGACGGCGACACGGTGGCCCTGGAGGGCTTCACCCACCTGATCCCGGTCGCGGCCGGGCACGAGATCATCCGGCAGCGCCGCAAGGACCTGACGCTGGTCCGGATGACGCCCGACATCGTCTACGACCAGCTGATCGGGGCGGGCTGCGCGCGGAAGCTGATCTTCTCCTGGGGCGGCAATCCCGGCGTCGGATCGCTGCACCGCTTCCGCGACGCCATCCAGAACTCCTGGCCGGTGCCGCTGGAGATCGAGGAGCACAGCCACGCCGGCATGGCCAACCGCTACGCCGCCGGCGCCTCCGGGCTGCCCTTCGCCGTGCTGCGCGGCTACGCGGGCACCGATCTGCCGGCGCAGACCGACACCATCAAGATGATCGAGTGCCCCTTCACCGGCGAGCGGCTGGCCGCCGTCCCGGCGATCAACCCGGACGTCGGCATCATCCACGCGCAGCAGGCCGACCGGGCCGGCAACGTGCAGATGTGGGGCATCACCGGGGTGCAGAAGGAGACCGTGCTGGCCTCGAAGCGCTCCCTGGTCACCGTCGAGGAGATCGTCGACGAGCTGACCCCGCGCCCCGGCGCCGTGGTGCTGCCGCAGTGGGTGGTCACCGCCGTCGCGGAGGTGCCCGGCGGCGCCGCCCCGTCCTACGCACAGGGCTACTACGAGCGCGACAACGCCTACTACCAGCAGTGGGACCCCATCGGCCGGGACCGCGAGAAGTTCGAGAACTGGCTGGAGACCGAGGTCCTCAGCACCGAGAGGAGTGCCCGATGAGCTCCGCCGAATTCACCTCCGACGAGATGATGACCGTCGGCGCCGCCCGCTCCCTGCGCGACGGCGCGGCGTGCTTTGTCGGCATCGGCCTCCCCAGCACCGCCGCGAACCTGGCGCGCCGCACGCACGCCCCGAACCTGGTGCTGATCTACGAGTCGGGCACGCTCGGCGCCAAGCCCGACCGGCTGCCGCTGTCCATCGGCGACGGCGTGCTGGCCGACACCGCCGACTCCGTGATCGGCGTGCCGGAGATCTTCAACTACTGGCTGCAGCCCGGCCGCATCGACATCGGCTTCCTCGGCGGCGCGCAGGTGGACCGCTTCGGCAACATCAACACCACCGTGATCGGCGGCGACTACGCCAACCCGAAGGTCCGGCTGCCCGGCGCCGGTGGCGCGCCCGAGATCGCCGCGTCCTGCCGCGAGGTGCTCATCGTGATGCGGATGAGCCCGCGCAGCTTCGTGGAGAAGGTCGACTTCGTCACCTCCGTCGGCTACGGCACCGGCAAGGGCGACCGGGAGGAGCTCGGTCTGCGCGGCCGCGGCCCGGTGAAGGTGATCACCGACCTGGGCGTGCTGGAGCCGGACCCGGAGACCTGCGAGCTCACCCTCACCCAGCTCAGCCCCGGCGCGACGGTCGAGCAGGCCCGGGAAGCGGTGGGCTGGCAGCTGAAGGTCGTCGACGAGCCGACCGTGCTGCAGGCGCCGACCGAGACCGAGCTGACGGTGCTGCGGGAGCTCAAGGCGACGATCGGCGGCGCGAAATGACCGACGTGCACTGCTCGGGACTGGCAGTCGTCCGGCCCGCCTGACAGCTTGGACGCAAGAGGAGCTGCGATGACACCCCACGAGACCCGGTCGCCGGCCGGGCTGATCCTGCCGGAGTACGGCAGCGACGACCAGTCCCACCCGGCGCTGAACACCCCCGAGTACCGCTCGTCCGCGCTGCGCTACCCGAAGCAGCCGCTGCAGTACCTGCCCCAGTACCTCACCGAGATCACCGGGCCGCTGCTCGGGCAGGACCGCTGCGGCGAGCGCGACCACGACCTGACCGTGCAGCACGACGGCGAGCCTCTCGGCGAACGCATCATCGTCAGCGGCCGCGTGCTGGACTCCGGCGGCAAAGCCGTGCCGAACACCCTGGTGGAGATCTGGCAGGCCAACTCCGCCGGCCGCTACCGGCACCAGGGCGACCGGCACCCGGCGCCGCTGGACCCGAACTTCTCCGGCACCGGCCGGTGCATGACCGACGCCGACGGCAACTACGAGTTCATCACCATCAAGCCCGGCGCCTACCCGTGGCGCAACCACGACAACGCGTGGCGCCCGGCGCACATCCACTTCTCGCTGTTCGGGCAGGCGTTCACGCAGCGGCTGATCACCCAGATGTACTTTCCCGGCGATCCGCTGTTCCACCAGGACCCGATCTTCAACTCGGTGCGCGACGAGCAGGCCCGGGAGCGGATGATCTCCCGCTTCGACCTCGACACGACCGTGCCGGAGTGGGCGCTGAGCTACAAGTTCGACATCGTGCTGCGCGGCCCGGAGGGCTCGGTGTTCGAGGACGAGGAAGAGGAGGACGACGACTGATGGCTGCCCCCAAGCCCCCGGCCACCACGCCGTCGCAGACGGTCGGCCCGTTCTACGCCCTGCCCGGCGGCATCCTCTGGGACGGCGGCCAGGAGGTCGTCGCCGCCGAGCACCCGGGCGCGTTCGTGCTGCACGGGCGGCTCACCGACGGCAACGGCGATCCCATCCCGGACGGCGTGGTCGAGATCTGGCAGGCCGACGAGCACGGCCGGTTCGACCACCCCGACGACCCTCGCCCGGAGTCCTCGTCGTGGCAGGGCTTCGGCCGGTGCCCGACCGACGCCGACGGCGGGTTCTGGTTCCGCACCGTGAAGCCGGGCCCGCTGCCCACGCCGGACGGCGGGACCGAGGCGCCGCACCTCGACGTCACCGTGCTGGCCCGCGGCATGCTCAACCGGGTGGTCACCCGCGTCTACTTCCCGGACGAGGAGCAGGCCAACGCGGCCGACCCGGTGCTGTCTACAGTGGACCCGGCGCGCCGCGGCACGCTGGTCGCGGCGGCCGATGACCGCGGCTACCGCTTCGACATCCGGATCCAGGGCGATGGCGAAACAGTCTTCTTCGCGGTCTGACGACCTGTTCGGGCCGATGTTCGGCACGCCCGCAGCGGCCGAGCGGACCAGCGGTTCCGCCTGGTTGCAGGCGATGCTGCGCTTCGAGGCGGCGTTGGCTTCGGCGCAGGCCGAGGCCGGGGTCATCCCGGTCCCGGCCGCCCAGGAGATCGCCCGGCACTGCCGGGCCGAGCTGTTCGACGTCGGCTCGATCGCCGAGCGCGCGGTGTCGTCGGCGACGCCGGTGATCGCGCTGGTGCGCGACCTGAGCGCGCTGGTGAGCGCCGAGGCGAAGCCCCACGTGCACCGCGGGGCGACCAGCCAGGACGTGATCGACACCGCCGCCATGCTGGTGGCGCGCGACGTCCTGGACCTGATCATCGCGGATCTGCGCGCCGTGGCGGCGGAATGCGCGACGCTCGCCGAACGGCACCGGCACACCGTGATGATCGCCCGCTCGCTGCTGCAACAGGCGTTGCCGACGACGTTCGGCTGCCGCTGCGCCGGCTGGCTCACCGCGCTCGACGAAGCCATCGCCGCGCTCAGCCGCATCCGGGACGAACGGCTGGCCGTCCAGCTCGGCGGCGCCGCGGGCACGCTCGCCTCGCTCGGCGCCGACGGCGTCCGGGTCATCGGCCTGCTCGCCACCGAACTCCGGTTGGCCGAACCCGTCGTGCCCTGGCACACCGACCGGACCCGGGTCGCCGAACTGGCCGGGGCGCTGGGCACCGCGGCCGGGGTGCTCGGCAAGATCGCCCTGGACGTCGAGCTGCACGCGCAGACCGAGGTCGGCGAGCTCGCCGAGGGCAAGGCGGGCGGTTCCTCCGCCATGCCGCACAAGCAGAATCCGGTGTCGGCGGTGCTGATCACCGCCGCGACCCGGCGGGTGCCCGCCCTGGTGGCGACCCTGCTGTCGGCGATGCCGCAGGAGTACGAGCGCGCCGCCGGGGCCTGGCAGTCCGAGTGGGAGCCGCTGACCGAACTGCTGCGCCTGGTCGCCGCGGCGGCCGCGCAGTCCCGGCGGCTGCTGGCGGAACTGCAGGTGCACCCCGAGAAGATGGCCACCAACCTCGCCCTCACCGGCGGTCTGGTGATGGCCGAAAGCGCGACCGGGCCGCTGATGGCCGGCCTCGGCCGCACCGAGGCGCAGGCCCTCGTCGCCCGGCTGTGCCGCCACGCGGTGCAGGAGGGCACGACGCTGCGCGCGCAACTGCTGGCCGATCCGCAGGTGCGGACGGTGCTTTCGGAGGCCGAGGTCGTCGCCGCCACCGAACCGGCCGACTACCTCGGTTCCGCCCCCGCCTTCATCGACCGCGCCCTGGCCGCACACGCCGAATTGGAGAACCCGTGAACGTGAACTACGAGCTGACCGGACCCGACGGCGCGCCGGTCGTCGTGCTGTCCAACTCGCTGGGCACCGACCTGACGCTGTGGGACGAGCAGGTTCCCGCGCTGGCGCGGGAGTTCCAGGTGCTGCGCTACGACCAGCGCGGCCACGGCGGTACCGCGGGCAAGCCCGGGCCGTACGCGCTCAAGCAGCTCGGCGGCGACGTGCTCGCGCTGCTGGACACCCTCGGCATCCGCCGGGCCCACTTCGCCGGGGTCTCGCTAGGCGGCATGACCGGCATGTGGCTGGCCGAGCACGCGCCGGAGCGCATCGACCGGCTCGCGCTGATCTGCACCTCCGCCGACCTGGGCCCCGCGTCGATGTGGCGGGACCGTGCGGCGCTGGTGCGGGAGAAGGGCACGCAGGTGATGGTCGAGCCGTCGCTGCCGAGGTGGTTCACCCCGGCCCTGGCCGAGCGGGCGGAAATCGTCGAGAAGTTCGGCGGCATGCTCGCCGCGGCCGACGACGAGGGCTACGCGGGCTGCTGCGAGGCGATCGCCGGCATGGACCTGCTGCCGAAGCTGGGCGAGATCACCGCGCCGACGCTGGTGATCGCGGGCGCCGAGGACGCGGCCACTCCCCCGGAGCACGCGGAGCAGATCGCCGCGGCCGTCGCGGGCGCCCGCCTGGAGGTGCTTTCCCCGGCGGCGCACCTCGCCAACGCCGAACAGCCCGAGACCGTCAACCGGCTGCTGCTGGAACACTTCACGAGGAGCCTGTGATGCCCGACCGCCTCGACGACGAAACCCGGCGCGACCAGGGGATGCAGGTGCGCCGGCAGGTCCTCGGCGACGAGCACGTGGACCGCGCGAACACCAAGATCACCCCGTTCACCGAGGGCTTCCAGGACTTCATCACCCGCTACGCGTGGGGCGAGCTGTGGAGCGGCGACGGCGTCGACCGGCAGACCCGCAGCATGCTGACGCTGGCGATCCTGGCGGCGGTGGGCTGCGAGGACGAGTTCGCGATGCACGTGAAGGCCGCCCGCCGCAACGGCGTCCCGCCGGAGCACATCCGCGAGGTGCTCATGCACGTCGCGATCTACGCCGGGGTGCCCCGCGCGAACAGCGCCTTCGCGATCGCCAATACGATCCTCGGCGACGAGCAGTCCGACTGAAGCTGGAGAAACGCCATGGAACCCGTGTCCGACACGAGCGGCGGTTACGTCCAGTCGCTGGCGCGCGGGCTCCTGGTGATCCGCGCGTTCAACGAGTCCAGCCCGGAGATGACGCTGTCGGAGGTCGCCCGCGCGACCGACCTGTCGCGCGCGGCGGCCCGCCGGTTCCTGCACACCTTGGTGCACCTCGGTTACGTGTGGACCGACGGCCGGGTCTTCGCGCTCACCCCGCGCGTGCTGGAGCTGGGCTTCGCCTACCTGTCCAGCGTGTCGCTGCCGGAGATCGCCCAGCCGCACCTGGAGCGGCTGGTCGCCGAGGTGCACGAGTCGGCGTCGGTGTCGGTGCTCGACGGCCCGGACATCGTCTACGTCGCCCGCGTCCCCACCTCGCGGATCATGACGGTGTCGATCAACATCGGCACCCGGTTCCCCGCCTACGCGACCTCGATGGGCCGGGTGCTGCTCGCTCACCTCGGACCCGCCGACCTGGACGCCTATCTGTCCGAAGTGGACCTGGAGCCGCTGGGCCCGCACACGATCACGACCCCGGCGGCGTTCGAGGAGGAGCTGGCCCGCATCCGCGAGCAGGGCTGGGCGCTGGTCGACCAGGAGCTCGAAGCGGGCCTGCGCTCGATCGCGGCGCCGATCCGGGACCGGGCGAACAAGGTGGTGGCGGCGGTGAACATCTCCTCGCACGCCTCCCGCACCAGCCCGGAAGAAGCCCGCGAGAACCTCCTGCCGCCGCTGCAGGCAACGGCGGCGCGGATCAGCGCCGACCTCGCGGTCGCCCCGCAGTCCCGCGCGGTTTCGCGCTGAAGCGCGGGTCGCGGACTACCGGGCGACGGTGGAGCGGGTCGAGCCGGGCGGGCTGCCCGCCGCGGGCGTGGCCGCCGCGCGCGCCGCAGGTGCCCGCCGAGTGTTCGCCCCAACTGGGGTACCACAACAGTGGTATGACGTGCTGACCTCGGAGTTCGGGCAAGTGGACGACGAATCGGACATCGACACGGCAGTCCTGGAGCGCATCGACGCCGTGCCCACCACGGCCGTGGTGGGCATCGCCGAGACGGGGACCGTCGAGGGCGTGCACGGCCCCCGGACTCTCCACGTCCTGGTCACCCCGGGTCGAGATCGCCGCCCGGACCGGCCGCACGACCGGGTGACGGCCGGTGCACACTGATCGTCGATCAGTGCGATTTGGAGGTCGACCATGGGGACCGGTGCGCGGGCGGATCTCGTCGAGCGGGCGGCGGCGCTTCGGCCGCTGCTGGAACAGCATCGGGCCGAAGGCGAGCAGGAACGGCGGCTCGCCGACGAGTCGATCGCCGCGCTCGACGAGGCGGGCTTGTTCCGCGCGTGGGTGCCGCGCCGGTTCGGCGGACTGGAAACCGACCTGCGCACCATCATGGACGCCACCGCCGAGGTCACCCGGGGCGACGCCGCCGCGGGCTGGCTGGTGCTGATCCTCGGCTGCGGCGACTGGCTGACCGGCCTCTTCCCCGACCAGGCGCAGGAAGAGGTCTTCGGCGCCCCGGACACCAAGGTGTGCCAGGTGCTCACTCCGAAGGCCTCCGCCGAGCGCGTCGACGGAGGCTGGCAGGTCAGCGGCAGCTGGGCGCCGGCCTCCGGCTGCCTGCACTCCGGCTGGGCCATGCTCGGCATGTCGTTGCCTGCGCACGGCGACGAGCCGGCGGACGCCGCGTTCGGGCTGGTCCCGATGAGCGAGCTGCGTGTCAAGGACACCTGGTTCACCCTCGGCATGCGCGGCACCGGCAGCAACCTGCTGATCGGCGAGAACGTGTTCGTCCCCGACCACCGGCTGCTGCGCCGGGGTCCGGCGACGCGGGGCGTGTTCACGCGCCGCCGCAACGATTCCCCGCGCTACCGCACCGCCGTGGTCCCGACGCTGGCGACGTTCCTGATCGCCCCGCTGCTCGGCATGGCCGAGGGGGCGCTGGAGCACGTGCTGTCGCAGGCCGGCCGCAAGGGCATCGCGTTCACCAGCTACCAGCGGCAGCGCGATTCGACCGCGTTCCAGCTGGCCGTGGCGGAGGCGTCGACGAAGATCGACGTCGCCCGGTTGATCGCGGACCGGTCGGCGGCGGTGGTCGACGGCCACGCGCTGTCCGGGACCCACCCGGGCTACCTGGAGCGCGCCCGGCTGCGGCAGCATTCCAGCCACGCGATCCAGCAGTGCCGCGAAGCCGTCGACGGGCTCGTCTCCGCCTACGGCGCGTCGGCGCTGTCCGAATCGGACCCGCTGCACGCCATCCTGCGCGACGTCCAGACCGCCGCCCGGCACGCGCTCGCACACCCGGCCAGCAACGCGGAGCTGTTCGGCCGCGCGCTCCTCGACGTCGATCCCAACATCACCGAGATGATCTGACGGCTTCCCCTCCGGCCACACGATCCAGTGACAGCAGGAACCTTGTTCCGGGCTTCCTGGTCGAAGCGGTGTCGCCGCCGATGAGGCGCCGGTCACGGCATTGCTGGTCCGAAGAAGGGAGCTTCGCGTGGCAGAGATCCGGGTCCGGCTGCGCGGTGGGCCGGAGGACGGCCACGAGGTCGCCGTTTCCGCGGACGTGTCGGGCAAACCGGTACCGCGCATCACGTTCCCCGCGCGGGCCCGCAATTCCCAGGCCGTGCCGCCGCTGCTGATCTACGAGCGCGGCAGGAGGCGACCGGACGGCACCTGGGAATTCGACTACGTCGGCGCGGAGACCTGAGGCGCGGCGGTTTCCGTGGGAATCGGCACTCCGGTTTCCGCCGAAATCGCCGACCACGCCAGTCGGCCACTGTGGACACGAAGCGCGCCGCGGGGCGGTCCTGATCGGGAGCGTCAGCGCGCGGGGCGCCACATCGGGTAGAGGCTGGGGCCGCCGGGGAGGGCGATCGGGTCGCCGTGGTCCTGGAAGCCCAGGCGCAGGTAGAGGTTCCGGCTCCGCGCGCTGCTGGCCTCCAGGTACGACGGCATCCCCTCGGCGTCCCACCGGCGGAGGGCGCCGCTGAGTTCCCGGCTTCCGACGCCGGTGCCCTGCACCGCCGGGTCGACGCCGATCAGGGCCAGGTACTCGTGGGGGTCGCGCGGGTGCCGTTCCGCGCTCAGGGCGCCGAACTCCCGGAACCGGTGCGCCCGGTCCCCGGCCAGGTCGAGCAGGCGCTGGGAGCCCGCGTCGTCGAGCATGCTCGGCGGCCCGGTGCGCGCCGCGAGCCAGACCTGCACCGCCAGGCCGTCCGCGCCGCTGATCACCCGCCCGAGCGCGCCGGCCTGCGCGAGGACCATGACGAACCACTCGCGGTACACGTGGTGCCGGTGCTCCAGGTCCGGCAGCAGCCACCGGGCGAACGCGTCGTCGGCGAAGGCCCGCAGCAGCGTGCGCACCCGGACGTCCTCAGTGGACATCAGCGGGCTCCGCGTCGGCCTGGAAGGTGGTGGCGCGGGCGCCCATCCCGATCCGCGCGTAGGCCTCCGGCCGGAACCGCTTCAGCGCCGCGCCCCAGCCCGCGCCGAGCGCCAGCACGACCACGAAGCCCAGCGGCAGCGCCCACGCGGCCGGGTCGCCGTCGGGCACGCCGAGCACGGTGCCGAACGACGTCACCGTCAGGACCAGCACCACCGCGAGCACCGCGGCGGCCAGCGCCGGCGCGATGGCGGTCCGCCACCGGCCGTGCCCGTGGTCGCGTTCGCGGATGAAGTAGCCGACGACGGCGATCGACGTCAGCAGCACCAGCGTCAGGACGCCGAGCGCGCCCACCGAGGCACCCCAGAAGAACAGGTAGGTGATCGGGTCCACCCCGGTGACCGCGACCAGCGCCACCACGACGGCCACGATCGCGGTGGTGGTCAGCGAGCCCGCCGCCGGGGCCGAGGTGCGGGAGCTGGTCGTCCCCCACCAGCGCAGGCCGACGCCTTCCCGGCCCAGCGCGAAGAAGTACCGGGCGCAGACGTGGTGGAACGACAGCGTCGCGGCGAACAGGCTCGTCACGTACAGCGCCGAGCCGATGGTCACCAGCACGCCCGGCAGCCGCTGCCCGGCGAGCACGAAGAGCAGTTCCGTGGAATGGGTCTCGGCCTGCGAGACGATGGCGTCCGGCCCGGTGGCCACCGTCATGGCCCAGGTCGACAACGAGTAGAGGCCGCCGATGACGACCAGCGAGATGTAGGTCGCGTAGATCACCGTGCGCGGGTTCTTCGCCTCCTCGGCGAGCACCGTGGAGTTCTCGAACCCGATGAACCCGGTGAAGGCGATCACCAGGATCACCCCGGCCGCGCTGGTCATCAGCTGGGCCGGGTTGAGGGTGTCCAGCACGACGCCGGCGGCCGACGGCTCGGACACGAACGCCGCGTCGTAGACCAGGAGGATCGCCACCTCGGCGAGCAGCAGCACGCCCAGCACCCGCCCGTTGACGTCGATGCGCAGCACGCCGAGCACCGCGATCAGCGCCAGGCCGGCGGCCGAGAGCACCCACCACGACACCTCGACGCCGCTGATCTGCTGCACGAAGTCGGCCGCGCCGACGCCGAAACCGCCGAGCAGGCTGGCCAGGATCATCAGGTAGGAGACGAGCGCGAGGCCCCCGGCCGCGGTGCCTGCCACCCGGCCGAGCCCCTTGGCCACGTAGGCGTAGAACGCGCCGGCGTTCTCCACGTGCTGCGACATCGTCACGTAACCGATCGCGAACAGTCCGAGGATCAGCGCGATCGCCAGGTAGCCCAGCGGGATCCCGGTCACCCCGGACACCGCGAACCCGCTGACCGCACCGCCTCCGACCACCGTTTCCGGGGCCGCGGCAGCGACGGTGAAGAACACGATCGACGTCACGCCCAGCCGGGCGCGGGCCAGGGCTGCGGAGACTTTGGACGGTGGCAACGCTCGCTCCTCTGCGCTCTCAGTGCCTCGGGGTGATCGCGGACTGGCCGCGGGCGGCGCCCACCTCGCTGACCAGGGTCCGCAGCGGGCCCGGGATGCGCGGCTCCCAGGACTCCATCCGGTACTCGCCCTGCCTGGTGACGTGCTTGGCGAGCCGGATCTGGCGCAGCACGCCGGTTTCCCGCAGCAGCAGCGCCAGGGTGATCTCGGCGAGCCGGGCGGGGATGGTGATCATGCCGCTGCCGCTGGCCGTTTCGGCGCCGGTGAACAGCGTTTCCAGGTCCACCTCCGGGTTGCGCACGCCGTCGTCGGTGAGCCGCCAGGCCGCCGCCGACCCGCCGCGCCAGCCGCCGGACACCGGCACCTCCCGGAGCACGTCGGTGATGGTCAGCCGGGCGCGCACCTTCTCGGTGGCGGTCTGGCTCAGGTACTCCAGCCACGTCCGCACGTCGTGGCCGGATTCCTCGCGGATCTCCCGCAGGATCGCCCAGGACAGGAAGTCCGGGCAGCGGCCCTTGCCGCTGGGCCGGACGCTGGGCGTCACCGTGACCTCCTCTTCGAGGATCAGCTCCGCCAGCAGCCCGCCCGCGCAGCCGAGCGCCACCAGCGAGCCGTCGATCCTGGGCGAAAGGCGCTGTTCCCCGGTGTGCGCGGCCAGGAAGAACCGGTCCGCCACGCGCAGCGGGATGCGCGCGGGGTCCTGCCCGGAAACCGTCAACGCCCACCCCCGGCCGAAGTGCTGATCAACACGCGGTCGCTCCCGTCCGACGCAGCGGCCTGCCGGTCAATCTCCCGAGTTCGGACCGTGTCCGAGCCAGCGCACAGAGTAACGTACGTGAAGCATTGTTCAAGATAGCCGTCCAGCACGGCGCCGACCGACGCGCCCGCGCGGGAATCGACGCTCGTCCCGCGGCGTTGACTTCGACTTAACTCGAAGTTTCAGGATGGTGCTCGACCGCGTTGGACCGCTTGAAGAGGACTGCGAACATGACGGTGACATGGGAGACGATGCGCTCCTTCGCCAGTGACGAATCCGTGACCCGGCAACGTCTCTCGCCCGGGCTGGCCCGGCGCATCTTCCGCTACGCCCGGCCCTACACCCGCGACATCATGCCCTTCCTGGCGCTGGTGGCGTTCGCCGCGGTGCTCGGCATCGTCAACCCGCTGCTGTTCAAGGCCATCATCGACGACGGGATCGTGCCGCGGAACATGGGCGTGATCGTCTGGTTGGCGGTGGCCGTCGCCGGCGTCGCGCTCCTGGAGGCCGCGACGTCGCTGCTGCAGCGCTGGTACTCCGCGCGGCTCGGCGAGGGACTGATCTACGACCTGCGTTCGGAGGTCTTCGACCACGTGCAGCGGATGCCGGTGGCGTTCTTCGTGCGGGCGCAGACCGGAGCGCTGGTCAGCCGGCTCAACAACGACGTCATCGGCGCGCAGCGGGCCCTGACCAGCACGCTGTCGTCGGTGGTGTCCAACGTGCTGAGCCTGGTGCTGGTGCTGGCCACCATGTTCACCCTGTCCTGGCAGATCACCCTGATCGCGCTGGCGATGCTGCCGCTGTTCCTGCTGCCGGTGCGGTGGATCGGGCGGCGGCTGCAGCGGGTCACCCGGGAGCAGATGAAGGTGGACGCCGAGATGAGCTCGCTGATGACCGAGCGCTTCGGCGTCGCCGGGGCGATGCTGGCCAAGCTCTACGGTCGCGCCGACGAGGAGTCCGAGCGGTTCTCGCGGCGGGCGGCGCGGGTGCGCGACATGGGCGTGGTGTCGGCGATGTACAGCCGGGTGTTCTTCGTCGCGCTGACGCTGCTGGCGTCGCTGGCCACCGCGGTGGTCTACGGGCTCGGCGGCGGGCTGGTGCTCACCGGGGCCTTCGAGCTGGGCACCCTGGTGGCGCTGGCAACGCTGCTCAGCCGCCTGTACGGGCCGCTGACCGCGCTGTCCAACGTGCACGTCGACGTGATGACCGCGCTGGTCAGCTTCGACCGCGTCTTCGAGGTGCTGGACCTGCGGCCGATGATCCAGGAGAAGCCGACCGCGAAGCCGCTGCCCGCCGGGGCGGCCGACGTCGAGTTCGACGCGGTGTCGTTCCGCTACCCGGCGTCCAGCGAGGTTTCGCTGGCGTCGCTGGAATCGGTGGCGCGGCAGGACAACGCGCCCGCGCACGACGTGCTGCACGACATCTCGTTCCGCGCCGCGCCGGGCCAGACCATCGCACTGGTCGGCCACTCCGGCGCGGGCAAGACGACCATCACCAACCTGGCCGGGCGGCTCTACGACGCGGATTCCGGAGCGGTGCGCATCGGCGGCGTGGACGTCCGCGACGCGACGCTGGCCTCGCTGTACTCGACGGTCGGCGTGGTCACCCAGGACTCGCACCTGTTCCACGACTCGATCCGCGCCAACCTCACCTTCGCCCGGCCCGACGCGACCGACGAGGAGCTGACCGAGGCCCTGCGGACGGCGCAGCTCGGGCACCTCGTCGCGTCGCTGCCGGACGGGCTGGACACGGTGGTCGGCGACCGCGGCTACCGGCTCTCCGGCGGCGAGAAGCAGCGGCTGGCGATCGCGCGGCTGCTGCTGAAGGCGCCGCCGATCGTCGTGCTGGACGAGGCGACCGCGCACCTGGACTCGGAATCCGAGGCGGCGGTGCAGCAGGCGCTGAAGACCGCGCTGTCCGGGCGAACGGCGCTGGTCATCGCGCACCGGCTGGCCACGATCCGGGAAGCGGACCGGATCCTGGTGGTCTCCGACGGGCGCATCGCGGAGCAGGGCACGCACGCCGAGCTGCTGGCCCGCGGCGGCCTGTACACCGAGCTCTACCGCACCCAGTTCGCGCAGCAGGACGACACCGACGAGGCGGCGTGAGGGTGTTCAGTCCCGCTGCGGCGGCGCGGTGGTGAGGTTCCCCTCGGGGTCCAGGTGCGCGAGCATGGCGGCGCAGAGCTCGTCGAGCTGGCGCACCTGGGCGTCGGAGAGGCCGTCGAAGATCAGGTCGCGGACCTTCTCCACGTGGCCGGGGGCCGAGGCGACGAGCTTCCCGTAGCCGGCTTCGGTGAGCTCCGCGACGTTGCCGCGACCGTCGGAGCACGCGCGCTGCCGCCGCACCCAGCCCTGCTGCTCCAGGCGGGCGACCACGTGCGACACCCGGGACGGCGAGGCGTTGGACCGGGCCGCGAGTTCGCTCATCCGCAGCGCGCGTTCCGGGTGCTCGCTGAGCATCGCCAGCACCCAGTAGCCGAAGTGGGTCAGGCCGGCGTCCCGTTGCAGCTGGTTGTCCAGCGCGGCCGGGACGACGGTCATCAGGGCGGCGAACTTCCGCCAGGCGCACTGCTGGGTGTCGGTCAGCCATCGGGTCTCGGTCACCTGGTCAGCATACCCGGAATGTATTTGAACATTCAAATACAATGCGTGATCAGCGGCGGAGCGATCCGGCGGGGATCGCTGGTGCGCTCGGCTCACCGCCGGGCCAGCAGGTCCTCGGCCGGGAGCGCGTTGATCACGCGGTCGGTGGGCACCTCGCACTCCTCGGCCCGCGCGCATCCGTAGGCCAGCCAGTCCAGCTGGCCCGGGGCGTGCGCGTCGGAGTCGATGCTGAACGCGCAGCCGATGTCGCGGGCGAGCCGGATCAGCTCGCGCGGCGGGTCCAGCCGGTCCGGCCGGGAGTTGATCTCGACCGCGACGCCGTTGTCCCGGCACGCCTCGAACACCGCCACCGCGTCGAAAGTGGACTGCGGCCGCTTCCGGTCGCCGATCAGCCGCCCGGTGCAGTGGCCCAGCACGTCCACGTGCGGGTTCGCCACCGCCGCGCACATCCGCCGCGTCATGGCCGGCGCGGCCATCCGCAGGTCGGAGTGCACGCTGGCCACCACGACGTCCAGCTCGGCGAGCAGGTCCTCGTCCTGGTCCAGCTCGCCGGCCGACAGGATGTCGACCTCGATGCCGGTGAGGATGCGGAACGGCGCGAGGCGCTCGTTGAGCCCCGCGACCACCTCCAGCTGCTGGCGCAGCCGGTCGGCGGACAGGCCGCGGGCCACGGTCAGCCGGGGCGAGTGGTCGGTGAGCACCATCCACTCGTGCCCGAGCTCCCGGGCGGTGATGGCCATCTCGGCGATCGGGCTGCCGCCGTCGGACCAGTCGGAATGGGTGTGACAGTCGCCGCGCAGCGCCGCGCGCAGCCGCCGCCCGTGCTCGGGAACGTCCACTTCGGACCGCAGGCGCGCCAGGTAGTCCGGGATCTCGCCGCGGTGTGCGGCCTCGATGACGGCGGCGGTGGTCTTGCCGATGCCCTCCAGCGCGGTCAGCCGCCCGGACGCCACCCGCTGGTCCAGGTCCGGGAGGTCGTCGACGACCGCGGCGGCGCGCCGGAACGCCCGCACCCGGTAGGTCGGCGCGCCCTCGCGCTCCAGCCAGAACGCGATTTCGCGCAATGCCCGTGTCGCATCCACGCCGTCCTTGGTAGCCGCTGCCGGGCCGGAGCGCCACCGGCGATTCGCCCCGGGGTCTTGGCCGCGGGCGGCCCGCGGCGTTAGATGGCGACCGGAACGGTTCTCCGAGAGGCGCGAGGTGCAGATTGCAGCAGTACGAAGTGGCGGTCCTGCCCGGTGACGGGATCGGCAACGAGGTCATGCCGGAAGCGTTGCGGGTGCTCGAGGTGATCGGCGCGAAGTACGGGGTGCGGTTCGGCTTCCGGCACTTCGACTGGAGCTGCGAGACCTACCGCAGCACCGGCCGCATGATGCCCGCCGACGGGCTGGACCGGCTGCGCGACCACGACTCGATCCTGCTCGGCGCGGTCGGCTGGCCCGGCGTGCCCGACCACATCTCGCTGTGGGGGCTGCTGCTGCCGATCCGCCGCGAGTTCGACCAGTACGTCAACCTGCGCCCGGTGCGGCTGCTGCCGGGCGTGACGCCGCCGGTGCGCGACAAGGAGCCCGGCGACATCGACTTCTGGGTGGTCCGGGAGAACACCGAGGGCGAGTACTCGCAGCTCGGCGGGCGGCAGGGCGAGGGCACCCCGAACGAGATGGTGCTGCAGACCGCCGCGTTCACCAGGCGCGGCACCGACCGCATCATGCGCTACGCCTTCGAACTGGCCCGCAAGCTCGGCAAGCCGCACGTCACCTCGGCGACGAAGTCCAACGGCATCTACTACTCGATGCCGTACTGGGACGAGCGGTTCGCGGCCATCTCCGCCGAGTACCCGGACATCACCGTCGACCAGGACCACATCGACATCCTGTGCGCGCGGTTCGTGATGACGCCGGAGCGCTTCGACGTGGTCGTCGCCAGCAACCTCTTCGGCGACATCCTCTCCGACCTCGGGCCCGGCGTGACCGGCACGATCGGGGTCGCGCCGTCGGGCAACATCAACCCGGAGCGCGACTACCCGTCGACGTTCGAGCCGGTGCACGGCTCGGCGCCGGACATCGCGGGCCGGGGCATCGCCAACCCGATCGGCCAGATCTGGTCCGCGGCGATGATGCTGGACCACCTCGGCCTGCCGGAGGCCGGGGCCGACGTGGTCCGCGCGATCGAGCAGGTCCTGACCGACGCGTCGGCGCCGCGCACCCCGGACCTCGGCGGCAAGGCCACCACCGAGGACCTCGGCAAGGCCGTCGCGACCGCCGTGCAGGGCTGACCGGCCGGCGCCGGTTTCGCGAGAGATCGACGGTCAGCCGGTCCTCGCGAAGCCGCGCCTGGCGGTCAGCGTGCGGCGTCGGTGATCCTGGCCGCGACGGCCAGCAGCAGGTCTTCGTGCCCGGGCCGGCAGGCCAGCTGGACGCCGACCGGGAGGCCGCCGATGGTGCCGGCCGGGACCGAGACCGCCGGGATGCCCGCCACGTTCCACGTCTTGGTCAGCGACACCAGGGCGCCGCGGACCGTCTCGGCGGCGCCGTCGATCTCGATTTCGCGCTGACCGATGGCGGGCGCGACGACGCAGGTCGTCGGCAGCGCCAGCAGGTCGACGTGGGTGAGCAGGACGTCGATCTCGGCACGCCACCGGTCGCGGGCCGCGACCGCCCGCACGTGCTGCCAGCCCGCCGTCTTCGCGGCTTCTTCCAGCCGTTCCAGGACGTCCGGCGTGAACAGCTGCGGGTTCTGCGCCACGCGCTCGGCGTGGATCGCGTACGCCTCGCTGTACTGGATGCCCGCGAAGGCCTTGTGCAGGACGACCGGGTCGCACAGCTCGACGTCGCGCACCTCGAGGCCGTCGAGGTCCAGGGCGGCGCGGGCGGTCCGCGCGACTTCCGGATCGGTCGGGTGCAGCGTGTCCGGGTCGATCCAGCCGATGCTCGCGGTCTCCCCCGCTTCGCGGCTGACGGTGTTGCGCAGCCCGGCCAGCACCCGGTAGCCGGTCCGGCAGTCGTGCGCGGTCCTGGCCAGCACGCCGACGTGGTCCAGCGACTGCGACAGCGGGAACACGCCGCCGGTCGGGATCGCGTTGAACGCCGGTTTGAAGCCCACCACCCCGCACATCGCCGCCGGGATGCGCACCGAGCCGCCGGTGTCGGTGCCCAGCGCCAGCGGCACCATCCCGGCCGCGACCGCGGCCCCGCTGCCGCCGCTGGACCCGCCCGTGACCCGGCTCGGGTCGTGCGGGTTGCGGGACGGCCCGTGATGCGAGCTGTCACCGCTGGCCCCGAACGCGAACTCGTGCGTCGTGGTCTTGCCGACCAGCACCGCGCCGCCGTCGCGCAGCCGCTGCACGCACTCGGCGTCCGATGTGGACACGTTCGCCGCGAAGTGCGCCGATCCCATGGTCGTGGGCAGGTCGACGACGTCGATGATGTCCTTCACCGCCACCGGGATCCCGTGCAGCGGCCCCCGGTCGACGCCTTCGGCCAGCTCGGCGTCGGCCTTCTCGGCGGCCTTCAGCGCGCCGTCGCGGTCGACGGTCACGAAGGCGTTGAGCTCGCGGTCGAGCTCTCCGATGGACGCCAAGGCGGCCCGGGCCAGTTCGGCCGCGGTCACCTCGCCGGCGCGCAGTGCTTCGGCGAGCCCGCCGAACGTGCGGTCGGCGAAGAAGCCCGCTGGACGTTGCTGGGTCAACGCGGCTGCACCCCTCTTCCCGGCGTCCGGTGAACGATCATCCTGCGCCGCGGCGGCGATTCAGTCAACGTTTCAACCAAACGATCACCGGGCGGCGACGAGCAGCTCCGCCTCCCAGAGATCGAGGTAGGGGCCGGGGACCGCCACCAGTTCGTCGTGCGGGCCGCGTTGCACGATCCGGCCGCGATCCAGGACGAGCACCTCGTCGAACTCCGGTAGGCAGGCCAGCCGGTGCGTGACGACGACCGTCGTGCGGCCGGATCGCGCGCGCAGGACACCGGCGAGCAGTTCGTCGGCCAGGCCGGTCTCCAGGGATTCGCCCGGTTCGTCCAGGAGCAGCACGGGCGGGTCGGCCAGCAGTGCCCGGGCCAGCAGCAGGCGCTGCCGTTGGCCGCCCGAGATGTCCTGGCCGCTCTCGCCGACGAGCGTGTCGAACCCCGCAGGCAGGCCGCGTATCCAGCCGAGCAGCCCGGCCTGCGCCGAGGCGTGCGCCAGCTGCTCATCGGTGGCATCCGGCGCGGCCAGCCGCAGGTTCTCCCGGATGGTGGTGTCGAAGACGTGCGCGTCCTGGGTCACCGCACGGGTTTCCGGGTGCTCGACCCGCCCGGTCGACGGCTCGACCAGCCCGGCCATGACGCCGAGCGCGGTGCTCTTGCCCGCCCCGCTGGCGCCGACGATCGCGACCGTCCGGCCGGGCGCGATGACCAGGTCGATGCCGCGCAGCGCCGGAGCCGCGTAGTGCACCGACACGTCGTGGAGGGCGAGCCTTCCCGCGTTCGCCTGCGGGTCCGGCTTCGGCGCGACGGTCACCAGCTCGGCGACCCGCCGCAACGCCGGACGGTGTTCGGCGTACTTGCGGGCGGCTTCGATGAGCGGCAGAACCGGCTCGAATGCCGCCACCGCCAGGAATCCCACCACCGCGGCCGTGACCTGCTGGTGGCCGTCGAGCAGCGCGAGCCACGTCGCGCCCACCGCGGTCAGGCCCTGGACCGCGATCCCGGCCGCGGTCAGAAAGCCGGCCGCATGGGCGGAAGCCCGCTCTCGGCGGACGATCCGCGCGGTGTGCTCCCCTGCTCGGGCCGTCGCCCCGGCGGTGGCGTTGAACGCGGCCAATTCCCTTGCGCCGTCGACGAGGTCCGCGCTGGCCACCGCGAGCAGCGCACGATCCTCCGCTGCGGCGGCCAGATTCCTGCCCGCCATCGGCACCGCGAGCAGCGGCACCACCACACCGGCCAGCAGCAGGCCCGCGACCAGCACCGACCCGGCCGCCGGGGCGACCGCGAGGCACACCAGCGCCGACGAGGCGCCCACGACGAGCGCTATCGCCACCGGTGACAGGCAGCGCAGCAGCAACTCCTGCACGCTGTCCACGTCGGCGATCAGGCGCGCCAGCGCGTCGCCATCGCGCAACGGCGGTCGCCCGAGCCTCGACCGGAACACCTTCGGCCGGAGCTCGGCGACCACTCGCAGCGCGGCGTCGTGCCCGGCGAGCCGCTCCAGATAGCGGAACGTGCCGCGCGCCAGCGCGCAGGCGCGGACGCCGACGATCGCCAGGCCCAGCGCGGACAGCGCGGGCTGCTCCGCGGCGCGGGTGATCAGCCAGGCCGCCAACGCCATCAGGCCCACGGCGCTCAGTTCGGCGACCATCCCGCACGCCACCGCGGCGAACAGCCGCGGCGCGCGGAAGAGCCGCAGCATCGCGATCACGCCGCCACCTCCGCCGGGGATTCGACGACGCCGCCGCGAATCCGGATGACCCGGTCAGCAGTCGCGAGCAGGGCGGGGCGGTGCGCGACCACGATGGCCGTGCGGCCGCTGAGCACCGACGCCGCCGACGCCGCCAAGGCCGATTCGCTGTGCAAGTCCAGCCGTGCCGTGGGCTCGTCCAGCAGCACGATCGGCGCGTCCTTCAGGTAGGCGCGGGCAACGGCGATGCGTTGCCGCTGCCCCGCCGACAGGTCCGCCCCGCGCTCGCCCAGCCGGGACCGGTAGCCCTCCGGTCGCCGTTCGACGAACTCCGCGGCGTGCGCGGCGCGGGCCGCCGCGCGCACCTGCTCCATCGATGCCTCCGGTGCGCCGAGGCGGATGTTGTCGGCCACGGTCGCGGCGAACAGGTGCGGGTGCTGCGGCACCCATGCCACCCGGCGTCGCCACCGGTCGATGTCGAGATCCCGCAGGTCGACGCCGTCGACGAGGATCCGCCCGCTCTCCGGCGCCACGAAGCCCAGCAGCAGGTGGAGCACCGTGGACTTGCCCGCGCCGCTGGGGCCGACCAGCGCGACCCGCTCCCCCGGGCGGACCACGAACGAAACCCGGTCCAGCACCGGGGTTTCCTGGCCGGGAAAGCGGACCGTCACCTCGTCGAACCTGATCTCGCCCGCCGTCGCGCGGCGCCGGCCGGCCGGCTCGCCCGTTGGGCGGTCGAGGATCTCGAACGCCTCCTCGACCACGGCCATCCCCTCGGCCCCGGCGTGGAACCTGGTGCCCAGCGCGCGCAGCGGGATCAGTGCCTCCGGCGTCAGCAGCAGCACCAGCAGGGCGGTGTCGAGGTGGAGGCCGCCGGCGAGCAGGCGCAGGCCGATCGGCACCGCCACCAGCGCGATCGCCAGCGAGCACACGACTTCCAGCACGAAGCCGGACAGGAACGCCACGCGCAGCGCGCCCATCGTCGCCCGGCGGTGCTCGTCGGCCATCCGCCCGATCACCGCCGCCTGGTGCTCGGCCCGCCGGAAGACCCGCAGGGTGGTCAGCCCGGCCAGGACGTCCCGGAAGTGCCCGCCCAACCGCCGGAGGTGCGCCCACTGGTGCCGGGTGACGTCGCGGGTGCGCAGCCCGATCACCGCGCCGAACAACGGGATCAGCGGCATGGTCGCGGCGACGATCAGCGCCGAGGACCAGTCCGCGAAGCCCAGCCGCACCAGCACCAGCGGCGGCACCGACGCCGCCACCACCAATTGCGGGACCACGCCGGTGAGCAGGGGCTCCACTGCGTCGAGCCCTCTGGTGACGAGCGTGGTGAACGATCCGCTCGACCGCTGCGAGCCCGCGCGGGCCAACAAGTCGCGGCGCACCGCCGCCTTCGCGCCCGCCGCGGCGCGCTGGATCAGCGCACCACCGGCCCACGCGGCGCAGGCTCGCAGCGCGACCGCGCCCGCCAGCCACGGCAGGTAGCCGGGCTCGAGCCGGGCGATGGCGCGGGCCAGCAGGCCGGCTTGCGCGATGATCAGCGCGCCTTGCGCCAGCGCCAGGCACGCCAAGGCGATCAGGACGGGTCGGGGCAGCAGGCCCAGCAGTCGCTTGTTCACAGGTACGACGGCCTTTCCACCCGGCCCCGGCACACCCACCACGAGTAGGCCTGCGCGGCGATCAGCAGCGGCGTGATCACCAGCATCGCCGGGAGCAGCAGGCCCAGCGTGCCGGGATCGGCGGCGTTGTCCAGCAGCGGTAGCCGGATTCCCACCGCCAGGCACAGCACCACCATCGCCGCCGACGTCAGTGCGAACGCCCGCCGCTCGTCGCCGCGCCCGAACAACGCCCTCGCCCGCCGGTGCAGCGGCCCGGACAGCCGAAGCGCGGCGAAGGCCAGCCCGTGCACCGCGAACACCGCCGCGATCGCGACCGCCGCCAGCACCGCGCCGGGCCCGGTGGCCACGGCGTGGATCTGGCCCGCCAGCAAGCCCGCGAACATCCAGCCCCAGCTGAGCGCGACCGCCCAGCTGCCGCCGGTGATCGTCGCGTCGCAGATCGCCCACCAGGCCCGGGCATCCGCCCGGCCGCGCAGCCACAGCCCCATGTCGCGCAGGATCCAGCCGCACAGCAGCAGCACCACCGCCGGGAACAGGCCGCTGAGCAGTTCTCCTTCCAGTTCGGGGAAATTGCCGACGAGGACGCCGGCGGTGGCCACCAGCCAGACCTCGTTGCCGAGGAAGAACGGGGCGATGGCGGCGATCACCAGGCGGCGTTGCGCCGCGTCCCGGCCCAGCACCGGCAGCAGCATGCCCACCCCGATGTCCGCACCGCCCAACAAGAAGTAGCCGAGGGCGAAAACGCCCAACGCCACGACGGCCAGCAGTTCCACGAGCGGTCTCCTCACAGCGACGCGGTGATCGGGGTCGGGCAGGTTCCGTCCTCCGGGCGGCCCAGGGCGACCTGGCCGGGCGCGCGACCGGCCTGGCGCAGCAGCAGCACCCAGTTCACCACCAGCAGGAGTCCGAAGAGGACGGTGAAGGCCACCAGCGATGCCCGCATCGCCGCCGGTGACACGTCGGAGACCGCGTCCCGGGTGAGCAGGACGCCGTTGATCACCCACGGCTGGCGGCCCATCTCGCGGAACACCCAGCCGGCGAGCATCGCGATGTAGGGCAGCGGGATCGCCGCCACCAGCACCAGATGCCACAGCCGGAACCGCAGGACCACCGGCCTGAACAGGGCCAGCAGCGCGCTCGGCAGCACCAGGAGGAACATGAACCCGAACGCCGCCATCATCACCGAACCACCGGCGCTCACCCACCCCTCCGGCGGCACGTAGTCACCGGCACCGAAGCGAGCGACCCGCTCCGCCTGCAACCGGGCGATCTCCGCGTCCCGGCCGCCCCACACCGCGAGCTTCATCGGCTGGTGGTCACCGAGCACGTCGAACTGGATCCCGCCCGCGGTCGCGGTCGCGAACAACGCCGGAAGCGCGGTGAACACCCCGATCCGCAGCGACTTGGTGAACAGGTCCGCCTCCGGGTCGCGGCGGAACAGGCGGTAGGCGCTGATCCCGGCGACGAAGAAGCCTGCCGTGACGAGCGCTCCGCCCAGGATGTGCCAGAACGCCGCGATCGACGCCGGGTTCGTCAGCACGGCCCAGGAATCGGTCAGCCGCAGCTCGTCGCCGACCCGCTCGTAGCCCACCGGGTTCTGCAGGAATCCGTTGGAGACCATGATCCAGTAAGCCGAGGCGTACGCGGTGATCGTGACGCCCCAGATCAACCCGAGGTGCACCCAGCGGTTCAGCCGGCCCCAGCCGAAGATCCACAGCCCGAGGAACGTCGACTCGACGAAGAACGCGACCAGCGTCTCCATCGCCAGCGACGCGCCGAAGACGTTGCCGGCCCGGTGCGTCAGCCCGCTCCAGGCCAGACCGAACTGGAACTCCATCACCAGCCCGGTGACGATGCCGACGGCGTAGTTGATCACGTACAGCTGGCCCCAGAACCGGGTCATCCGCTGGTGCACCGGATTCCGGGACAGCGTCGCCCTGGTCTGGATGCACGCCACCAGCGTCGCCAGTCCGATGGTCAGGGCGACGAACAGGAAGTGGCCGCCTGCGGTCAGGGCGAACTGCAGGCGCGCCAGGTCGAGGGTCTCGGGATTCACGCCGACAACACTGGCGGCGAGGTGCACCCCGGGTCGTCAGCCCGGGGCGGGCACTTCGGCTACCGCCGCGGTTGCGCCCTAGGGGCGATCCCTTACGCCTGGAGTTGCGCTACTCCAGCCAGCCCGGCGTGATCAACGCGGATTCGTAGGCGAAGACCACCAGCTGCGCCCGGTCGCGCGCGGCGAGCTTGCTCATGATCCGGCTCACGTGCGTCTTCGCCGTTGCCGGGCTGAGCACCAGCCGCCCGGCGATCTCGTCGTTGGACAGGCCGCGCGCCACCAGCGCCAGCACCTCGCGCTCCCGGTCGGTGAGCGAGTTCAGCCGGGGGTGCGGCGCCGGCCGGTCGGCGCGGTCGGCGAACTCCGCGATCAGCCGCCGGGTGATGGCCGGGGCGAGCAGCGCGTCGCCGCGGGCCACCACCCGCACCGCGTGGATCAGCTCGGTCGGCTCGGTGTCCTTGACCAGGAAACCGCTGGCCCCGGCGCGCAGCGCGGCGTAGACGTAGTCGTCCAGGTCGAAGGTGGTCAGGATGATCACCTTCACCGCCGCCAGCTTCGGGTCGGCGGCGATCCGGCGGGTCGCCTCCAGCCCGTCCAGGTCCGGCATCCGGATGTCCATCAGCACCACGTCGGGCCGCAGCTCCGCGGCTCGGCGCACCGCCTCGGCACCGTCCGGCGCCTCCGCCGCGATCTCGATGTCGTCCTCGCTGCCCAGGATCGACCGGAAACCGGCGCGCACCAGCGTCTGGTCGTCGGCCAGCAGCACCCGGATCACCTGGCAGTCCTCCAAGGCAGGCGAGCGTGCACCCGGAAGCCGCCGGACGAGCGCTGCCCGGCCGAGAATTCCCCGCCGAGCGCCTGCGCGCGTTCTTCCATCCCCCGGATCCCGTTGCCCCGGTCGGTGTTCCGGCCCGCTGTGCCGGCTCCGTCGTCGTCGATCTCCACGCGCACATCATGATCGGAATACCGGATCCGCACGCAAGCGGTGCGCGCGTCGGCGTGTCGGGTCACGTTCGTCAGCGCCTCCTGCACGATCCGGTAGCCGGCGAGGTCGACCTCCGGCGGCAGCGGCCGGACCGGCCCGGCGAGTTCGGTGCGCACCGCCAGCCCGGCGACCCCGGCCTGCTCGACCAGCGCGTCGATCCGGGCCAGGCTCGGGGCGGGCGCGGTCGGTGCCGCCTCGTCGACCTGGCGCAGCACGCCGAGCGTGGCCCGCAGGTCGCGCAGCGCGTCCTTGCTGGCCTGCTTGATGGACACCAGCGCCGGTTCCGCCTGGCCCGGATCGGCGTCGAGGCGGTGCAGCGCGGCCCCGGCCTGCACGTTGATCAGCGAGATGTGGTGGCCGAGCACGTCGTGCAGCTCCCGCGCGATCCGCAACCGCTCGTCGCTGGCGTGCCGGCGCGCTTCCTCGTCCCTCTCCCGCTCGGCGGCCAGCATCCGCTGCTCGGCCTCGCGCAGGTAGGCGCGGCGGTTGCGGACCAGGCCGCCGATCGCGACCGCCGCGACCAGCCACCCGGCCAGCAGGTACGTCGAAGTGTTGTCGAGGTGCCGCCGGCCGGAGCCCACCTCGCCGTAGCCGACCAGGAGCATCGCCGCGACGGCGAGGACCGCCGCCACCGCGGTGCGTCCCTCCGCCGCCACCGTGAACAGCGCGACCGCGAACGCCAGCACCAGCGGCCCGTCGAAGGTGCTCAGCGGGTAGTAGAAACCGCACGCCACCAGCGTGAACAGCGCGACCGGCACCGGGAACCGGCGGCGGCGGAGCAGGGCGGCGCAGGCGGCGGCGATCAGCAGGCCGTCCAGCAGGTGGAAGTCGGCGAACGTGGTGGGGAACCGCAGCAGCCCGGAACCCACGACCATCGCCGCGACCACCAGCGCGAGCGCCGCATCGGCGGCCCGGCCGTGCAGGGGCCATCGCCGGGAGTCCGTCATACCCGGAAGAATAGGCGCGCTCCGGTGCGCGTCAGCAGGCCGCGCGCGACGATCTCCAGCACGACCAGGATCGCCACCGACTCCACCGCCAGCAGCGCCACCAGCACGTACAGCTGGACGATCCCGGCCTGGACGGGACTCGCGCCGCCGAGCAGCATCCCGACGAACGCGCCCGGCAGCGTCACGGTGCCCACGGTGCGGGTCTGGTCCAGCGCGGGCACCAGGGCGCCGCCGGCCACCGGCCGGGCGATCTCCAGCCGCGCCGCGCGGCCCATCAGCCCCAGTGCCAGCGCGGCCTCCACCTCGCCGCGCCGCTGCTGCAGCTCGTCCAGCAGCCGCCGCCCGGCCAGCGCGGTCGCCACCAGCGCGCCGCCGATCAGCTGCCCCACCAGCGGGATCAGCACCAGCCCGGTCAGCGGGACCGCGCCGGTTACGACGAGCAGCAGCACCGCCGGGGCGACGCCGGCGGCGATCGGCAGCGCCGCCCACAGCCACGTGCGGTCGCCGGTGATCCGCCGCCCGGCGGTGTGCGCGGCGATCGCGAACATCAGCACGATGAACAGCGCCGCCAGGGCGGTCCACCGGACGATGTAGGCGATCAGCAGCGATACGACGAGCAGCTGCACGGCGCCGCGCAGGCCGGCGAACAGCACGTCGCGGTATCGCGCCAGCCCGCCTAGGCCGGCGACCGCCGCGGCGGTGACCAGTAGCAACGCGATTGCCACGCCGAGCGCCGGCGTGACCGGGATGGATCCGGAGAGCACCATCCGACTCTATGCCGCCGGACCCCCTCCGCCCGCCTGGCTCCGGCCGTCCCGGAGTTCCACGGGTTCGGTGATCACGTCGACCAGCGCGCCGTTGCGGGTGACCGTGATCTGCAGCGGCCGGCCGATGGCCTCCGCGAACATCAGCCGCTGCAGGCCCTGCGCGTCGCGCACCGGGCTGCCACCCGCGGTCAGCACCAGGTCGCCGCGGTGCAGTCCGGCCCGGGCCGCCGGGCTCTGCCGCACCACGTCGACGACCCGCAGCCCGGTGTTCTGCCCGGTGCGTTCGGCCAGGTCGTCCGGCAGCGGCGCCGGGATGGTCACCAGGCCCAGGAAGGCGCGGCGGACCCGGCCGTCCCGGACCAGCGAGTCGACGATGCGCCGGGTGGTGGCGTTGATCGGGATCGCCAGGCCCAGGCCGACCCCGGCGACCGCGGTGCTCACGCCCACCACCACGCCCCGCGCGTCCGCCAGTGCGCCACCGGAGTTACCGGGGTTGAGGGCGGCGTCGGTCTGGATCACGTCCTCGATGATCCGGGCCGCGTTCCCGCTGCGCACGGGCAGCGACCGGCCCAGCCCGCTGACCACGCCGGCGGTGACCGATCCGGCCAGCCCGAGCGGATTGCCCACGGCGACGACGAGCTGCCCGACCACCAGCCGGTCGCTGTCGCCGAGCCGGACCGGCGGCGGCGTTTCCCCGGCCGCCCGGACCACGGCCAGGTCGGAGAGCGGATCCGTGCCGACGACGGTGAACGGGGCGCTGGTGCCGTCGGCGAAGCGCGCGGTGCCGCCGCCGGCCCGGCCGATGACGTGCGCGTTGGTCAGCATGAAGCCGTCGGCGGTGAACACCACCGCCGATCCGGCGGCCTCGCCCCATTCGCCGGACGAGTGCAGGCTCGCCACGCTGGGCGTGATCGCCGCCGCGACGGCCGCCACCGTCCGTGAGTAGGCGTCCAGTTCGTCGAACCGATCCTCCGAAGCCATCGCGGGCCTCCAACCGGAATCTCGTGGTTCTTCCAGAACGCCGGGCGGCCCGCGCGAATTCCGGGTCAGGGCGAGGGTGCGCGCGCCGCGGTGATCGCGCTCAGCGCGGCGACCACGGCGATCATCCCGAGCGTCAGCACCGTCACCTGCGCGTCCGGCGCGGTTCCGGTCACCCCGGCCAGCACCGACTTCGCGCCGATGAACACCAGCACCACCGCGAGCCCGGCCGAGGCGTCCGGGATCCGGTCGACCAGGCCGGCGACCAGGCGGAACAGCCGGTGGAAGCCGAGCAAGGAGAACATGGCGGCGCAGAACGCCAGGTACGCCCCGCCGGTCACCGCCGCCGACACCGAGAACAGTGCGAGAACCGCGGCCGCCAGCACCGCCGCGGCCGGTGCGGCCCCGGGCCTGCCCAGCACGGCCGGGAGCGTCGCCGCGTCGTCGTGGCGGAAGACCGGCCACGCGGCCGCGAGCACGCAGGCGCCGAACAGCGCGGAGATCCAGGCGATGGCGGAGGCGCTCGGGATGCCGAACGCGATCAGCCCGCACCGGGCCAGCACGGAAGCGGCCACGCCGAGGACCACGACTCGGTGCCGATCCCGCGCTCCGCTGGTGATCAGCACGAACACCACCAGCGCGTCGACCGTCACCGCCAGCGAACTGCCCCACCCGGAGAAGAACGCCCCGGCGCTCGGGACATCGCCGACGGCGAGCACCGCAGCGCCGAACAGCGCGGCGAGCAGGAGGTAGCCGCCGACGGCGAGCGCGTCATCGCGCGGCGACGGTTCGGGCCGCGCCCGCCAGCCCGAGGCCAGATCGCGGGCTACGAGCGCGAGCAGGATTCCCGCCGTCGCGAACCACAACAACGCAGGCACGTGCATGAGCGCCTCCGGCTGGGAGGATCGCTGGTCCCCCGCAGGCCGTTGTCGGGCCCAGCACCAGTCGTTCTAGCCCCGCCGCGCACGCCATGTCCAGCAGCACCAGGCCGTTCCATCCGATCGGCCCAGCGCTCCGTCCCATGTGGACGATCACGTCAGGCGGGGCGTCGCCGCGGGTTCGGAGCGACGCATACTGTATGCTAAAGCCATCGGGCAAAACGCCCGCCGCCGACCGCAAGCGCACCGACCGACCAGGACCGCCGGGCGGACCTGGCCCAGCCCCGGAGTTGACCGCATGTCGCTGACCTCGAAACTTTCGCAGGGCATCGCCGCGCGCCAGGTCGCGCGCCCCGTCCCGCTCCGGGAAACCGTCTACGAAGCCATCCTGGAACTCATCATCACCGGCGAGCTCAAGCCCGGCCAGCACCTGGTCGAGAAGGAACTCGCCGAGCTGCTCGGCGTTTCCCGGCAGCCGGTGCGCGAAGCGCTGCAATGGCTGAAGAAGGACGAATGGGTCGACCTGCGGCCGGGCTACGGCGCGTTCGTGCACAGCCCCACCCCGGACGAGGCCGACCAGCTGCTGAGCGTCCGCACGCTGCTGGAGGCCGAGTCCGCCCGGCTGGCGGCGCTGAACTCGACCAAGGAGGGCGTGGCCGGCCTCAAGCAGGTCCACAAGCGCGGCGTCCAGGCCCTCAAGGCCGACGACATCGACGAGGTGGTCGCGGCCAACGCCGAGCTGCACGCCCTGATCACCGAGATGTCCGGCAACAAGATCCTCAAGGAGATCGCGGCCCAGGTGGCGCGCCGGGTCCGCTGGTACCACACCCCGGTGGCCAAGTCCCGGGGCAAGAAGTCCTGGGACGAGCACTCGGCCCTGATCGACGCGATCAGCAAGGGCGAGGCCGACCGGGCGGCCCGGCTGATGCGCGAGCACACCGAGCACACCCGCGAGACCTACCTGGCGCAGAACTCCGAGGGCTGAGCGGGAGGATCGCCGGCATGACCGACTTGACCGCGCGGCAGGTGGCCGCGCTTGTCGCGGATGCGTTGGCGCTGCCGGGCCCGCTCGCGGTGCGCCCGATCGACGAGGGCGGCGAGCACCTTTCGTGGTGGATCGGCGAGTGGCACGTGGCGCGGTTCGCCGCGGATGCCGAATCGGCGATCCGGCAACGCCGTGAGCTCGCGGTCCGCGACCTGCTCCGCGACCGGATCGGCGTGGCACTGCCCCGCTCGGCGGCCGCCGGCGAATGGGCACCCGGCCTGACGTTCACAGTGGACGAACGCCTGCCCGGAACTTCCGCGGAGGTGCGGCCGGTGTCCGCGGCGGGCGAACGGGACCTGGCGGTGATGCTGTCCGGGCTGCGGGCGGTGCCCATCGCCAGCGCCGCCGGGCTGGGCGTCCCGACCGCTACCGAGCGGGATTTCCCCGAGCTGGTGCGCGAAGCGGGGGAAGCCGCCGACCGGCTCGCGGCGCAGGACCACCTGCGGGCGGATTACGCCCCGGAGCGGCTGGCTCTTCTGGTAGGCCCGCCGCAGGCGCAGGTCCTGCTGCACGCCGATTTGAAGGGTGAGCACCTGCTCGTCGACGAATCCGGCGCGATTTCCGGCGTGCTGGACTGGACGGATGCCGGAACAGGCGATCCGGCAACGGATGTCGCGGGTCTCGTCATCTCGGTCGGTGCACCTGCCGCCGCCCGCATCGCCGAGCAAGCGGGGTACGGCGAGGACGTCGTCGCCAGAGGGCTCGTGCTCGCCCGTTGCGACACTGTCATCCGGCTCGACGACCGGCTCAACGGCGACGACGACAGCCCTGAGGCGCTGCTACGCGACCAACTCGCCCGCGCCTGGCAGCCGACTGCGCTCGACGACGGTCACCGCGCGCGCTCCGGGTCGCGGTAGCCATCCGGAGCGCGCGGATCGCACATCAGGATTGCGGCTTGCGGCCGAAGTGCACCGTTTTCGCCGTCAGCAGGAACAGGTCCTGCCGGTGGTCGATGCCCGCCGGATCGGCCGGATCCAGCAGCCTGTCCAACGTGGCCAGGTCCTCGGCGTCCAGGGCATCCGCGAGGCCCTTGCGCTGGCGCTCCAGCTGCCGCCGCACGAACTGCTTCGGCCCATCGGCCAGGGGCGCGGCGTGGTCGACGAGGAACGTCTTGCTGCGCGCGTCGATCAGGCCCGCCGCGCGCAGCATGCCGGGCCAGTCCTCCAACACCCGCACCGATCCCGGCAGCTCGGCCCGCATCCGGCCGAATCGGTCCGCCATGGCCGCGTCCAACCTGGTCTGCAGGCCGGGACGCCCGAATCCGAGGTCGCGCGGCAGCCAGCGCTCCGGCAGCCCGCCCTCGACGATGGCCAGCACGCCACCGGGCGTGAGCAGCCCGGCCAGCTGGTCCAGCGCGCCCTGCTGATCGCCGACGTGGTGCACGGCCTGCCCCGACCACACCAGGTCCGCCGGTTCCAGGCCGGCGAGTCCCGCCGGGAACTCCGCCACCTGGGTGCGCAGCTTGACGCCGAGCCGCTCGGCCCGCTGCTCGGCGCGCGCCAGCAGTTCCGGCGTCCCGTCCACCGCCGTGACCTCGGCTTGCGGGAACGCCGCCGCCAGCCGGCAGGCCGCGACGCCCGGCCCGCTGCCGATGTCCAGAACCCGTTGCGGTGTCAGGTGTTCCAGCTCCTCGATGGCCTGCCGCACGTACGGTCCGTGCGCCTCGCCCTCCTGCTCCAGCAGGTCGGCCATCGCCGCCCAGTCGATGTCGTTCACCGCGCCACCTCCAGCAAGTCCGCTTCCACCAGATCCCCGTTGACCGCGGCCGCGGCCTTCGCCCCGGCCGCCGCCGCGTTCACCACCTGGGCCCGCGGGTCCACGACGTTGCCGACGGCCCACACCCCCGGCACGCTGGTCAGCCCGCTCGGGTCGACCCGCACCCAGCCGTCGTCCCCGACCTCGCAGCCCAGTCCGGTCAGCAATGCGTCGTTGGGCACGAACACAGGCGGCACGAAAAGCACGGTCAGCGCCTCGACGGTCCCGTCCGCCAGCCGCACGCCGCGCAGCTCGTCGCCCGTCACCTCAAGGCCGCCGACCACGCCGTCGACGATCCGGACGCCGCGCGCGATCAGCTTGGCGCGGCTGTCGTCGTCCAGGGTCTCGGCGAAGAACACCACGTCGTCCGACCACTGCCGCACCAGCAGGGCCTGGTGCACGGCCCCCTGCTGCCAGCCGAGCACGCCGAACGGCTGGTCGCGGACCTCCCAGGCGTGGCAGTACGGGCAGTGCAGCACGTCCTGCCCCCAGCGTTCCCGCAGGCCGGGGACCTCCGGGAGCTCGTCGCGCAGTCCGGTCGCCACGATCAACCGGCGCGCCCGCACCACGCGGTCGGCCAGCTCGACGTCGAACTCCTCGCCGTCGCGCCGCACCGCTCGCACCTCGCCGGTCTCGACGCGGCCGCCGTAGCGCTCGACCTCCGCTCGACCGGTGGCCAGCAGTTCCGCGGGCGGCGTGCCGTCCCGCGAGATGAATCCGTGCACCTGGTGCGCCGGCGCGTTGCGCGGCTCGCCCGAGTCGACCACGAGCACCCGGCGGCGGGCCCGCGAAAGCACGAGCGCGGCGTTCAATCCGGCGGCGCCACCGCCGATGACCAGTACGTCTACCGTTTCCGTTCGCATGACACCCACCATGCGCCCGGCCCGGCGAACTTGACAAACCTTGTTGCTGTTTCTGCAATAAAGAAATGGAAGACGTCCTCGCCGCCGTCGGACCGCGGCTCAAACGCATCCGCCAGGAGCGCAACTGCACCCTCGCGGCGCTGTCGGAGACGACCGGGATCTCGATCAGCGTGCTGTCCCGGCTGGAGTCCGGGCAGCGCAAGCCCAGCCTGGAGCTGCTGCTGCCGATCGCCAACGCCCACCAGGTGCCGCTGGACGAGCTCGTCGGCGCCCCGCCGGTCGGCGATCCCCGGGTTCGGCTGAAGCCGATCCGGCAGCACGACATGACGGTGGTGCCGCTCACCCAGCACCCCGGCGGCCTGCAAGCCTTCAAGATGGTCATCGGTGCCGACCGCAGCGACCCCGACCCGCGGACGCACGAGGGCTACGAGTGGCTGTACGTGCTCAACGGCAAGCTGCGGCTGGTGCTCGCCGACCACGACGTCGTGCTCAAGGTCGGCGAGGCGGCCGAGTTCGACACGCGGCTGCCGCACTGGTTCGGCAGCACCGGTGAGGCGCCGGTGGAGATCCTCAGCCTGTTCGGGCCGCAGGGCGAGCGGATGCACACCCGCGCGAAGCCCCGCGACAAGTAGCGGATCGGGCAGCAGACCCGGTCACGGCTCGCCCTTGCGCTCCCGGTTCTGCACGTGCTGCCAGCCGAACCGGCCCTTGATGCACAGGTTGCCGTGGCCGACCGAGCTGTCGTGCGGCGAGGTGACCCGGACTATCTCGTTGTCCTGCGTGTGCAGCGTGAGGTTGCAGCCGACACCGCAGAACGTGCACACCGTCGTGGTCTGCTGCTGCCGCGACTCGTCCCAGGTTCCCTCGTCGCGCATGTCGAACTCCGTCTTGAAGCTCAACGCGCCGGTCGGGCAGACCTCGATGCAGTTCCCGCAGTAGACGCAAGCGGATTCCGGCAGCGGCCGGGCGAACTCGGTGGAGATCCGCGCGTCGAAGCCGCGCCCGGCGACGGCGATGGCGAAGGTGTTCTGCCACTGCTGCCCGCAGGCGTCCACGCACTTGTAGCAGAGGATGCACTTGCCGTAGTCGCGGACGTAGAGGTCGTTGTCGACCTTCGCGTCCTGCCGCACGGTCGCGGCCGCGCTGCCGTCCGGCTCCTCGTGCTCTCCCGGCCGGCGTTCGTCGTGGTCGTCGGCGGGCGGCTCGGGCGGGCCGAACCGCTCCGGCTGCGCGCCGCACTCGGCCATCCACTCGCCGACCTGCGGCGTGGTCGACAGATCCGCCGAGGACGCCAGCAGTTCCAGCACCACCTTGCGGCTGCGCCGGGTGCGCTCGGAGTCGGTGCGCACCACCATGCCGGGCGCGACCTGCCGCGAGCACGACGGCACCAGCGTGCGCGAGCCCTCGACCTCCACCATGCAGACCCGGCAGGCGTTGCGGGGTTGCAGCGTGTCGCCCCAGCACAGCGTGGGGATCGAGATGCCCAGCGCCGTGCACGCGTCCAGGATCGTCGAGCCCTCCGGCACGCTGACGGTGCGACCGTCCAAAGTGAACTCGACCAGGCGACGCGGAAGCCCGATGTCGACGGCCGTCATGCCGCGCCTCCCCCGGCATCCGCCCGGGCGGCGGTGAAATCGTCACTCATGCGACCCTCCAGCTGCGAACGCGCCGAGTTGCTCCACTGCGGACTCCACCGCGTTCCAGGCCGTCTGCCCGAGCCCGCAGATGGACGAATCCCGCATCACCTGGCCGACTTCGCGCAGCAGCGCGAGGTCGTCCGCGCCGTCGCCGCGACCCCGCGCGAGCCGCTGCAACGCCTCCTCCTGCCGCACCGTGCCGACCCGGCACGGCACGCACTGCCCACACGACTCGTCGCGGAAGAACGCCGCGATGCGCAGCAACAACGCGGGCAGGTCGGCGGTGTCGTCGAAGACCAGCACCACCCCCGAACCCAGCGTGGTACCGGCCTCCCGCACGGCTTCCAGGCTCAGCGGCAGGTCCAGCCGGTCGGGCCCGACGAATCCGCCCGCCGCGCCGCCGAGCAGCACCGCGCGCAACCGCCGCCCGTCGCGCACTCCGCCGGCCAGCTCCAGCAGTTCCCGCAGGGTCGTGCCGAACGCGACCTCGTAGACGCCCGGCCGCCGCACGCTGCCGGAGAGGCAGAACAGCCGTGTCCCGGTCGACTGCTCGGTGCCGGTGCGCGCGTATTCCGCGCCGCCGCCGGTCAGGATCAGCGGCACGTTGATCAGCGTCTCGACGTTGTTGACCACGGTCGGCTTGCCGAACAGGCCGCGCTCCACCGGGAACGGCGGCTTGCTGCGCGGCTCGCCGCGGTAGCCCTCGATCGAGTTGAAGATCGCGGTCTCCTCGCCGCAGATGTAAGCGCCCGCGCCGCGGCGCAGCTCGATGTCGAAGTCGAAGCCGTCCCGGCCGAGGATGCCGCGACCGAGCAGGCCGCGCTCGCGGGCCTGGGCGATCGCGTTCCGCAGGCGGCGGGTGGCCCGCGGGTACTCGCCGCGGATGTAGAGGTAGCCGCGGGCGCAGCCGGTGGCGAAGCCGGCGATGGTCATCGCCTCGATCACCGCGAACGGATCGCCCTCCATGACCACCCGGTCCTTGAAGGTGCCCGGCTCGCTCTCGTCGGCGTTGCACACCAGGTAGTGCGGTCGCGCCGGCTGGCCCGCGGTGGCCTCCCACTTGCGGCCGGTCGGGAACGCCGCCCCGCCCCGCCCGGTCAGCCGCGCCTCGGTGAGCTGCCGGATCACCTCGGCCGCACCGATGTCCAGGGCTCTCCGGAGCGCCTCGTAGCCGCCGTGCGCCCGGTAGTCGTCCAGGCTTTCCGGGTCGACCACGCCGATCCGGCGCAGCAGGCGCAGCTGCGGATCGCCGGCCTGCGGCACCGAGTCCCGCACCGGCGGCTCGCGATCACCGTCCACCGGACCGGTTCCCGCGATATCCACAGTGGACTCTCCGGTGGCCGGGGCGACCAGTTGCGCGCGGGCCGGGTCACCGGCTTGGAACGCCAGCGCGGCCGGAGCCCGCTCGCACACGCCGAGGCACGGGCTGCGCAGCCACATCACGCCGTCGTGATCCTTGCCCGCCGCGCCCAGCGAAGCCTCCAGCGCCGCGCACACCTGCGCCGATCCGCCCGCCTTGCAAGCCAGGTCGTCGCAGACGTGCACCACCCGCGGCGGGCGCGGGCCCAGCGCGAACAGCGCGTAGAAGCTGGCCACGCCGTAGGCATCGGCAGGCGGGATGGCCAGCCGTTCGCAGATGTGGTTCAACGCGCCCGTGCTGATCCAGCCCACCCGGTCGTTGACGGCGTGCAGCGCGGGCAGCAGCTGATCCCGGCCCGCCGGCGGGCCGTGCCCGTTGCCGCCGGGCGGGCCGAGCAGCGCGTCCACCGCCGCGCGCTCGGCATCCGTCGGTGCGGCGTTGAGCAGCTTCAGATCCACAGCGCCTCCTGGTGGGCTCCGGCCGGCAGCTTGTCGACGCGGATCGCGGCGGCCTTGTACTCGGCCGTGCCCGCCACCGGGTCGGTGGCCTCGATGGTGATCAGGTTGACGTCCACCTCGTCCGGGAAGTGGAACGTCATGAACGCCAGGCCCGGCCGGAGCCCGGCGTCCAGCCGGACCGGCGCGACGATCGACCCGCGGCGCGAGGAGATCTGCACCCGCTCCCCCTCTGCCACGCCCAACGCCTCGGCGTCGGCCGGGCACAGGTCGAGGGTTTCGCCGCGCCGCATCGGCGAGTTGAAGCCCTGCGACTGCACCCCGGTGTTGTAGGAGTCCAGCCGGCGGCCGGTGGTCAGCCGCAGCGGGTACTCCTCGCTGAGCTCGTCGACCGGCGGGCTGTGCCGCACCGGTGCGAACACCGCGGGCTCGCCGCGCGCGATCGGGTCGTCCGCCCACAGCCTGCTGTGCAGGTAGGTCGGTTCCAGCGAATCCTCGGAGAAGCAGGGCCACTGGATGCCGCCGAGCTCCGCGAGCCGCTCGTAGGACATGCCATGGTGCATCGGCGAGAGCGCCCGGACTTCCTCCCACACCTGCTCGGCGGTGTCGTAGTGCCAGTCGTGGCCGAGGCGCCGCGCGATCTCGCAGATGATGTCGATGTCGTTGCGCGCCCCGCCGGGCGGATCCAGCGCCTTGCGCACCCGCTGCACCCGACGCTCGCTGTTGGTGAAGGTGCCGTCCGTCTCGCACCAGGCCGCCGAGGCGGGCAGCACGACGTGCGCCTGCTGCGCGGTCTTGGTGAGGAAGATGTCCTGCACCACCAGGTGTTCCAGGTTCCGCATCCGCTTGAGGGTGCGGCCGGAGTCTGCCTCGGACTGCACCGGGTTCTCGCCGATCGCGTACACCGCGGTGAGGTCGCCGCGATCCATCGCCTCGAACATCTGCGTCAGGTGCCAGCCGTAACGCGGCGGGATGCTCGAACCCCAGGCCGCGTCGAACCGATCGCGAACCTCGGGCGAGAGGATGTCCTGGAAGCCGGGCAGCCGGTTGGGAATGGCACCCATGTCGCCGCCGCCCTGCACGTTGTTCTGGCCGCGCAACGGGTTCAGGCCGCTGCCGTAGCGGCCGACGTGCCCGGTCAGCAGTGACAGGTTGATCAGCGACAGCACGTTGTCGGTGCCGTTGTGGTGCTCGGTGATGCCCAGCGTCCAGCACAGCTGGGCGCGGTCGGCGCGCGCGTAGGCGTGGGCGAGTTCCTCGATGAGCTCGGCGGGCACTCCCGTTTCCAGCGCCGCGACTTCCGGCGTCCACTGCCGCACTTCGGCGGCATAGTCGTCGAAACCGCCGGTGGCGCGGTCGATGAAGGAACGGTTGACCAGCCCGGACGCGATGATCTCCCGGCCGATCGCGTGCGCCAGCGCGATGTCGGTGCCGACGTGCAGCTGCAGCCAGCGGTGCGCCCACTCGGCGGTGCTGGTGCGCCGCGGGTCCACCACGTACAGCTTGGCGCCGCGGTTGACGGCCTTGAGAACGTGGTGGAAGAAGATCGGGTGCGCCTCGCGGGCGTTGGAGCCCCACAGCACGATCAGGTCAGCGTCCTCGATCTCCTGGTAGGACGACGTGCCGCCGCCGCTGCCGAAGACCTGGGCCAGGCCCGCCACGCTCGGCGCGTGGCAGGTCCGGTTGCAGGAGTCGACGTTGTTGGTGCCGATCACGGCGCGCGCGAACTTCTGCGCCACGTAGTTCATCTCGTTGGTGGCGCGGGCGCAGGAGAAGACGCCGAAAGCGTCCGCCCCGCGCTGTTCGACGGTGCGCGCGATTCCTCCGGCGGCCCGGTCGAGCGCTTCCTCCCACGACGCGGGCCGCAGGTCGCCGCCGTCGCGCACCAGGGGCTCGATCAGCCTCGTGTACCCCATTCCTGCCGCCTCCTCGATACCGAAGATCGAGCGGGTTCTCCTCTGCAACAACGCATTCCGGCGTTCGGCACAAGCGGTCGACCGCGGTCGGCGTCTCCGATTTCGAGCGGGAAAGCCGATACCGAACGGCTGCCCGCTGCGGGAATCCCCGTGCTCGCCGGCCCGCTCGGCGGCGATGCCGGGGTGACCACCGCCAGGCAGTGTATACAGTATGTGACGCTCGCGGCAAGATTGCGCCATCCGCACCTGGTCCGGCAATGGGCACGATTCCCACATCGCGAGCCCGTGACCAGCGTGAACTCTGCCGATAAATTCCACTGTGGACAAGATCAGGCCGCACGGAGAGCCGAATCCGGCTATGGACACCCACCTGGTTCTGCGGTAAGCCTGAAGAGCACCTCATACGGTATGCAGTATGGAGCCGACCGTAGGCACCGGCTTGGAGGAGAGCGCAGATGGCCCAGACGACACCCGACCAAGCAGGCGAAACCGAGCTGATCTCCGGCGGTCACCTCGTCGCCAAGGCGCTCAAGGCCGAAGGCGTGGACACCATCTTCACGCTCTGCGGCGGGCACATCATCGACATCTACGACGGCTGCGTCGACGAGGGCATCGACGTGATCGACGTCCGGCACGAGCAGGTCGCCGCGCACGCCGCCGACGGCTACGCGCGGATCACCGGGCGCCCGGGCTGCGCCGTGGTCACCGCAGGCCCCGGCACCACCGACGCGGTCACCGGCGTGGCCAACGCGTTCCGGGCCGAGAGCCCGATGCTGCTCATCGGCGGGCAGGGCGCGCTGTCGCAGCACAAGATGGGCTCGCTGCAGGACCTGCCGCACGTCGACATGATGAACCCGATCACCAAGTTCGCCGCCACCGTGCCGCACACCGAACGCGTCGCCGACATGGTGTCGATGGCGTTCCGGGAGTGCTTCCACGGCGCACCCGGCCCGTCGTTCCTGGAAATCCCGCGCGACATCCTCGACGGGTCGGTGCCGCTGGCGAAGGCGCGGATCCCCGGCGCGGGCGGATACCGCGCCACCACCCGCTCCGCAGGCGATCCGGACGCCGTCGAGAAGCTGGCCGACCTGCTGGTCAAGGCGGAGAAGCCGTGCATCCTGCTGGGCAGCCAGACCTGGACCTGCCGGGCGACGGACCCGGCGGTGCAGCTGGTCCGCGAGCTGAACCTGCCCGCGTTCTGCAACGGCGCCGGGCGCGGCACGCTGCCGCCCGGGGACCCGCTGCACTTCCAGCTCGCCCGCCGCTACGCCTTCGACAACGCCGACCTGATCATCATCCTGGGCACCCCGTTCGACTTCCGGATGGGCTACGGCCGCCGGCTCTCGCCCGAGGCCACCGTGGTGCAGATCGACCTGGACTACCGCACCGTCGGCCGCAACCGCGACATCGACCTGGGCATCGTCGGCGACGCCGGCGCGGTGCTCACCGCGCTCGCCCAGGCCGCCTCCGGGCGGCTGGACAACGGCGCGAGCGGCCGGAAGGGATGGGTGCAGGAGCTGCGCGAGGTCGAGACCGCGGCCTACGAGAAGCGGCTGCCGCGCCAGCACTCCACGGCCTCCCCCATCGACCCGTACCGGCTGGTGCACGAGATCAACGAGTTCCTCACCGAGGATTCCATCTACATCGGCGACGGCGGCGACATCGTCACCTTCTCCGGCCAGGTCATCCAGCCCAAGGCGCCCGGGCACTGGATGGACCCCGGCCCGCTGGGCACCCTCGGCGTCGGCGTGCCGTTCGCGATGGCGGCCAAGCACGCCCGCCCCGACCAGGAAGTGGTGTGCCTGTTCGGCGACGGCGCGTTCAGCCTCACCGGCTGGGACTTCGAGACGATGGTGCGCTTCGGCCTGCCGTTCGTGGGCATCGTCGGCAACAACTCGTCGATGAACCAGATCCGCTACGGCCAGATCGCCAAGTACGGCGAGGACCGCGGCCGGGTCGGCAACACCCTCGGCGACGTCGAGTACAGCAAGTTCGCCCAGATGCTCGGCGGCTACGGCGAAGAGGTCCGCGACCCCGGCGAGATCGGCCCGGCCCTGCGCCGGGCGAGGGAGTCGGGCCTGCCTTCGCTGATCAACGTCTGGGTCGACCCGGACGTCTACGCACCAGGAACCATGAACCAGACCATGTACAAGTGAGAAGCACGTTTTCCAGACTCATTTTTCTTAGCGGTGCCGGTGGCGGAACCTCAGGCGCCTCCTCGGTCCGGGATCCCCGACTTGTGTATGCCAATACGCGGCATCGGGGCTGTCCTCCCAGAGAACCCCGGCGGGGTGGGCACAGCCTGAGAACCCGCGGCGGTGCAACTTGCGAAGGTGGGCTAAGCGGCTTCGCCGCTTCAGAGAACAAAAGAGGTGCTTGATATGAGCGCTTTGGAAGGTGTCCGGGTGCTGGACATGACGCATGTCCAATCCGGACCGTCCGCGACGCAAATCCTGGCCTGGCTCGGCGCCGACGTGGTGAAGCTGGAGGCACCGACCGGCGACATCACCCGCCGCCAGCTGCGCGATGTCGACGACGCCGACAGCCTGTACTTCACCATGCTCAACTGCAACAAGCGCAGCATCACGCTGAACATGAAGTCCGATCGCGGCAAGGAGATCTTCGCGAACCTGGTCGCCGATTCCGATGTGCTGGTGGAGAATTTCGGGCCCGGCACCGTGGACCGGATGGGTTTCACCTGGGAGCGGCTGCGCGAGATCAACCCGCGCTTGGTCTACGCCTCCATCAAGGGCTTCGGCGACGGACCGTACACGCACTACAAGGCCTACGAGGTCGTCGCCCAGGCGATGGGCGGGTCGATGAGCACGACCGGCTTCGAGGACGGGCCGCCGCTGGCCACCGGCGCGCAGATCGGCGACTCCGGCACCGGCATCCACACCGTCGCGGGCATCCTCGCCGCGCTGCTTCAGAGGGCGGAAACCGGCCGGGGACAACGGGTTTCGGTGGCGATGCAGCACGCCGTGCTCAACCTCTGCCGGGTCAAGCTGCGCGACCAGCAGCGGCTCGCGCACGGCCCGCTGCGGGAGTACCCGAACGCCGCCTTCGGCGACGAGGTGCCGCGCTCGGGCAACGCCTCCGGCGGCGGTCAGCCCGGCTGGGCGGTGCGCTGCAAGCCAGGCGGCCCGAACGATTACATCTACGTCATCGTGCAGCCGCAGGGCTGGGCGCCGATGGCGCGGCTGATCGGCCGGCCCGAGCTGGTCGAGGACCCGGACTGGGCCACGCCGGAGGCACGGCTGTCCAAACTGGACAAGATGTTCAGCATGATCGAGGAGTGGACGCTCGGCCTGGACAAGTGGTCCGTGCTGGCGGCCCTGAACGAGCACAACATCCCGTGCGGGCCGATCCTGTCCACCCAGGAGATCATCGAGGACGCGTCGCTGGCCGCCAACGACATGATCGTCACGGTCGACCACCCGGAGCGCGGCGCGTTCAAGACCGTCGGCTGCCCGATCAAGCTGTCCGATTCCCCGGTGCGGGTCGACCGCTCCCCGCTGCTCGGCGAGCACACCGCCGAGATCTTCCGGGACCGGTTGGGCATCGGCGAAACCGAACTGGCCGAGCTGAAGGCGAACGGGGTGATCTGAGCATGGCTTACGACGGTGCCCGCGTGCGGGAGGTGCTCGACGCGGTCCGGGCGGACGGCCGGGCGGCGCTCACCGCGCCGGAGGCGAAGGTGCTCTGCGACGCCTACGGCATCCCGACCGCCGGGGAGGGCCTCGCGACCAGCGCCGACGAGGCGGTGTCGCTGGCGCGGGAGTTCGGCGGCCCGGTGGCGTTGAAGATCGTCTCGCCGGACATCCTGCACAAGACCGACGCGGGTTGCGTGCTCGTGGACGTCAGCGGCGACGAGGCGGTCCGCGCCGGCTACGCGCAGATCCTCGCCAATGCGCACGCCTTCACCGAGAACCCGGCGATCGCCGGAGTTCAGGTGCAGCAGATGGTCGGCGGTCACGAGGTGATCGTCGGCGCCACCACCGATCCGACCTTCGGCAAGGTCGTCGCCTTCGGCCTCGGCGGGGTGCTCGTCGAGGTCCTCAAGGACGTCACGTTCCGGCTCGCTCCCCTCTCCGCGGAGCAGGCCCGCTCGATGCTCGACGACATCGCCGCCGCTGACGTGCTGCGCGGCGCGCGCGGCAGCGAGCCGGTGGACGCCGATGCCCTGGCCGACGTGCTGCGCCGGGTCTCGGACCTCGTGCACGACTTCCCGGAGATCGCCGAGCTCGACCTCAACCCGGTGTTCGCCACCGCCGCCGGGGCCACCGCCGCCGACGTGCGGATCGTCCTGGCGACCGAGGAGAGCGCCCCGCCGGTCCGGCATTCGCCGGAGGAGATCCTGCATGCGATGCGACGGCTGATGAATCCCCGCAGCGTGGCCGTGATCGGCGCCTCCAACGAGGAGGGCAAGATCGGCAATTCGGTGATGAAGAACCTGATCAACGGCGGCTACGCGGGCGAGATCCACCCGGTCAACCCGAAGGCCGACGAGATCCTGGGCCGCAAGGCCCACCGCAGCATCACCGACGTGCCCGGCGAGGTCGACGTCGCGGTGTTCACCGTGCCCGCCAAGTTCGTGGCCGCGGCGCTGGAGGAATGCGGGCAGAAGCAGATCGCCGCCGCCGTGCTGATCCCGTCCGGCTTCGCCGAGACCGGCAACCACGAGCTGCAGGCGGAGGTGGTGGAAGTCGCGCGCAAGCACGGGATCCGGTTGCTGGGGCCGAACATCTACGGCTACTATTACACGCCGCAGAACCTCTGCGCGACGTTCTGCACGCCCTACGACGTGCGCGGCGGCGTGGCCCTGACGTCGCAGAGCGGCGGCATCGGCATGGCCATCCTGGGCTTCAGCCGCACCACCAAGATGGGCGTGTCGGCGATCGTCGGGCTCGGCAACAAGTCCGATGTGGACGAGGACGACCTGCTGACGTTCTTCGAGCAGGACGACAACACGCACTGCGTGGCGATGCACCTGGAGGACCTCAAGGACGGGCGGGCCTTCGTCGAGGCCGCCCAGCGGGTCACCAAGAAGAAGCCGGTCGTGGTCCTCAAGGCCGGGCGCACGGATCTCGGTGCCCGGGCGGCCGGCTCGCACACCGGCGCGCTGGCGGGCAACGACAAGGTCTACGACGACATCCTGCGGCAGTCCGGCGTGGTCCGGGCGCCCGGGCTCAACGAGATGCTGGAGTACGCGCGCGGCATCCCGGTGCTGCCCACGCCGAAGGGCGAGAACGTCGTCATCATCACCGGCGCGGGCGGGTCCGGCGTGCTGCTGTCGGACGCCTGCGTGGCGGCCGGGCTGCGGCTGATGGACATCCCGCCGGACCTCGACGAGGAGTTCCGGCGCTACATCCCGCCGTTCGGCGCGGCGGGCAACCCCATCGACATCACCGGCGGCGAGCCGCCGAGCACCTACGAGGCCACCATCCGGCTGGGACTGCGGGACCCGCGCATCCACGCGCTGGTCCTCGGCTACTGGCACACCATCGTCACCCCGCCGATGGTGTTCGCGGAAGTCGCCGCCCGGGTCGCCGAGGAGGCCCGCGCCGACGGCGTCGACAAGCCGATCGTGGTGTCGCTGGCCGGTGACACGGAGGTCGAGAAGGCCGCCGAGTACCTCTTCGACCACGGCATCGTCGCCTACCCCTACACGACCGAGAAGCCCGTCGCGGTACTGGGCGCCAAGTACCAGTGGGCCCGCGCCGCCGGCCTCCTCGGCTGAGTCCGGTGCAGGTGGGCGATTTCGCGCGAAATCGCCCACTGGCACGCGTGGCGAGCGGCGATTTCGCGCGAAATCGCCGCTCCCCAGCGGGCATCGCACCGGCTTGAAGAAGTCCAACCAGGGCAAGGAGGTCCGATGTGGACGCTGAGAGAGCGCCCGGGAGAGATCCAGAACCGGTAATAGGACGGGACGAGGTGTGGCGGGCCGGCGGGCTGGAGCCGATGCCGATCCGCAAGCTGCCCGAGTCGCCGCCGTCGGTCCACCTGCTCGGCCCCACGGTGTTCCTGGTCGCGCTCGGGGTCGGCATGGGCGAGTCGTACATGTGGCCCAGGCTGGTGCTGGTCTTCGGCCCCGAGATCCGCTGGCTGTTCCTCATCGGGGTCACGCTGCAGGCCGTGGTGATGCTGGAGATGGCCCGCTACGCGATGGCCACCGGCGAGAGCATCTTCTCCGGCGCGGCGCGGCTGGCCAAGCCGGTGATGTGGTTCTTCTTCGTCACCGCGATCGCGGTCTACATCTGGCCGGGTCACCTGTCGGCGGGCGCGGCGGCGCTGGAGGAGATCACCGGCGTGCCGTGGGTGGTGTCGGCGTGCGTCGGCCTGCTGCTGGTCGGCGTGGTGTTCACGCTGGCCAAGGTGATCTACAACCTGCTGGAGAACGTGCTGTCGGTGCTGATCGGGCTGCTGGTGGTCGGTACCGCGGTGGTGGCCGCGATGGTCGGCGACCTCTCGGACCTGACCGCCACCATCACCGGGATGTTCCACTTCGGGTACTTCCCGGCGGAGGCGATGTCGCCGTCGTGGTTCCCGGTCGTGGTGGGCTCGATCGCCTTCGCCGGGCCGTCCGGCATGCAGCAGATGTGGTACACGCTGCACCTGCGCGACAAGGGCGCCGGGATGGGTGTGCACATCCCCCGCATCCGCGGCCTGCGGCACGCGGGCGAGGAGGAGGCGATGCCCTCGCGCGGGTTCATGTTCGACACCACCGATCCCGACGAGATGCGCAAGTGGAAGGGCTGGCGGCGCTGGGTCACCTTCGACGCGCTGCTGCTGTTCTGGGGCATCACCATGCTGGTGACGATCTCGTTCACCGTGCTGGCGCAGTCGGCGGCGCGGGAGAACCCCGGGGTGCGCGGGCTGATCGAGTCCGGGGAGCGGGAGGCCGCGCTGGGCGCGATGGCCGACGCGTTCTCGGCGGCGGGCGGCCCGGTGCTGGGCTCGGTGTTCCTCGGGTTCATCGCGCTGATCGGCCTGAACGCCACGCTGGGCCTGTTCGACTCGTTCTCCCGCGGCCAGGCCGACATGACCTACCACTTCGTGCCGGGTGCGCGGCGGTTCCGGATGTCGCACCTGTACGCGGCGTTCCTGTGGGGCGTCATCGCCTTCGGCATCCTGATCCTGCTGTTCGGGCCGGCGGACGGGCCCGGCGCGATCCTGGACGTCCTCGCGTTCCTGTCCACCTTCGCGATGGGCGCCTACTGCGTGGTGCTGCTGCTGGTGAACAACCGGATGCTGCCGCGCCCGATCCGGCCGCGGTGGTGGAGCAACGTGATCATCGGCTTCGGCGCGGTGTTCTACCTCGGAATGCTGTTCTTCAGCCTCGTCGAGTACGGAGTGGTCGTGAGCTGACATGCCATTCAGCAGCCGGACGTCCGCGCCGGGCCTGGTGATCGGGGCGGTAGCGGGGTTGTTCGCCGGGACGCTCGTGCTGGCCGGCGGGGCGCCGCCGGGGTGGGCCGCGGTCACCGGCCTGATGCTGGCGTTGCCGCTGGCCGCGCTCGGGGCGGGCTGCAGCGTCCTGCGGGAGCACGGCGTGTTGCGCGGCGGCGCTTTCGCCCCGGTGGCGCTGTACTGGGTGATCGCCTTCCCGGTCGCCCGGCTCGTCCAGGACGTGGGCACCCGCCTGGTCCTGGACGAGCGGTTCGATTGGCCGCCGCAGCCGCTGGCCTTCCTGGCGTACCAGGCGTTGATCAGCGTCGGGTTCGCGATCGGGTTCGTGTGGGTGCACGAGCGGCTGCTGCCTCGCGGTGCCCCGAGATGACGGCGCCCGCGGCTCAGCGCTCCCGGGCGGCCGGCTCGGACCGCGCGCCGCCGGATCGCTGACGATCCGCGCGGCTGGATTCGATCGCGGCGGACGTGGCCAGCCCCAGCATGCGCCCGTCCGCCGCGTAACCGCGCGGCAGGTCGGCGAAATGCCGCAACACGGAACGAAGTATTCGCATTCAGATGCACCTCCCTTTGTGCATACAGTATCCCGTCGTTTGTCCGAATAGTGAAGCTCATGTGATCAGTAGCACCTGGATGGATGATGCCCAGTGGGCCGCGTGACCAGCAGACGACCTGTCATCAGCCTCCGCGACGGCGCGCGCCGGGCACGCCCGGACACGCTCGTCACCGAGGAACCGCTGGAGATCCGCCTCGGCGGACGACCGCTGACGATCACCATGCGCACGCCCGGCGACGACTTCGACCTGGCGGCCGGATTCCTGGTCTCCGAGGGCGCGGTGCGCCGGACCGGCGACCTGCTGGGCATCCGCTACTGCGCGGGCGCGACCAGCGACGGCGCGAACACCTACAACGTGCTCGACGTGGCGCTCGCGCCCGGCACGGCCCCGCCGGAGAACTCGTTGCAGCGCAACTTCTACACCACTTCGTCCTGCGGCGTCTGCGGAAAGGCGAGCCTCGACGCGGTCCGCACCGTCGCGACCTGGCCGGTCCGTGACGATCCCGCCCCGCTGGACCCGGCCGTGCTGATCGCGCTCCCCGACCGATTGCGCGCCGCGCAAAGGGTTTTCGACCGCACCGGCGGCCTGCACGCCGCCGGCCTGTTCGGCCTGGACGGCGAACTGCTGCGCCTGCGCGAGGACGTCGGGCGGCACAACGCGGTCGACAAGGTCGTCGGCTGGGCGCTGCGCGAAGATCGGTTGCCGCTGTCCGCGACCGTGCTCGTGGTCAGCGGCCGGGCGTCCTTCGAGCTGGTGCAGAAGGCCGTGATGGCCGGAATCCCCGTGCTGGCCGCCGTTTCCGCGCCTTCGTCGCTGGCCGTGGACCTCGCCGCGGAATCCGGCTTGACGCTGGTCGGATTCCTGCGCGGCACCAGCATGAACGTCTACGCCGGGGCGCACCGCCTCGGGCTGGTGCCGGCATGAGCAGCCCTGTGTCAACCTCAGCCCTCCTCAACCGCGCCCCTGGGGACCGTGACGCAAACCAGCCACGAGAAACCACGCAACGGGAGATCGGGCCGAACGCAACCACCACTGTGAATCGCGGAGAGGCGGACCAGTCATGAGAGGGCGGTGGACGATGATCGGCCTGCACACGCCGAACCGCGAGGTCCGCGACCACCACGGCCGCAGGTACCGGGTAGGCGAAGTGCCGCGCGAGCTCATCGGGCGTTCCCGCACGACGGTGCTGTGGCTGTGCTGGCTGCCGATGCTCCTCGTCGGCGCCATGCAGTACGCCTACGGCGCCGCGGTTCCCGCGCTGGCCGCCGGCGGCCACGACACCGGCAGCCTGTTCTGGGCGCTGGCCGGATGGGCGGTTTTCCAGGCGGGCGCCGGATTTCCGGTGGCGCACCTGCGGCAGCGCGACCGCACCGGCCCGCGCTCGGCGATGATCGCCGGCGCCTTCCTCTGCGCGCTCGGCGTGCTCAGCCTGGCGCACGCGCACGCCTTCCCCGGACTGCTCGCCGGGTACTCCGTGCTCGGCGGCACGGGCGCCGGACTGGTCTACGCCGCGTGCACTTCGACGGCGGCCAAGTGGTTCCCCGAGCGCGCCGCCTCGCGGGTCGGGTTCGTCACCGGAGCATTCGCGTACGGATCGGTGCCGTTCGTCCTCGCCCTGCTCACCGGGCCGTGGAATGTGACGGCGGCGCTGGACTTCTTCGCGCTCGCGCTGTTCGCCGCGGTGCTCGGCTGCGGCTTGCTGCTGGCCGACCCGCCGCGGCACTGGTGGCCCGCGCACCTCGATCCCCGCGAATGGGCCCTGGCCCGCACCAGACCGCCGGCAGCGCGGCAGTACTCGGCGGCCGAGGCGCTGCGCACGCCCGTGCTCCCGGCGATGGCCGCGTGCTTGTTCTGCGCCGCAACGGTTTCGCTGTTCAACGCGGCGTTCCTGGTGCTGTTCGCTGCCGCTCTGGCGCCTGCTCCGGCCGCCGCGGCATTCGTCGCGACCAACGGCGCCGGGCGGGCGCTGGCGATCCCGGTCGCCGACCGGATCGGCTGCCGGCGCACGCTGTGCTGGGTGGTGACGATCCAGGCCGTCGGTCAGATCCTGCTGCTGGCAGCGGTTTCGCAGGAATCGGTCGCGCTGGTGATCGCCGGTGCGACGGCGGCGGGGGTCGGCGGCGGCGCGTTCTACCCGCTGTTCGCCGCGCTGGCCCGCGAGTACTTCGGCGAGCAGCGCAGCGCCGAGGTGCACGGGCTGATCTACAGCGCGAAGGCCCTCAGCGGCGTGGTCGGCATCGGTCTGGCCGCCATCGTCGTCGCGCAGTGGGGATCCCCGGCCGCGCTGCTGGCCGCAGCGGCTCTTTCGCTGGCCGCTTCAGCCTTGTGCGCAGCGCTGCGGCGTCCTGGCCTGCCGAAGACGCTGCCGTCACCCGACCTGGGCGCCGATCGCGTTCGCGGCGGCCTGTAGCCGCTCCGCCAGCTCGGCGGGCTCCTGGTCGCTCGACACGTAGACCACGGCCACGGCCGCGCAGGAACCGCGCGACGGGATCGGCACGGCCACCGAGGAAAGGCCCGGGACCACCTCGTCCCGGCTCGTCGCGTACCCCCGCCGACGGGCCTCGGCCACGCGCGCCGCGACGTCCTCCCCCAGCCCTTCCGTCCCCAGCAGCGCGAGCAGCGCGACCCCCGGCGCGCCGTGCTCCAGCGGATGCCGGGTACCCGGGTGCTCGGCCACGGTCCCGGCCGCGCGCCGGGGTTCGACGCTGGCGAGCGTGATGCACTCGCCGTGGTCGTGCACCACCACGAAGCTGGTCATCGCCAGATCCGCTGCCACGGCGGCGAGTTCGGGTACCACGACGCTCTGCAGGTCACGGGCGACGCCGTGCGCCAGCACCGCCAGTCCCGCGCCCGGCGCGCAACGCCCGGCGGAATCCCGCGCCACCAGGCGATGGTCCTCCAGGGTACGCACGATCCGGTAGACGATCGAGCGGTGCACGCCGAGGTCCGCGGCGATTTCGTCGATGCTGCGCGGCCGTTCCGCCGCAGCGAGCAGCTCCAGCACCTGGATGCCGCGCGACAGCGTCTGGGACCGCGCTCCGTCGTTCTTCGCCCGTTCGACCATGTCGGCGAACATAACCGCCCACCCCTTGTGCCGCCGCTCCACATGGAGGTGCCCGGCGCATACGGCTCTCGATGCTCGACGAGCCCGAAGCGGTCGCCCGCGAGCTCGGCGAGTTCCTCACCTGACGCATTCTTCGCGCACCAGCGGCTTCCGCCTCACACCACGACGATCTCGGCGCCCGGCAACGCCCGGAACGGCGCCAGGTCGTCTTCGGTCGCGCCGTCGTCTGTCACCAGCGTCCACATCGCCGGCAGCGGGGCCCAGGCGTTGAACGGCGCCGCGCCCAGCTTGCTGCTGTCGGCGAGCACGAAGACCTCGCGGGCGCGGGCCATCATCTGCTCCTTCAGGCGGGTCTGCAGGAGGCTCGCCTCGCAGATGCCCAGCCGCGGATCGAGGCCGTCCGCGCCGAGGAAGACCTTGTCGGCCGTCAGCCGGGACAGGGTGAGCTCCGCCAGCGGTCCGACGAAGCCCTGGCTGATGTGCCGCATCTCCCCCGCCAGCGCGATCACCTGCACCGCGTCGGCGTCGGCCAGCTCGGTGAGCACCGGGATGCCGTTGGTGATCACCGTCAGCCCGGCGCGGTCGCGCAGGTGGTGGGCGAGGCGGCCGGTGGTTGTCCCGGCGTCCAGCAGCACCGTGTCCGGCGCGCCGATCCGCGCCGCCGCCCACCGCGCGATGCGGTCCTTCTCCGCGGTGGCCAGCGCGGTGCGCTGGCCGAGCGACGGTTCGGTCGCCGTCGCGGGCATCGCGCCGCCGTAGGTGCGGGCCAGCTTGCCCTGCTCGGTCAGCAGCGAGAGGTCGCGGCGGATGGTGGACTGGGTGACCGCCAGGGATGCCGCGAGCTCCTCCACCTGCACCGCGCCCTGCTCGGTCACCAGCCGCTCGATCAACGCGCGCCGCCGGCCCGCGGGCATCCGCTGCCCGAAATCAGTGCTCACCCCACCATCCTCCCAACAAGGTCAGGGGCGGCGGGCGAGTGCCGCGCCCTGGCGCAGGGCCTCGACCAGGCTGCCCGCCTCGGCCCGTCCGGTGCCCGCGATGTCGAAGGCGGTGCCGTGGTCCACCGAGGTGCGGATGACCGGCAGGCCCACCGTGATGTTCACCCCCGCCTCCAGCCCGAGGATCTTCACCGGCCCGTGCCCCTGGTCGTGGTACATGGCCACCACCAGGTCGAAATCCCCCCGGCCGGCGCGGAAGAACACCGTGTCGGCGGGCAGCGGCCCCTGCGCGTCGATGCCGTCCGCGCGGCACGACTCCAGCGCCGGGACGATCTTCTCCTCCTCCTCGCCGCGGCCGAACAGCCCGTTCTCCCCGGCGTGCGGGTTGATCCCGCACACCGCGATCTTCGGCTCCGCGATGCCGGAATCGACCATCGTGCGGTGCCCGCGCCGGACGGTGCGCTCCACCAGGCCCGGATCGATGCGCTCGATGGCGTCGACCAGCCCGATGTGGGTGGTCACGTGGATGACCCGCACCTTGCCGGTGGACAGCATCATCGACACCTCCGGAACGCCGCACAGCTCGGCGAGCAGCTCGGTGTGCCCGGGATAGCGGTGCCCCGCGGCGTGCAGCGCGGCCTTGTTCAGCGGCGCCGTGCAGATGGCCTGCACCTCCCCGGCCATCGCCAGCTCGGCGGCCTTCGCCACGTACCGGAAGGCGCCCTCACCGGCCACTTCGGACAGTTCGCCGAACGGCAGGTCCGCCGGGATGATCCCGAGGTCCAGCACGTCGATCACGCCGGCCTCGCCGGTCGCCTCCGCCGGCGAGCCGACGGTCTTGAACCGCACGTCGACGCCGCAGATCTCGGCGGCCCTCGCCAGGCGCGCGGCGTCGCCGACCACCACGCAGCGGGCCAGCTCGCGCACCTCGGGCTCCACGAGCGCGCGCACGACCACTTCGGGTCCCACGCCGGCCGCATCGCCCATCGTGACGGCAATGGTGGGCAGGTTCATCCGAGTCCCCTTCCGGAACGCACCGCCGCGATGGCCCGGTGCAGCGTCTCCGGCGTGCCGAAGCCGCCGGCCTTGGTGATGACGTAGCCGGGCTGCGGCTCGGTGCGCGCGAGCACCACTCCCGGTTCCAGTTCGTTGAGCAGCCGCAGGCCCGTGACGCCGCGCCTGCTGAGCACCGCGCGAGCGGTCTCGCCACCGGTGAGCACGAGCAGCTCGGCGTGTTCCGACGCCGGTGCGCAGACCTCGGCCAGTGCGGTGTTGACGCGGCGGGCCGAGCCGGCGTCGACCGGGCCGTCCACGGTGACGACGACGTCGCCGGTGGCCAGCTCGTCGCGCAGCTGCTCGGACATCCGAGCCAGTGCGGCGGCGTTCGCGTCGAGCAGGTTCCGGACCGGTAATCGGCGGGTGTGCGGGACCCGCTCGGCCAGGAACTCCGCCTGTTCCCGGGAGACGTCGTTGGCACTGCCGACCACCGCCAGCGCGCGGCCGCCGACCGGCGGCGGGGGCTCGACCTCGCGGCCCGGCCGCAGCTGCTCGGCCAGCGCATCCGCCAGCCCGGCCGAGCCCACCCAGTACGGCAGGCGACCGCCGGCCGTCCCGGCCGTCACCACGGCCCTCAGGTCGTTCTCGGCCACGGCATCGCAGATCACGACGTCGGCCTCGGCGAGCAGTTCGGCGAGCTTCGCCCGCAGCGCCACCGCGCTGCCGCGGATCGACGCGAGCGCCACGTGCCGCACCGCCAGCGGCTTGAGCGCCGAGGCGATGTCGACGGGCGGATCGGCGACCTCCGCGACCCAGGAATTGGTGTGGTGCAACGCGATTCCGCCGATGTGGACGACACCGCCCAGCACCGTGCGCCCGGTCGCCGGGGACGCCGGGCACAGCAGCACCCCGGCGCCGTCGGCGTGCTCGACGAGCGCCCCGATCTCGGCGGCGAGGTTCCCGCGCAGCGTCGAGTCGATCTTCTTGAACACCACCCGCCCGGCGGCGTGCCCGCGCAGCGCCGCCGCGACGCGCTCGGCCGCCTGAACCGGTTCGAGGTGGCGGCTGTCGGTGTCGGCGACGAAAACCTCGGCGTCACCGGTGTCGTCGAGGGCCAGCAGCGTGCGCATTTCACGCAATGCGAAGGGAACGCCGGAATCACCGGCACCGCTGAGGTCATCGGCCACGACCAAGACTCGCGATCCCATGATCACCCGATCTTCCGCTCGCCGGAACACATGCGGCCGCCCGTCGCGCGGCCGGCGCCGCGAGCCACACGATAGTGATCGCTGCGCGAATCACGCAATAGCGCGCAGGATGATGAGCACAACGCGCAGGCTCGGCAAAGCGGTCCGGCCGTCTGCTGAAATCCCGCCGGACCGACGAAGGAGATGACCCCGATGCGCCGAGCCTCCAGGGTCCGCTCGGCCCGGTGCCGCCCGTGCTCGCGCGACTACGCGCCGCGCCCGGAACGACGACGATGCGCGGTTCGTCGTGCTTGCTGGAGGGCGAGATCCCGGCGACGCGGGTGTACGAACTGCAGCAGCAGCTGCCGGGACCGACGCTCGGAGAGGGCGTGCTCGATTCCACTTTCGACCGCTACGAACCGGTCCGCGACGCGATCCCCGCCCGGCCCAGGACGGACCGGAATCCGTTGGACCGCAAGGAATACCTGCCGCGGCTGCGCGCGGCGGGACGCTGACGACCGGCCGTGTGCTCCACCACACGGCCGGTCGCCTCCACTGTGGTCGCGCCCGGGTGCGGTATAGTTCTCGTTTCGGCGGCGGGCTTTTTCCGCGCGGCAGTTGCCCGGGTCGCCAGCATCGAGGTCCGACGGGACCTCCGGCCGCGATCTCCTACAGGAAGAATCTCCACAAAGCCTCCACCTCTGCGCCCGCCGTCGCACGCGCTCCGCGCGTCCGGGGTGCTTCCCCTCACTCTTCCCGCTCGGGTCGCTGCGCCGGATGCGCGCGCCCGGGCCGGGTCCGAACCTTTCCACTGGAGTCGACCTCATGGCACGAGCCAGCACGCCCCCGGCCAACCGGCTGGGCGCGGTCTTCTACACATCGGTGGCGCTCTGCGCCCTGTTCGTCTGCTGGGCCACCCTGTTCACCGACAGCCTCGACGCGGTCACCGGCGCCGCGCTGAACTGGATCACCGGCTCGTTCGGCTGGGTCTACCTGGTCGCCAGCCTGGCGATGCTGGGCTTCCTGGTGGTGCTGGCCACCACGCGCTACGGCCGCATCCGGCTGGGCGCCGACACCGACCGGCCGGAGTTCAGCACGCTGAGCTGGCTGGCCATGATCCTGGCCGCGGTGATGGGCATCGGTCTGGTCTCCTACGGGGTGTCCGAGCCGATCAGCCACTTCGTGACGCCGCCGCACGGGCTGGCGCAGCCGGGCACCAAGCACGCGGCCGTGGTCGCGATGCAGTACTCGTTCTTCGACTGGGGCCTGCACGCCTGGGCGATCTTCGCGGTGTTCGGCATCGCGCTCGGCTACTCCACCCACCGCAAGGGCCGCAAGGGCCTCGTCAGCCCGATGCTGCGGCCGCTGCTCGGCGACCGCGTCGAGGGCCCGCTCGGCAAGGCCATCGACGTGCTGGCGATCTTCGCGACGCTGTTCGGCACGACCACGTCGCTGGGGCTCGGTGCGCTGCAGATCAACGGCGGGCTGTCCAGGCTGTTCGGCATCCCGGGCGGCACCGGCACGCAGATCCTGATCATCGCGGTCGTCACGCTGCTGTTCACGTTCTCCGCGATCACCGGTCTGCACAAGGGAATCCGGTTCCTCAGCGAGACCAGCATGGGCCTGGCGGCGCTGCTGTTCGGGTTCGTGCTGCTGCTCGGGCCGACCGGTTTCGTGCTCAACCTGCTGGTGGAGTCGCTCGGCCAGTACGCGGGCGACTTCATCCCGATGAGCCTGCGCACCGGGATCTTCGGCGAGCTGGAGTGGATGCAGAGCTGGACCTACTTCATGCTCGCCTGGTGGATCTCCTGGGGCGCGTTCGTCGGCGTGTTCCTGGCCCGCATCTCGAAGGGCCGCACCATCCGCGAGTTCGTGATCGCCGTGCTCGGCGTGCCCAGCGCGGTGTTCTTCCTCTGGTTCACCGCCTTCGGCGGTACGGCGATCTTCGAGGACGCCTTCCGGGGCGGGCAGGTGGCGCAGGCCGCCGCGGCGGACTCCAACAACGCGATCTTCGCGATGCTGGAGACGCTGCCGTGGCCGACGATCACGTCGCTGATCGCGATGACGCTGGTACTGCTGTTCTTCGTCTCCGGCGCGGACGCCAACACCTTCGTGCTGAGCATGCTGTCCTCCGACGGGCACGCCCGGCCGCGGACGTCGGTGCTGGCGTTGTGGGGCGGGCTCACCGGGGTGACCGCGATCGTGCTGCTGATCGCCGGCGGGCTCGACGCGCTGCAGAACACGGTGATCGTCACGGCTGCGCCGTTCGTGCTGGTGATGCTCGCGCTGGCGGTCTCGCTGTGGCGGGAGCTGCGCCAGGACCCGCTGATCGCAGCGGCGCCGGAGAAGAAGGAACCGGTGGCGGTCGCGACAGTGCCGAAAGACCCGGAAGTGTGACGTTCGTCGGCCGCCGGGGGCCCTGGAACGCCCCTGGCGGCACACCGGCAACAGCCGCCCCGGCCGTTGCCCGGTAGGGTGCCCCCGGGCCGTCGGCCGGTCTTCCACCTGCGGTTATGGTGGTCGGCAACAGCCTGCGAGCTATCAGAGTTGGGACACCGCCATGGCTGATCCACACGGCATCGACCACTTCGACGCGACGTTCGCGCGCGACCTCGCCTGGGCCCAGCGGCTCCGCGAGCAGCTCGCCGACATGCCGACGATCGAGGAACCGGAGCAGGTCGACTGACCCTCAGCCCCCGGTCTCGGGGGCGCGGCCGGCCGGCAGGTGCTCGGCCAGCAGCTCCAGGAGCCTGCCGACGTCGACCGGCTTGCTCAGGCACTCGTTGGCGCCCGCCGTGATGCTCGCCTCCCGGTCGCCCTTCATCGCCTTCGCCGTGATCGCGACGATCGCCAGGTCCCGGTGGCGCGGCATCTCCCGGATGATCCGGATGGTGGCGTTGCCGTCCATCTCCGGCATCATCACGTCCATCAGCACGATCACGATGTCGCCGTGCTGCTGCAGGGCGTTCAGCCCCGCCAGCGCGTTGTCCGCGTGCACCACCTGCAGGCCGTGCTGCTCCAGCAGCAGCGTCATCGCCTGCACGCTCCGGTAGTCGTCGTCGACGACCAGCACCTTCTCCCCGTTGAACTGCAGTGACGCGTGTTCCTCCGGCTCCTCGGTGTGCAGCATGTGCTGGTGGCCCTCCTGCCGGATCAGCTCGGTGGACCGCATCGGCGGGTCGATGCCCTCGGCCGACACGTCCAGGCTGGTCTCCGCCGCGCTCGGCACGTGGGGGCGCGGCGGGCGCGCCGGCTCGGCCACCGGCTCGACGAGCTCCGCGGGCCTGCCCAGCGGCGGCTCGACCGGCAGGTACAGCGTGAAGGTGCTGCCCTCGCCGGGTTCGCTCTGCACCTCGAGTTCGCCGCCGAGCAGCGTGGTCAGCTCGCGGCTGATGGACAGCCCCAGGCCGGTGCCGCCGTACTTGCGCACCGTCGTGCCGTCCACCTGCTGGAACGCCTCGAAGATCAGGTTCAGCTTGTCGGCCGGGATGCCGATCCCGGTGTCGCGCACCGAGAACGCCAGCCGCTGCCGGGCGTGGCGCAGCGCCTGGGTGTGCACCTCGGAGGGCTGCGCCGGGCGGATCCGCAGCTCGACGCCGCCCCGGTCGGTGAACTTGACGGCGTTGGACAGCAGGTTCCGCACGATCTGCTCCAGCCGGTTGCGGTCGGTGCGCAGGGTCTGCTGCACCGACGGCGCCACGGAAACCCGGAAGTCCAGGCCCTTGTCCGCCGCCAGCGGCCGGTACAGCGATTCCACGTGCGCGGCCAGATCGGCCAGCTCGACGTCCTCGGGCAGCAGGTGCATCTGCCCCGCTTCCACTTTAGACAGATCCAGCACGTCGTTGATCAGCTGCAGCAGATCGGTGCCCGCCTGGTGCACGGTCTTGGCCAGGTCCACCTGCTGCGACGTGAGGTTGCCCTCCATGTTGTCGGCCAGCAGCTTGGCGAGGATCAGCACGCTGTTCAGCGGGGTGCGCAGCTCGTGCGACATGTTGGCCAGGAACTCCGACTTGTAGGCGGAGGCCTGCGACAGCTGCCGGGCCCGCTCCTCCAGCTCCTGGCGGGCCTGCTCGATCTCGATGTTCTTCAGCTCGATGTCCCGGTTGCGGCTGGCCAGCAGCGCCGCCTTCTCCTCCAGTTCGGTGTTGGAGCGCTGCAGCTCGGTCTGCTGCTGCTGCAACTGCTCGGACCGCGCCTGCAGCTCCTTGGCCAGGTGCTGGGACTCGGCCAGCAGCGCCTCGGTGCGCGAGTTCACCACGATCGTGTTGACGTCGACGCCGATGGTCTCCTTCAGCCGTTCCAGCAGGTCCAGGTGCACCGGGGTGAACGCGTTGACCGATCCCAGCTCGATCACCGCCAGCACCTCGCCCTCGAACAGCACCGGCACGATCGCCACGTTGGTGGGCGCGCTGCCGCCGAGCCCGGAGCTGATCCGGATGTAGCCCGGCGGCGCGTCGCTGACCAGGATCGACTTGCGGTCGGCCGCGACCTGCCCGACCAGCGACTCGCCCACCTCGAAGCGCAGCGGCGGGCGGCCGTTGCGGTCGCTGGGGCGGCCGTAGGCGGCGGTGCGCTCCAGGATGCTGCGGCCGTCCTCCCCCGCCCGCCGCAGGAAGAACGCGCCGTACTGGGCCGACACCAGCGGCGCCAGCTCGGTCATGATCAGCTGGGCGAGCGCGTCCAGGTCGTGCTGGCCCTGCATCAGCGCCGAGATCCGGGCCAGGTTCGTCTTCAGCCAGTCCTGCTCCTGGTTGTCCTTGGTGGTCTCCTTGAGGTTGCTGATCATCGCGTTGATGTTGTCCTTGAGCTCCGCGACCTCGCCGGAGGCGTCCACGGTGATCTGCCTGGTCAGGTCGCCCTCCGTGACCGCGGTGGCCACCTGCGCGATGGCGCGCACCTGGGTGGTGAGGTTGAGGGCCAGCCGGTTGACGCTCTCGGTCAGCCGCCGCCAGGTGCCGGAGACGTCGGCGACCTCGGCCTGGCCGCCGAGCTTGCCCTCGGTGCCGACCTCGCGGGCCACCCGGGTGACCTCGGCGGCGAACGCCGACAGCTGGTCGACCATCGTGTTGATGGTGGTCTTGAGCTCCAGGATCTCGCCGCGGGCGTCCACGTCGATCTTCTTCGACAGGTCGCCGCGGGCCACCGCGGTGGTCACCTGCGCGATGTTGCGCACCTGGTTGGTCAGGTTGCGGGCCATGATGTTGACGTTGTCGGTGAGGTCTTTCCAGGTGCCCGCCACGTTGGGCACCCTGGCCTGGCCGCCGAGGATGCCCTCGGTGCCGACCTCGCGGGCGACGAGCGTGACCTGCTCGGCGAACGCGCGCAGCGTCTCGACCATCCCGTTGATCGTCTCGGCCAGCGCGGAGACCTCGCCCTTGGCCTCCACCATGATCTTCTTCGACAGGTCGCCGCGCGCCACCGCGGTGGTCACCTGCGCGATGTTGCGCACCTGGATGGTCAGGTTGTCGGCCATGATGTTGACGTTGTCGGTGAGGTCCTTCCAGGTGCCCGCCACGCCGTGCACCCGCGCCTGACCGCCGAGCTTGCCCTCGGTGCCGACCTCGCGGGCCACCCGGGTGACCTCGTCGGCGAACGCCGACAGCTGGTCGACCATCGTGTTGAGGGTGTTCTTCAGCTGCAGGATCTCGCCGCGGGCGTCCACGTCGATCTTCTGCGTGAGGTCGCCCCGGGCGACCGCGGTGGCGACCTGCGCTATGTTGCGGACCTGCACGGTGAGGTTGTTGGCCATGAAGTTCACCGAGTCGACCAGCCCGCGCCAGGTGCCGGCCGCACCGGGCACCTCGGCCTGACCGCCCAGCCGGCCCTCGCTGGCCACCTCGCGGGCCACCCGGGTGACCTCCTCGGCGAACGCCGACAGCTGGTCGACCATCGTGTTGATGGTCTCCTTGAGCTCGCGCGTCTCGCCGGAGACCTCGACGGTGATCTTGCGGGTCAGGTCGCCGGCGGCGACCGCCTTCGCGACGTGCGAGATGTCGCGCAGCTGGCCGGTGAGGTCGGCGGCCATCCCGTTGACCGTGTCGGCCAGGTCCCGCCAGGTCCCCACCAGGCCCGGCACCTGCGCCTGGCCGCCGAGCTTGCCCTCGGTGCCGATCTCCCGCGCGACCCTGGTGATCTCCTGGGCGAACAGCGACAGCTGTTCCAGCATGTCGTTGACGGCCCCGCTGAGGCCGGCCAGCTCGCCGGGCAGCGCGGCGTCCGCAGCGCGCCGCGGCATCCGCTGCGACAGGTCGCCGCGGGTCAGCGCCCCCAGCACCCGGTTCAGCTCCGCCATCGGCGCCAGCAGGGTGTTGATCATCCCGTTCACCGAGTTCGCGGCGACCGTCCAGCCGCCGTGCGAGGAGCCGTCGAAGTCGATCTTCTGGATCGGCCAGTCGCCCCGTTCCGCGGCGGCGCCGACCCGCTGCAGCTCGCCGGCCAGGAACTGGTTGCGCTCGGCGAGCTCGTTGAACACCGTGGCGATCTCGGTCGCCAGGCCGCCGCCGGAGAACACCAGGCGGCGGCGGAAGTTGCCGTCCCGCAGTTCGCGCAGCCCGATCAGCAGGCGCGTCAGCAGAACTTCATCGCTCACCGGCCCGGCGAGGGCGAGCTCCGCGGACGGGACGTCCGACGGCTGTGACGACATGACGGCCTCCGCCCCCGCTCAGCGCTTGCCGCGCGAATCGCGGTCCAGCCGCAGCTCGGTGGCCAGGACCGCGGCCTCGCTGCGGTGCCGCATGGCCAGCTTCGCCAGCATCTGGGACACGTAGTTCTTGATGGTCTTCTCGGCGAGGAACATGCGGCTGGCGATCTCCCGGTTGGTGAGCCCCTCGCCGATCAGTTCCAGCACTTGCCGCTCACGGGCGGTCAGCTCGCGCAGCGGGTCGGTCTGCTCCTGCTCACGGCGCAGCCAGGCCAGCATCGCCTCGGTCTTCTTGGGGCTGAGCAGCGACTCCCCGGCCCCGGCGGTGCGGATGGCGGTGACCAGCTCCTCGCTGACCACGCCCTTGAGCACGAACCCGGCGGCGCCGGCCATGATCGCGTCCATCAGGGCGTCGTGGTCGTCGAAGGAGGTCAGCATCAGGCAGCGCAGCTCGGGCAGCTGCGACTGCAGTTCGCGGCACAGCTCGACGCCGTTGCCGTCGGGCAGCCGCACGTCCAGGACGGCGACCTGCGGCTGCGCCCGCGGTACCCAGGCCAGCGCCTCGGCGACCGTCGCGGCCTCGCCGACCAGTTCCAGGTCGTCCTCCACGGCCACCAGCGCGGCGATTCCCCGCCGGATCACATCGTGGTCGTCGACCACGAAGACGCGTGTGGTCATCTGGTATCCCCGCCCCCTTCGCGCCGAACTCCTAGGGAGGGCACTGACCAGGATAAATAGCTCGTCTGCGGGGCGCTGGCCGGAACGCGCCGGAGCCGGCACCCGGCCGTGACCGGGCGCCGGGCGAAGGAGCTCACTTCATCGCGTAGACGCTCTCCACGAAGTGCGCCAGCTGCTCGTCGGTCAGGTGCCGGGCGAGGTCGGCCTCGCTGATCATGCCGACCAGCCGGTGTTCGGCGATCACCGGCAACCGCCGGATCTGGTGCTCCTCCATCATCGAGAGCACCTTGCCCACGTCGGAGGCGGCGTCGACCCAGTACGGCTTGCCCTGGGCCAGCTCGCCGGCCTTCATCCCGGCGGGGTCGCGGCCTTCGGCGCAGCAGCGCAGAACGATGTCGCGGTCGGTGATGATGCCGTGCAGCCGGTCGTCCCGGCCGCAGATCGGCAGCGACCCGACCTTCAGGTCGCGCATCATCTGCGCGGCCTTGAACAGGCTGTCGTCCTCACCGATGCATTGCGCCCCCGCATGCATGATGTCGCGCGCAGTGGTCATGGCTGATCCTTTCGACTGCGGTGCTGGGCTGTCCTCGCACTACCCGCCCCGGTCCCCGGCGAAACCGCCGCCCGCTCGGTCCCGCTGCCACAGGTCGGGCGGAATGACCGGAGCACGCGGGGCGTCTGCGGTGTCCCGGCCCGACCGGCACCCGCGGTACCCCGGAGGTGGCCGCCAGGTCCGCGCGGCGCGCGCTCCGAACGTCGCCGAGCACGAACCGGCGCCCGGCCGATGTGCCCGGGGCCGAGAGGGGGCGACCGCTGTCGGCTGCCCGTTGCATGCTGGGCACGGCCTCAGAACCGTTCCGGCGCAAGGAATTCCGGCAGGCCGGCCTTGCCGGTCAGCGCATCGGCCACCAGCGCGGCGATGCCGGGCGCGTACTTGAAGCCGCGCCCGGAGTGCCCGGTGGCCAGCACGACCCGTCCATCGCCGATGCGGCCGACCAGCGGCTTGCCGTCGGTGGTGAACAGGTCGGTGAACGCGTCCGTCCGCACCGGCTCCGGGTGCAGCCCCGGCAGCATCTGCCGGACCGCGCCCGCGATGGCGCGGATCTCGGGGAGGCTGTGCCGCCGGTCGACCGCCGCCGGTTCCGGCACCAAGTGCGAGGTGACCGCCCCGGCGACCTTCACCATGACACCGTCCACTGTGGGCGTTCCGTAGACGTGCACGTCGCCGTCGTGGTGGATGAAGATCGGGAAGCGCTCCGGCCGGTAGTCGTCGATGGCGTCGGTCCCGAACCAGGTGAGCAGGACCCGCCGGGGCTCCACCGCCGCGGCCAGCGCCCCGGGCAGGAACCGCGATGCCCACGAGCCCGCGCACACCACGACTTCACCGACCCGGTGCGTGCCACCCGTGGTGTGCACCAGAACGCTGTCGCCGTCCTCGGCGATGCCGGTGACCTCCGTGTAGCGCAGCACCTCCGCCCCGGCCCCCTCCGCTACCCGGGTGGCGCTCAGCACCGCCTGCTCGCAGCGCAGGAAACCGGCCTGCTCGTCGAGCACCGCGACCTCGCCGTCGCGAAGCCGGTGCTGCGGATATCGTTGGGCGACTTCGTCCCTCGACAGCACCTCGACCTCGACCCCGGTCTCGCGGGCGCTCTCGACCAGCCCGGAGATGTAATCCTCCGCGGGGTCGCCGATCGCCAGACCGCCGCACTGCGTGAGGATGCCGTCCCCCGACTCCGCTTCGAGTTCCCGCCACAGCCGCAACGAATCGCGCAGCAGTGGCACGTACTGCGCGCCTTCGGCGTAGGCGAGCCGGAACAGGCGCGTCTCGCCGCCCACCGCACCGCGGTCGTGGCCGGGCGAGAACTGCTCGAAGGCCAGCACGTCGACTCCGCGACGCGCCAGCTGCCAGGCGAGCAGGCTGCCGATCGTGCCGGTCCCGATGATGCCGACCTGGGCGTCCAGGTTGCTTGCGGTCATTCTCTCGGCCCCTGTCCGTGAATTTGCACCGGATGGTCGAACCTCCCGCAATTTCAATGGAAATCAGAGGTTCGATTTCAATGGAAATTGCGGAGTCAGAGCACCTTCGACAGGAACGACCTGGTGCGTTCGTGGCTCGGGGCGGCGATGATCTCGCGCGGGTCGCCGTGTTCGACGATGGTGCCCTCGTCCATGAAGACCAGCGTGCTGCCGACCTCGCGGGCGAAGCCGATCTCGTGGGTGACCAGCAGCATCGTCATCCCGTCGGCGGCCAGGTCGCGCATGGTCGCCAGCACCTCGCCGACCAGTTCGGGGTCCAGCGCCGAGGCCGGCTCGTCGAACAGCATCACCTTGGGGCGCATGGCCAACGCCCGGGCGATCGCCACCCGCTGCTGCTGCCCGCCGGAGAGCTGGCCCGGGTAGGCGTCCTCCCTAGCCGCCAACCCGACCCGTTCCAGCAGCTCGCGGGCGCGCTCGCGCACTTCCTCGCGCGGTTCCCGCTTGACCCGGCACGGCGCCTCCAGCAGGTTCTCCAGCACCGTCATGTGCGGGAAGAGGTTGAAGCGCTGGAAGACCATGCCGATGTCGGCGCGCTGCCGGGCGATATCGCGCTCCGGCAGCTCGATCAGCCGGTTGCCCGACCGCCGGTAGCCGATCCGGGCGCCGTCGACCTGCACCTCGCCACCGTCCACCCGCTCCAGGTGGTTGATGCAGCGCAGCAGCGTCGACTTGCCGCAACCGCTGGGGCCGATGATGCAGCACACCTCGCCGGGGTCGACCTCCAGGTCGATGCCGCGCAGCACCTCCACCGAACCGAACGACTTGCGCACGTCCCTGAGCTTCACCAGCGGGGTGCTCACGCGACGGTCCCCTTCCCGTAGTGCCGTTCGACGTAGTGCTGCGCCACGGTGAGCACCGATGTCATCGCGAGGTACCACAGCGCGGCGACGATGAGCAGCGGCATCGTCTGGTAGGTGCGGGAGTAGATGACCTGCGCGCTGTGCATCAGGTCCATCGCGCCGAGCACGCTGACCAGCGAGGTGTTCTTCAGCGTGGCCACCGTCTGGTTCGCCGTCGGCGGGATGATGATCCGCATCGCCTGCGGCAGCACGATCCGGCGCAGGATGTGCAGCTTGCCCATGCCCAGCGCCTGCGCGGCCTCGGTCTGCCCGCGGTCCACGCCGAGCAGGCCGCCGCGCACGATCTCGGCCATGTAGGCGGCCTCGTTGAGCGCCAGCCCGAGCACCGCGGCGACGAACGGGGTGATGAACACGTTGGCGTTGCCGGAGATCAGCACCGGGCCGAACGGGATCTTCAGCTCCAGCACCGGGTACAGGGCCGAGAGGTTGAACCAGAAGATGAGCTGGATCAGCAGCGGAGTGCCGCGGAAGAACCAGATGTAACCGGCCGCGGCGCCGCTGATCAGCTTGCTCTGCGACTGCCGCATCACGGCCAGCACGACGCCCAGCAGCAGCCCGGCGACCATGGTGATCGCGGTCAGCTCCACGGTCAGCAGCGCACCTTCGGCGATGGACCGCGCCGTGAGGTACTCCGCGACGACGTCCCACTCGTACTGCTCGTTGGTCACCAGGCTGGTCAGCAGCGCCGCGCCCAGCAGCGCCAGGACCACTGTCCCGACGATTCGCCACGGCCTCGGCCGCTTGACGATCACCAGCCGGCCGGCCTCGCCGACCGCTGCGTCCACTGTGGTCATGAGCGGGGTTCTCCTCGCTGGTCAGGAAGCCGGGGTTTCCACGACGGGGTCGACGATCGCGTTGGCGTCCATCCCCCAGCGGTGGAAGATGCGCCGGTAGCCGCCGTTGTCCATCAGCGTGCGCAGCGCCGCCTGCACCGCCGGGGTGAGGTCGGAGTCCTTGGGCAGCCCGATGGTGATCGCGCTGACGTTCAGCTCGCCGATCAGCTCGAACGAGTCCGGCGCCTGCGTCTGGGCGTAGGCCAGCACCGGCGTGTCGGCGAACACCGCGTCGACCCGGCCGCTGTCCAACTGCAGCAGCGCATCGTTCTGGCTGGGCAGGATGACCGGCTCGATCGGGTCGGTGCCCTTGCAAGTCCGCTCGCTGAGCTCGGGCAGCCGCTGGGACTCCTGGATCGAGCCCTGCTGCACGGCGACCTTGAAGCCGCACAGCCGCTCGGTGGACAGGCCCAGCGGATTGCGGGTCTTGACCGCCAGTCCACTGCCCCAGGAGCCGTAGCGGACCATGTCGAGCGTCTCCAGGCGCTTGGCCGTGGGCGACATGCTGGAGATCGTGAAGTCGTAGCGCTTCGCCTGCAGTCCCGGGATGATCCCGTCCAGCGGCACGTTGTGCAGCGTCACGGGGAGGCCGAGCAGGCGTCCCATCGCCCGCGCCAGGTCGGGGTTCAGCCCGACGATCGTCGTGTTGTCCTCGGCGTAGAACTTGGTCGGCGCGCTGGAGACGTTCATGACCACGTTGAGCGTCCCGGCCTCGCGGATCCGCGCCGGCAGCAACGCGGCGACGGCCGGATCGGCGGCGAGACCGTCGAACGTCTCGTACTTGGGCCCGTCCGCGGTGCCCATGACGTTCTCGTCGGGGTTCGTGCAGCCGACGGCGGTCAGCGACACCACCAGCGCGCCGGCGACGAGCAGCCGCAGGCGGCGGGCGGCGGGCAGTGAGGGCATGCGCACTCCAGATGGCTGCATCGGCGACGATCCCGGCTGGCGGGTGCGGCTCGGCTCGGCGGGAGTAAAACGTATATTGAATCCAACTCCGGTTTGGCCGCAAGACCTCCAGCGCGAGTCATCGCGCCCGCGGGCGACAGGAAGACTTGCGCTCGAACCCAGATTTCCGTTGTGGACGGTTGCGTCAGTACTCGTGCATGTACCGGTCGAACGCGGCGTTGGCCGCCGCCCACTCGTGGGTGATCAGCTCGGTCGGCACGTCCGGCCGCGGCTCGGCGTCCACGGTGACGACGAACCCCGGCTCGGAGACCCGGCGGCGCAGCTGCACCAGGCACCCGCCCGCCGAGCGGCCGAACCGCTCTCCGTTGTCCTTGGACTCGACCTGGCCCGGCTGCAGGGCGGACAGGTCGTCGTTCGGGTTTTCCGCCATGCGCCCGTTTGTAGCCCAATCCGGCAATCCCGGCACGCCGTCGCCTGCCGGTTCGAACAGGCGTGCCCCCGCCGCGCGCGGAAACCCGGGATCGGCACCGCGGCCCGGTACCGCAACTAAACTGCCTCGCGAAACGCGCGAGGTCAGGGGGGCAGATGAGCGCGAGTTCCAGCACCGCCGCCGCGGAGACCACCGACCGCATCCCCCGCGCTCTCCCGCCGTTCGCCCGCGCCGCGGTGCCGGTCGTCGCCGCGACGACCCTCGCGCTCCTGCTCGCCCTGACGACCCGCTACGACTACGTCACCGACGAGCTCTACTTCCTGGCCGCCGGGAGGTACTACCCCGACTGGGGGTACATGGACCAGCAGCCGCTGGTCCCGCTCCTCGCCGCGTTCCTGGACCGGGCCTTCCCCGGTTCCCTGTTCGCGTTCCGGCTGCTCCCGGCCGTCGCCACGGCGCTCGGCTCGATCGTCACGGCGCTCCTGGCGCGGGAGCTGGGCGGGAGCCGGCGGGCCCAGGTCCTCGCCGCGGCGGCGTACCCGCTCTCGCCGTGGATCCTGCTCAACGGCCACTGGCTCACCGCGTCCACAATGGAGCTGCTCCAGTGGACGACCATCCTCTGGTCGCTGACCCGCTGGGCGAGGCTCCAGCACGGCGGCGTCGACCGCGACCGGCTGCTGCTCGGCATCGGCCTGATCACCGCCCTGGCGGTGCAGACGAAGTTCCAGGTGCTCGTGCTGATCGCGGCTCTGCTGGTGAGCATCGCGATCACCGGCCCGAGATCCCTCTTCGCCCGGCCGGCGCTGTGGCTCGCCGCCGCGATCCCGCTGGTCACGGCGGTCCCGACGCTGTGGTGGCAGGCCCGCCACGGCTGGCCCGTCCTGGCGATGGGCACCGCGGTGAACAGCGAGAACGACCGGCTGCTCATGGTGCCGACCGCGCTGTTCTACGCGGGCCTGCTGGTGGGCGCCGCGTGCTGCTGCTACGGCGCCCTCCGGCTCCTGCGGGCCCCGGAGCTGCTGCCGTTCCGGTTCCTCGGCTGGGCCGCGATCGCGGTGTTCCTGTTCTTCCTGGCCGCCGGCGGCCGGCCGAACTACGTCGCGGGCCTGTTCGGGCTGCTGTTCGCCGCGGCGGCCACCGGCTTGCAGCGCCGCACCGGAAAGCTGCTGTGGCCCGCCTACCTGCTCTCGGCGGTCCTGCCGCTGTCGCTGCTGCCGGTCTACCCGCTGGGCTTCCTGGCCCGCCATCCCGAGCTGCCGAGCTACGTCCGCCTCTACGAGACCGGCTGGCCCGAACTCACCGAAGCGGTCGCCCGCGCCTACCGAGCGCTCCCGGCCGAGCAGCAGCGCCGCACGGCGATCATCGCCGAGAACTACTACCTGGCGGGGGCGCTCGACGTACTCGGCCGGAAAGCGGGCCTGCCCCGCGCCTACAGCCCGCACCGGGGCTACTGGTTCTTCGGCGCACCGCCGGAAACCGCCGACTCCGTGCTCTACATCGGGAGCAGGAACCCGCTTGCGATCCACTTCGGACGGTCACGGGAACTCGGCGAGATCGAGACGGGCCTGGTGAACGTGGCGCAGGGCAATACGATCACGCTCTACCAGGACCCGTTGCAGCCGTGGCCCGCGCTGTGGCCGCGAATCCGCACGATCTGACGCTCACCTCGGGCCCCAGGGGCCGCCGGGCCGCGGGCCGTTCGGCCCCGGCGGCTGCGGCGGACGCCCCGGCGGCCGGTGCGGGCGTGGTTGGTAGGCCGGCAGCTGGCCCGCCGCGAGCTGCGCGGGCGGGGCGAAGAAGCCCGACCGCTCCTGGCGGGCCCACGGCGGCGGAGGCGCCTGCGGCAGCCGCCGGAAGAAAGCGTCCCGCGCAGTCCGCATCAACCCCAAGATCGCCTCCCGCCTGGCGAAGAACTTCTCCGGCGGGATCGTCTCCTTCTCGGCGTGCGCGTGCAAGAGTGCGAGTTCGGTGGCCGCCAGCTGGTAGTCACCCATCGCCCGCGCCCCGGTCGCGCCCGCCTGCGCGCGCGCCCAGCGCCGCGCCTGCCGGCGACCGGCGAGGCTGCCGAGCATCTGCACGTCGCGCGGCTGCACCAGGCCGCTCGGGATGTAGGCGGGCAGGTACTTGCGGATCAGGTGCACCAGCCGTTTGCGGTCCAGCACCACGATCACGACCAGCGCGATCAGCACCAGGAACTGCACCAGGTACGCCACCACCATGCCCGGGAAGCCGGCGAGCGTCAGGCTGCCGTTCCACAGCGCGTGCAGGAAGACCGCGCCGCACCAGCCGCCGACCACGGCGAAGAACCGGCCCACGCCCCGGTGCGTCGCGGCGTAGGCGACGCCGAGCCCGGTCATCGCGGTGTACATCGGGTGCCCCAGCGGCGCGATCACGCCGCGGATCAGCACCGTGACCCAGATCTCGCCGGTCTCGGCGCCCAAGCCCTGCATGTAGTAGAGGACGTTCTCGACGAGCGCGAAGCCCAGCCCGCACATCCCGGCGTAGACGAGCCCGTCGGTCGGCCCGTCGATCTCGTGCCGCCGCACCCACAGCAGGTACAGCAGCAGCGCACCCTTGAAGCTCTCCTCGACCACCGGCGCGACGATCGACACCGTGACCACCGAGGCGGCCTCCGCGCCCAGCGCCGGAGCCATCAGGATCTCGCTGCCGGTGTTCACGACCAGCGCGCCGATGATGGCCACCCCGGCGCCCCAGCCGAACGCCAGCCACAGGTTGAGCCGCGGCTCCGGCTCCAGCCGGTCGATGAGCAGGATCAGACCGATCAGCACGACGGCGGTCGGCAGCGCCAGCGCGGTGCCGATCACCACGTTCACCGGCCCGCCCTGCAGCAGGTAGAAGGCCAGCGCCAGCAGCAGGCAGAAACCGGACACGACCAGGCCGATGATCAGCGGTATCGGCGCGCGGTTGGTGCTGCGGCCTTCCAGGACGGACCGAGGACTGAGTGCGGGCATGCCCGCGAGCGTAGGAGATGCCTCGAGCCCCCACCCCGGGTACCGCGATCTCGCCGGAGATCACCGGTTGCCGATCGTCCCGGACGGGGCGCCCTCGACTCGTTCCGGCCGACCGCCCGGCGCCTCCTCCGAGCGGTCGGCGTCGCGCTAGAGCGCCGGACGGTGGCTTTCCGTGTACGCCCACGGCCGGACCCGCTCCAGTTCCTTGCCCAGCCGGAACACCGTGGCGTCGTCGTAGGTGTGGCCGACGATCTGCACACCGGTGGGCACGCCGTTGTCGCCGTGCCCGCTGGGCACCGCGAGCACGGGGCACCGGTTGTTGATGTTGAACGGGGCCGTCAGCGTCGCGTCGGAGAACCGGGCGAAGCGGTGACCGTCCACTTCGAACTCGCCGATCAGGTCGTCCCCGGCCGGCAGCGCCGGAATCGCCGCGGTCGGGCACAGCAGGGCGTCGAAACCGGACATCGCCTCGGCGAGCTCGCGCTGCATGCGGGTCTCGATCCGCAGCCCGTCGAGGAAGCCGCCCCGGTCCGCGGCCTTCGCCGCCCAGCCCAGGAACGCCGCGGTGTAGGGCGCGACGAGGTCACGCCGGTCGCCGACGACGTCCTGGACCAGCGCCCCGAAGATGGAGCCGAAGTGCAATCCGGTGGCCCGGCCGATCTCCTCTCGGGTCCAGGGCAGTTCGATCTCCTCCACGACCACCCCGGCCTGTGCCAGCGCGTCGGCGACCGCGCGGGTGTTGCGCTCGACGTCCGGCTTGACGTCGTAGTCACCGAGGCGCACGCACAGCGCCACCCGCATCCCGGCGGCCGGTTCGTACTCGGTGGGCAGCGCGATGCGGGGCCGCAACGACGTGTGGTCGCGCGGGTCCGGGCCGATCAGCGTGTTGGCGAACAGGATCGTGTCGTCGACGGTGCGGGCCAGCGGGCCGTCGCCGCGGTAGAAGTCCATCGACAGCGGCGGAGTGCCGGGAATCCGGCCGTAGGGGGCCTTGAACCCGACCGTTCCGGTGAAGGCGGCGGGAATCCGGGTGGAGCCGCCGATGTCGGAGGCCGTGGCCAGCAGCGCCGTGCCGGCGGCGAGCGCGGCGGCGGACCCGCCGGAGGAGCCGCCGGGCGTGTAGTCCGGGTTCCACGGGTTGCGGGTGACACCCCACATCGGCGTGTGGGTGAACGTGGAGATGCTGAACTCCGGCGTGGTGGTGCGGGCGTGGATGATGCCGCCCGCAGCCAGGACGCGGTCGATGACCGGGGCGTTCTCGGCGGCCACGTTGCCCTTGTTGATCAAGGATCCCTCGGTCAGCGACCGGCCCGCGATGGCGTGCTTCTCCTTGGCGGCGACCGGGATTCCCTCCAGCGGCCGGGGCGCGGGCCCCTTTCCCAGGTACCGGGCCTCGGCTTGCGCGGCGGCCGCCAGGGCCTCGTCGAAGAGCCGCTCGGTGAACGCGTTCACCTCGGGCTCGACCTGCTCGGCGCGCTCGATCAGCGCCTGCAGCAGCTCCACCGGTGACAACGCGCGCTTGGCGAACAGCGCGCGTGCTTCGGTCGCACTGAGGTAGATCAGCTCCGACATGCCACTCCTTTATTCAGCTGTTGCACCGTTGTCGCGCAGGTGTCGTGAGTGGACGTGGCCGCTGGGGCGACCACTGCCACTCACGACACCTCTGCCGAGACCTCAACTGTTCTGCGGGAACCCGAGGTTGACGCCGCCGTGGGACGGGTCCGGCCACCTCGTGGTGACCACCTTCGTGCGGGTGTAGAACTGGATGCCGTCCGGGCCGTAGGCGTGCGCGTCGCCGAACAGCGAGTCCTTCCAGCCGCCGAACGAGTAGTACGACACCGGCACCGGGATCGGCACGTTCACGCCGATCATGCCGACCTCGACCTCCTCGCAGAACTGCCGCGCGGCGCCGCCGTTCTCGGTGAACACCGCCGTGCCGTTGCCGTACGGGTTGTTGTTGAGCACCTCGATCGCCGAGTCGTAGCCGGGCACCCGGAGCACCGACAGGACCGGCCCGAAGATCTCGTCGGTGTAGATCGACATGTCGGTGCCCACGCGGTCGAACAGCGTCGGCCCCAGCCAGAACCCGTCGTCCCCGCCGTCGACCCGCACGCCGCGCCCGTCCACCACCAGGTCCGCGCCCGCCTCGACACCGGCGTCCACATAGGACGTCACGCGGTCCCGGTGGGCGGCGGTGACCAGCGGGCCCATGTCGCAGCCGCGGCGCCCGTCGCCGACGCTGAGCTTGGCCATCCGTTCCGCGATCTTGGCGACGAGCTCGTCGCCGACCGGGTCGACGGCGAGGACCGCGGAAATAGCCATGCACCGCTCGCCCGCCGAGCCGAACCCGGCCGACACCGCGGCGTCCGCGGCCAGGTCGAGGTCGGCGTCGGGCAGCACCACCATGTGGTTCTTCGCCCCGCCGAGGGCCTGCACCCGCTTGCCGTTGCCGGTGCCGGTCTCGTAGACGTAGCGCGCCACCGGCGTGGAGCCGACGAACGACACCGCCTTCACCACCGGGTGCGCCAGCAGCGCATCGACCGCGACCTTGTCGCCGTGCACGACGTTGAACACGCCGTCGGGCAGCCCGGCCTCCTGCCACAGCCCTGCGATGAAGTTCGCCGCCGACGGATCCTTCTCGCTGGGCTTGAGCACCACGGCGTTGCCGCAGGCGATGGCGCCCGGCACGAACCACAGCGGCACCATGGCCGGGAAGTTGAACGGCGAGATCACCCCGACGACGCCCACCGGCTGCCGCACCGAGTGCACGTCCACGCTCGTCGAAGCATTCTCCGAGAAGCCGCCCTTGAGCAGGTTGGGGATGCCGCAGGCGTACTCGACGTTCTCCAGGCCGCGCTGCACCTCGCCGGCGGCGTCGGAGACGACCTTGCCGTGCTCGGCGGTGATGATCTCGGCCAGCTCGCCCTTGCGCTGGTTGAGCAGCTCGCGGAAGGCGAACAGCACGTTGGACCGCTTCGCCAGCGACGCGCGCCGCCAGCTCTTGAGCGCCTCGGCGGCCGCCGCGACCGCGGCGTCCACATCGGACTCCGCAGCGAACGCGACCCGCTTGGTCGCCTGTCCGGTGGCGGGGTCGAAGACCTCGCCGGTGCGCTGCGGCGTCGCGTCGGCGGGCTTGCCCGCGATCCAGTGCCTGATCAGTTCTGTCATGCGTGGAGCTCCTGGTCGGCCAGCGTGATCGTGTCGGTGAGGATCTGCAGCGCCTGCGCCGCTTCCTCCTCGGTCAGCGTCATGGGCGGCGCAAGGCGCAGGACGTTCCCGTGCAGCCCGCCCTTGCCTATCAACATTCCGCGCCGCTTAGCCAGTTCCATCACCCGCGTGGCCGAGGCGGCGGCGGGCGTGCGGGTGCCGGGTTCGACGAGCTCGACGCCGATCATCAGGCCCTTGCCCCGCACGTCGCCGATCAGCGGGCACCGCTGGGCGTGCGCCCGCAGGCCGTCGAGCAGCCGGGTGCCGAGCTTCGCGGCGTTGCCCTGCAGGTCGTGGTCGAGCAGGTAGGCCAGGGCGGCCCCGGCGCCGGCGGTGGAGATCGGGTTGCCGCCGAAGGTGGAGATCGAGTTGGCGGTCAGGCAGTCCATCAGCTCCGCCTCGGCGACCACCCCGCCGATGGCCAGCCCGTTGCCCAGGCCCTTGGCGAAGGTCATCGCCGCGGGCACCACGCCGTGCGCCTGGATGCCCCAGAAGTGCTCGCCGGTGCGGCCCCAGCCGGTCTGCACCTCGTCGGAGATCAGCAGGATCCCGTACTCCTCCAGGACCTCGGCGAAGGCGCCGAACAGCCCGTCCGGCGGGGTGGCGAAGCCGCCGACGCCCTGGATCGGCTCGGCGATCATGCAGGCCACGTCGCCGGCGGTGGTGGTCTCGATGACATCGCGCAGGTCGTCGACGCAGGCGGCGATGTAGTCGGCGTCGGAGAGGTCCCGGAACGGGCTGCGGTAGCGGTAGCCGCCGTGCACGTAGCTGACCTTCACCGGCGACAGCGAGCTGGCCGACCAGCCCCGGTTGCCGGTCACGCCGAGGGTGCCGAAGGCCCGCCCGTGGTAGGAGTTGCGCAGCGCGAGGACCTGGTTGCTGCGCCGGTACTGGGTGGCCAGCATGAGCGCGGTCTCGTTCGCCTCGGTGCCGGAGCCGGTGAAGAACACCTTGGGGTTGGTCATCCCGGACAGCTCGCCGATCCGCTCGGCCAGCTCCACCTGCTGGCGGATCAGGTAGAGCGTCGAGGTGTGCAGGATGCCGGTGTCGACCTGGCGGCGGATCGCGTCGCTGATCTCGGCGACGTCGTAGCCGATGGCGTTGGTCAGGATCCCGGCGAAGAAGTCCAGGTAGGTGTTGCCGTCGGCGTCGGTGACGTGCCGTCCCTCGCCCGCGACGATCTCGATGGGCTCGTCGTAGTAGAGCGCCAGCCAGCCGGGCATGGCGGCGCGGTGCCTGGCCAGCAAGGATTCCGTCATCAGCGTCCTCTTCCCTCCAAGGGCGGCCGGTTCCTCCGCGGCGGTCGTGCGTGCCGCTGCGGCCAGTCTGGTCGGCCGCGGCGGCCGCTTCCACGGACAACCTGTACTCATCTGGCGCCGCGGGCATTACGGTTTGTGCACCATGGATGCCGCGATGAAACCGACCTCGCCGGACGTGCTGGCGCTGCCGACCGTGTCCGAGGTGCTGGAGCTGCCGGTCCTGCGGCGCGGCAAGCCGCGGGTGGTGGCCGGCGCCTCCGGCCTGGACGGGCGGGTGCGCTGGGTGCACGTCGCGGAGATCGCCGACATCGCCCCGTTGCTCAGCGGCGGCGAGCTGGTGCTGACCACCGGCATCGCGCTCCCCGAGGAGCCCGCGCAGCTGGTGCGCTACGTCGACGAGCTCGCCGCGGTCGGGGCGTGCGGGCTGGTCGTGGAACTGGTGCGCCGGTGGCGCGACCGGGTGCCGACGGCGCTGGTGGACGCGGCGCACCGGCACGACCTGCCGCTGGTGACGCTGTCGGAGGAGACGAAGTTCGTGGCCGTCACCGAGGCGGTGATCGCCCGGATCCGCGACGCCCAGCTGGCCGAGCTGCGCGCGACGCACGCCATCCACGAGACGTTCACCGCGCTGACCACCTCGGGCGCCGAACCCGCGTCGGTGCTGCGGGAAGCGGCACGGATCGCCGGCCGCCCGGTGGTGCTCGAGACGCTCGCCCACCAGGTGCTGGCCTACGACTCGGCCGGTCAGGATCCGGTGGCGCTGCTGGCGGACTGGGCGGAGCGGTCCCGCTCGGTGGTGCAGTCCGGCCGCACTTCCTACGACCCGGACCAGCGGTGGCTGACTACCGTGGTCGGGGCTCGCGGCGACGACTGGGGGCGGCTGGTGATGCTCGGGCCGGAGCCGCCGCACCGGCACGTCGTGGTCGCCGAGCGGGCGGCGTCGGCGCTGGCGGTGAACCGGCTGGCGACCCGCGACCGGGAGAGCCTGGAGCGCCAGACGCACCGCACGCTGATCACCGAACTGCTCGCGGGCAACGCCGACACCGCCGATCTGGCGGCCCGGTCCGCGGGCGTCGGCGTGCCGCTCGACGGTCCGCTGGTGGGCATCGCGGTCCGCCCGCACACCACGACGACGGTCGCCCCGGCCCTGGAAACCCAGCAGGTGCTGCGGGATCTCGCCGAGGCGACGGCGCTCGCCGCGCGCAAGGCGAAGCTGCCGGTGCTGGTGGGCGTCGTCGACGACGTCACCGTCCAAGCCCTGGTGTCGCTGCGAACGCCCGAAGCCGACGCCGTGCTGACCCGCTTGGCGGCGGAGGTCCGCCGGTCCGCGGGCACGCATTCGCTGCAGGTGGTGGTGGCGGCCGGCAGCGTCGTCGGCTCGATCGCCGGCGCGCGCCGGACGCTGACCGAGGCCGCGCAGGTCGCGGAGGCGGCGCTGCACATCGACGACGGCGGCCGCGAGTTCCACCGCCTGGACGACGTGCGCTTGCGCGGGCTCTTGCACCTGCTGCGCGGCGACGAGCGGCTGATCGCGTTCGCGGAACGGGAACTCGGGCCGATCATGTCCAACGAACGGCTGCTGGACGCCTTGCGATCGCTGTGCCGCCACGGCGGGAACAAGTCCGCGGCAGCGGCGGCGGCGCACCTCTCCCGAACGGCCTACTACGCTCAGCTGGCGCGCATCGAGCAGCTGCTGGACGTGTCGCTGAGCGCGCCGGAATCCCTGGTGTCACTGCACGTCGCGCTCCTGGCACGGGATCTGCACAACAGCACGTGAACCCGGGCGGACAACTCACGGACGTCTCCCAAGTCGGGTCCGGGGCCGTGAGCGTGGAACACGTCGAATCAGGGGCGGGGGCTCAGAGTTCGGCGGATCAGGTCCTGGGTCTGCTTCGTCAGGTCCGCGACGTCGATCTCCGCCCCGGTGGCGATCAGTTCGTCGAGGAGGCCGTCCACGCCGTGGTAGACGATCCGGAACGCCGTGGGCGCGTCCGGCGCGAAGGTGCCGTCGGGCACGCCGTCGGCGACGAAGTCGCCGATGCGGTCGATCACCCGGCGGTTGATGTCCTTGCACAGCTCCAGGGCCTTGGCGTTGGCCGAACCGTAGACCGTGCGGTGCAGTTCGGCGTTGCGCACCGCGTGGTCCAGCAGCGCCGCCCACAGTTCGTCCAATGTGGACCACCTCGACCCGTTGCCGGCGAGCACCCGGTCGGCGATCTCCAGGATGCCTTCGACGTAGCGCTCCCAGACGGCGGCGAGCAGGTGTTCCTTCGACTCGAAGTAGAGGTAGATGGTGCCCTGGGCGATCCCGCCCGCCCGGGCGACCTCCGCCATCGTCGCCCGAGCGAAACCCGTGGTCGAGAAGACCTCGGTCCCGGCCCGCAGGATCGCTTCGCGCCGGTCCTCCGGGCTCATCGTCACCCGGCGGCGGCGTGCCGGTGTTCGTGCGGACATCTCGGCAACCCTTCTGCTGTGCGGCGGGCGCCAGCATAACACCCGACTGAACGATGCTCACTGAGCCGCGCTCATTGACTGACTGAGCATCATTCAGTTAGCGTTCGCGGCGGCGCTCTCGCGCCGTCCGATCACTCCGCGAGGTTCTCCCGAATGCCGAATTCCCCTGCCCCCGAACGTCATCCGCGACTGCTGCTGGCGCTGATCAGCAGCGGCGTCTTCCTGGTCCAGCTCGACGCGACGATCGTCGCCATCGCCCTGCCGGACGTGCAGGCGCACCTCGGCGTCGGCGTCGGCGATCTGCAGTGGATCGTCGCCGGCTACACGCTCATGCTCGCCGGGCTGCTGCTCACCGCGGGCACCCTCGGCGACCGCTTCGGCCACCGGCGGCTGTTCCTCGGCGGGCTCGTCGCGTTCACCGCCGCCTCCGTGCTGTGCGCGCTCGCGCCGACCTTCGAGGCATTGCTGGCGGCGCGCATCCTGCAGGGCGCCGCGGGATCCGTGCTCATCCCGGTGTCGTTGGCGCTGATCAGCACGGTGTTGCCGGATCCACGAGCGCGCGCGAAGGCCATCGGCACCTGGGCCGGCATCGGCGGGCTGGCGCTCGCCGTCGGACCGCTGCTCGGCGGCGTGCTGGTCGGAGCCTTCGGCTGGCCGAGCATCTTCTGGGTGAACATCCCGGTCGGCGCCGCCGCCGCGCTCGCCCTCCGGCACCTGCTCCCAACGCACCGTCCACAAGGGACTCGTTCGCTCGATCCGCTGGGGCAGCTGCTCTTCACCGCGTCGATCGCCACGCTCACCTACGCGCTGATCGAAGGCGGGCGCGACTGGACGGCCACGCCCGTCGTGGCCGCGCTGGGGGTCGCCGCGACGGGGCTGGTCGTCTTCGTGCGCTGGGAGCTGCGGCACCCCGACCCGATGGTGCCGATCCGGCTGTTCCGCAGCCCGGTGGTGCTGGTCGCCGGGGCCGTCAACCTGTTCGGACTGCTCGGCCTCTACGGCGGCATCTTCTTGCTGACGCTCTACCTGCAGCAGGTGAACCGGCTCAGCGCGACGGCGGCCGGACTGCGGTTCCTGGCGCTGAACCTGGCGATCATGATCTTCTCCTACCTGGCCAGCGTGCTGGCCGCGAAGCTGGGGCCGCGGCCGCCGATCGTCGCCGGTTCGGTGCTGACCGCCATCGGCCTGCTGGGCCTCACCGGGCTCGGCGTCGGCACCGGCTACGAGCAGTACTGGTGGGCGCTCGCGCTGCTCGGCGCCGGGGTTTCGCTGGTCGGCGCGCCCGCCACCGTGGCGCTGCTGAGCGCGGTTCCGCCCGGGCAAGCCGGGGCCGCATCGGGAATTTCCAACACGTTCCGGCAGCTGGGCAGCGTGTTCGGCGTCGCGGTCTGCGGCACGCTGCTCGTCTCGCACCTGCGGGCGGAACTGCCCACCCGGCTGCCGGCGCTCCCGGCGGCCGCGATCGACCCGCTGTCCAGCGGAGATCTGTCGATCATCGACCGGCTCCCGATCGACCTCCGGCAACCGGCCTTCGACGTCAGCGCACGGCTGCTCGTCGAAGGGCTGCACCTGGGCACCCTGGTCGCCGCCGCCTGCGCGCTGCTCGCCGGAGTGGCCGCCCTGCTGTTCCTGCCCCGAAGCGGCGCGATCCGGCCGCTTTCCCAGTCCCAGCCACAAGTCCGCGCCCGCCGGGGAAGGACGCCGCGGCGCCGGGTGTAGCCTTGGGCCGCTGGCCGCGCACTGACGGCACCTCCCCCCAGTGGCTGTCGGTGCGCGGCCGGCCCAGAGCCCGATTCGCCGCCACAGCACCGAAAAACGGCATTCGCCGCACCGCGACCGCACCCCTCCCCGCAAAACGAAGCACCCCCCGATGCCAGCGGCTCCCAAACCGATCACGACGGTCCCGATGGTGCTCGCCAACGCGATCGAACAAGCCCCACCCCCCGGCGCCGGTGCCGGTGCCGGTGCCGGTGCCGGTGCCCAGTGCCGCAATTTCAATGGAAATCGAAGGCCCAATTTCCATTGAAATTGCGGAAGACCGGAACTGGACGCCCGCACCTGGCGGGAGGCCCGCCGTGGGCCGCGCCCGATTTGACCACCGTGCGTGCACGGTGACCCCGGTTCGCCCGCCATTCGGGCGAGTGGTCGATCATTGCCACCGGAGGGCGTTGGGCCGAACGGGTCATTGCCCGTCCACCGGGCGTCACGCGTCCCCTGCGCGCCAGTCCCGTCCGCGGAGGTGGGGAAGATGTTTCGACCGAAGCACCACTGGCAACCTGCCGAGCAGCAGCGGCACGCCGTCGCGGGAACGCTGCCGGACGGGCGGCGCCATCGGGACGGGGAATCCATAGCGAAGCCAGCCGCCAAGTACACCTCGCCGTCGCCCCCGAGGCCGGCACCCCGGAGCGCTGGCTCACGTACTGCGTCGTGGAGATCCCCACGAACGTCGCCGAGGTGTCCGCGCAACCGGGCGGCATGCCGTGCATGGGCTGCCTCAGCGCCCCCGGCGGCCCGGCGAGACCGCGACTCGGCTCCGGATAGCAGAACCGCACCCACCCGGAGACCGGGCAGGTGCGGTCGGCTGCGACGATCAGCGCGAGAAGGTCACGGAACGCACCGCGACGTCGCGCGGGGCCTGCTGCCCCGGCTGCAGAACGTAGTAATACACGTCGCTGGAGCAATTCGAGTCCAGGAAGACGATCGCCGTTGCGTCGGTGTTGTTGCGCACCCCGTAGGCCGGGGCTTCCGGGTTCGGCAGTTCGAGCCGGTGGCAGAGCCGCCCGGCCGGGTCGAAGAGCGCGCGCTGGTGGTAGGCGTTGGTCCCCTCGACCCAGTAGCTGAATTCGCCGTCCGCGGCGAGCGCAGAACCGGGCAGCGACAGCAGCAGACCGGCCGCACCGAGTGCGGCGGCGACAGTTGCGCGTAGACGCATCGAAACCGTCCCTTTCTGGGAAAATCGGACGCTGACACCGCAATACTCGTGTTCCCGCCCGCACGCGCCACCGCGATCACCCGCCGGTGGGGTGATCACCGCCGAATTCACCGATCGGCTCTACCGCGCCACGGCCAGCGACAGCGCGAAGTCCTCGGCGTCGTCCAGCCACCAGTGGCGCAGCTCGAATCCGGCCACCGCCAGCTCGTCGCGGACCCGGTCGTGCCGGAACTTCGCCGAGATCTCGGTGCGGATCTCCTCTCCCGCGGCGAAGTCCACGCCCAGGCCGAGCTCCGGCAGCCGGACGTGCATCGGCCGGCCGGCCCGCAGCCGCATCTCGATCCACTCCTGCTCGGCGTTCCACAGGGCCACGTGCCGGAACCGCTCGGGCGCGAAGTCGGCGCCGAGTTCCCGGTTGAGCACCCGAAGCACGTTGCGGTTGAACTCCGCGGTCACTCCCCGCGCGTCGTCGTAGGCGCGCACCAGCCGCCCGGGATCCTTCACCAGGTCGGTGCCCAGCAGCAGCCACTCGCCCGGCCGCAGCGTCGCGCGCACCGCGGCGAAGAAACCCGCGCGCTCGGCCGGCAGCAGGTTCCCGATCGTGCCGCCCAGGAAGGCGATCAGTCGGCCCGCCCCGGCGTCCAGCGCTGACAGGCCGCTGGTGAAGTCGTCGACGACGCCGCGCACCCGGAGTTCCGGGTAGTCCAGCGCGATGGACTCCACGGCGGCGCGCAGCGCTGATCCGGACACGTCCAGCGGCACGAACCGCTCCAGGGTGTCGGTCTTGCGCAGCGCGTCCAGCAGCAGCCTGGTCTTCTCCGACGACCCGGACCCGAGCTCGACCAGGGTGGCCGCGCCGGTGATCTCGGCGATCTCCAGCGCGCGCCGCTGCAGGATCTGCTGCTCGGCGCGGGTCTGGTAGTACTCCGGCAGGGTCGTGATCCGCTCGAAGAGGTCGCTGCCCGCCGCGTCGTAGAACCACTTGGGCGACAACCACTTCGGGCTGTCCGTCAGTCCCTCGCGGGCGTCGGTGCGCAGCGCCCGGGCCGCGTCTTTCTCGGTGAATCGGACGAGAAGTTCCGGCTCGCTCATCGCTCCCCCATCGACAACTCCGACAACGACGTCACCCGCGCATCCGCGGTGTCCGCGACGAGCAGGCACCGGTCCGGGACCTCCACCCACCCGGTTTCCGGGCCGAACGGCTCCGACGCCACCGTCACCGCCGCCTCCGCCCGGCGCATCCACAGCGCGTGCGTCCAGGTGGTGGCGATCAGCCGGGCACCGTCGGAGAGCAGCAGGTTCAGCCGCGAATCCGGTGCGGCGGCGACGACCTCGCACACCAGCTCCCGCACCGCCCGGTCGGGCTCCTCGCCGTCGGCCAGCCGCTGCCGCAGCAGCGCCCACAGCAGCGCCGAGTCGGTGGCCGCCTCCAGCGTCAGCAGGTCCACGACCTCCAGCCGGGCGGCGAGCTTCGCCAGCGAATCCGGCCAGCCGGTGACCCGGCCGTTGTGGCTGAACAGCCAGGTGCCATCGGTGAACGGCGCGCACGCGCCCGGCGTCACCGGCATGCCGACGGTCGCCGAGCGGACCGCCGCGACCACCGCGCCGCTGCGCACGTCCGCGGCCGTCTGCCGGAACGATTCGTCCGTCCACATCGGAACGGCGGCCCGGTAGCGGGCGACCGCGCCGTCCGGCCGGTACCAGCCGACGCCGAAGCCGTCGGCGTTGATCGTGCCGCCGCCGCGCATGTCGTTGGGCGCCCACGTCTGCTCCAGCAGCGAATGGGCCGGTTCGAGCAGCAGTTCCGCCAGCGACACGGCTGGCCCCAGGTATCCCACGTGCCGGCACATCGGTCAGTCGCGCTCCCCTCGTCGGGGCGTCCGGGCGCACCGGAAGCCGGCGAAGATCTGCCGCCGGACCGGGTAGTCCCAGTTCCGGAAGGTGCCGCGGCACGCGGTGGCGTCGGTGCCGAACGAGCCGCCGCGCAGCACCTTGTAGTCGGGCCCGAAGAACACCTCGGAGTACTCGCGGTACGGGAACGCCGAGAACCCCGGGTACGGCGAGAAGTCCGTCGCCGTCCACTCCCAGACGTCGCCGATGAGCTGCCGCGCACCGCACGGCGCCGCGCCGTCCGGATAGGCCCCGGCGGGCGCCGGTCGCAGGTGCCGCTGCCCCAGGTTGGCTTGTTCGGGACGCGGGTCGGCGTCACCCCACGGGTACCGCCGGGACCGGCCGCTCGCGGGGTCGAACCGCGCGGCCTTCTCCCACTCGGCTTCCGTGGGCAGCCGCTTGCCCGCCCACGCCGCGTACGCCTCGGCCTCGTGGAAGCTGACGTGCACCACCGGTTCCTCCGGCGGCACCGGCTCGACGTGGCCGAACCGGCGGCGCAGCCACCGGTCGCCCTCCAGCCACCAGAACCGCGGCGCCCGCAGGCCGGCCCGCTGCCGGTGCCCCCAGCCCGCGTCGCTCCACCAGCGCGGGTCGTCGTAGCCGCCGGCATCGATGAACGCCAGGTACGCGCCGTTGGTGACCGGGGTGCTGTCGAGGTAGAAGTCGTCGACGTGGACCTGGTGCGCCGGTCGCTCGTTGTCCAGCGCCCAGGGTTCCGCGGAGGTGCCCATGGTGAACGGCCCGCCGGGCACGAACACCTCGGGCGGCAGGACGTCCACATCGGACGGTGGTGGCTCGGCCGCGAGGGCCGGTGGCCCGTCCCGCAGCTGGTGGGTGGCCAGCATCGTCTCGTCGTGCTGCTGCTCGTGCTGCACGATCATGCCGAAGGCGAACGCCTGCTGGACCAGCCGCCGCCCCTCCATCGGGACGCGGTCGACCAGGTCGAAGACCTTCGAGCGCACCGTTGCGACGTACTCGCGCGCCTCGGCCGGGCCCAGCAGCGGCAGCTGCGGGCGGTCGGACCGGGCGTGCTGGAACGCGTCGTAGAGGTCGTCGATCTCCGGGCGGATCGCCGGCGCGCCGCCGACGTCGCGCACCAGCCACAACTCCTCCTGGCTGCCGACGTGCGCCAGGTCCCAGACCAGCGGCGACATCAGCGGCGAATGCTGCTTCACGAGGTCCTCGTCGTCGACCGAATCGGTCAGCTCGGCGCTGCGCTGCCGGGTGCGCGCGAGTTCCGCGGCCACGTGCGCGCGCAGGTCGGCGATCCCCAGATCCACCAGATCTTGCGTGCCTTCCACCGGTCACCTCCGGTTTCGTCAGCGGTCAGCGGTCAGCGGTCAGCGGGCGCGGCGAGCCGCCGCGCCACGAAGTCGGCCAGCCGCCCGGCCAGTCCGGCCGGGCTGTCCGGCTCCTCCTCCAGGTGCCGGCACGCCAGCTCGAACACGTCGCGGGCGCTGCGCGCCAACGCCGGGTCCAGCAGCCCGTGCCGCGCAGCTTGCACCCACCGGCCGACCGCCGGGGACGTCATCGCCAGCACCTTGTCCACAGTGGATTCATCGCGGAACAGCGCGATCAGCGCGCCCGCGGGCAGCATCCAGTCCTGGCCGGGCTGCGCGTCGAGGTAGCGGACCTCGAAGTAGCCGCGCGGCCGGACCGGCGGGAACACCGTGGACAGGTGGTAGTCGAGGTCGTCGCGGGTGGGCGGGTGCGGCAGCGCGCCGTGGATCCACTCCGCGAAGCTGATGCCGCTGGGCGCCGTCCAGTCCCCGCCGTCGCGGCGCAGGCACACGATCGCGGTGTCGAGCACCCGCTTGGCCCAGCTGGCCGCCGGGTCGACGGTGATCGGGCCGGGCCGGGTGCGCGGCGGATCGGTGCGCAGCAGCGCGCGGGTGCGAGTGGACACCCAGCCGGTGCGTTCGCCGAAGAGCATCGGCGAATTCGCGAACGTCGCCATCATCACCGGCCCCAGCGCGTGCAGCGCCGCCCATCGGGCGGCCACCCGGTCCGGTTCGCCGGCGTCGAGGCAGACCTGCACGCCGGCGGTGCTGCACATCATCAACCGACCGTCCAGGCCGATGCGGTCGAAAGCGGTTTCCATCGCGGCGTAGCGCGGCACCCGCAGGATCCGGTTCGGGTACCGCCACGGGTCGGTGCCCTGCTCGCCGAGCACCAGGCCGGCGGCGCGCAGCCGGCGCTCGACGTACTCGGCGTCGGTGGCGACGACGCTGAACAGCGACCGCATGGACGTGGTGGGAAGACTGGAGATCTCGACCTGGCCGCCGGGTTCGACGGTGAGCACCGAGCCGTTGGGCAATTCGCGGTGCGGGCTGTCCGGGACCAGGGAGCGCGGGGCGTGCGGGCCGAGCGCGGCGATCAGCGTCGCGGCGTCGAGCGTCCGGCCCGGGTCGTCGGAGTGGTGCACGGTCCATTCGAGTTCGATGCCCATCAGTCGCGGCGGACCGTGCTTGAAGCACACCGACGCGACGTAGGCCTCGGCCTCGGCCCTGGTGCGGACCCGGGAGGCCGGGAAGTCGGCGGCGGCGGGGTCGGTCGTAGTGGGCAATTCGATCACCCCCTGTAATTGGCCGGTTACCGACGCTACCGCTCCCCCCTGACGCCCGCGACCCTTGTTCTTGATCCGGAGAACTGGTAGTAGCGAAAGGGAAACCCGTTCCCCCACCCGCTTTTCCTGGATCTCGACCGCCACGCGGGTAACGGTTCCGCCGGTCCCGGCGACCATATGGTCGGGGGTCGCCCATCGGTTGGGACATGCGCAGCAAAACGTACGTACGGATTGCAATGTGGCGGCCGCACCTGGGACGATCAGAACATGCCTCGGGTCAGCCAGGACCACCTCGACGCCCGGCGCCGTCAGATCCTCGACGGTTCCCGGTCGTGCTTCGCGCGCTTCGGCTACGAAGGCGCCACCGTGCGGCGGCTGGAAGAAGCGACCGGCCTGTCCCGGGGTGCGATCTTCCACCACTTCAAGGACAAGGAGTCGCTGTTCCTCGCGCTGGCCGAGGACGACGCGACCCGGATGGCCGACGTGGTGGCCGAGCAGGGCCTGGTGCAGGTGATGCGCGACCTCCTCGCCGAGCCCGCCGGTGGCACCGGCAGCGCGCCCGGCGCGGACTGGCTGGGCACCCGGCTGGAGGTGTCGCGCCGGCTGCGCACGGACGAGGAGTTCCGGGCGCGCTGGGCGCAGCGCTCCGAGCAGCTGACCGCCGCCACCCGCGCCCGGCTGAAGTGGCAGCGCGACGCCGGCAACCTCCGCGACGACGTCGACGTCGACGTGCTGACCGCCTACCTGGAGCTGGTGCTGGAGGGGCTCGTGTCCCACCTGGCGATGGGCCTGCCCGCGGCACACCTCCCCGCGGTGCTGGACGTCGTCGAGGAGAGCGTCCGCCGCCACCGCGGTAGCTGACCCGCACGGCCCGCCCGGGTAATCTCGCTACCGCGAACGGCCGAGCCCCAGCAGGACCATCCGGGTTCGGCGCACACCCCGAAGGAGCGCGCGGCGCATGTGGAGCGAGTGGTGGAACCGCTTCCTCGCCTCGGACCCGGCGCTGCGCCGTCTGCGCACCGCGGCCCGGGTGACGCTGTCGGTCGCGCTCTCGCTCGTGGTGGTGCTGCCGCTGCTGGCGTGGTGGGGACAGCCGCTGCCGCTGGCCATGCTGGCCGCGGTCGTGGCGATCAACTCCTCGCTCGGCATCAACGACCCGGACCGGCGGCAGCAGAAGATCACCAACCTGCTGATGCCGCTGCCCGCGGTGCTCGCGCTGCTGCTGTCGATCCTCACCTCGCCGTGGCCGCTGCCGAACAGCCTGCTGTTCCTGGTGGTGATCTTCACCGCCACCTACATCCGCCGGTTCGGGCCGCGGTTCTTCCCGCTGGGAATGGTCGCGTTCATGGGCTACTTCTTCGCGATGTTCCTGCGCCCCCAGCTGCCGCAGCTGCCCGCGCTGATCGCGGCGGCGGTGGTCGGGGCGCTGGCCGCGTTCGCGATGCGGTTCCTCGTGCTGCGGGACGATCCCGAAGGCGTGCTCGAACGCGGCCGCCACACGCTGCGCGCCCAGGTGCACGGGCTCCTGCACGCGGTGCGCGACGTCGCCGAGCACCCGGATTCGACGCAGCGGCGACGCGAACTGCACAACCGCTCGGTACGGCTCAACGAGACCTCGCTGATGCTGGAGAACACCGTCGGCCAGCTCGACGACCTCGACGAGGCCGGCCGCGAGCTGCTCCGGCAGCGCATCCTCGACGTCGAACTCGCGGCCGAGAACCTGCTCACCCCGCTGATGCGGCTCGTCGACCACCCCAGCGGCGGCACCACCGTGCCGCACGCGATCACCGCGCTGCTCGCGGTGCTCAACACCGAGCCGCGGGAGGTCCGGGAGGCCACGCGGCTGGTCGCCGAGGGGATCGAGCAGCAGGGCTCGGTGGAGATCGCGATGGCGGTGCGGCGGCTCGGCGCCGGGCTCGCGGAGCTGGCCGACGCGACCGGCGAGCTCGGCGGCGAACGCCGGGAGGAGGTGCCGCCGGAACCGGCCGGCGAGCCGGAGCCGGCCGAGGACGACGAGACCGGGTTGCGGCGGCCCGAGCTGCGGATGGCGATCCAGGTGACCTGCGCGACCGCGCTGGCGATCATGCTGGGCCAGCTGGTCTCGCCGAACCGGTGGTACTGGGCGGTGATCACCGCGTTCGTCGTGTTCATCAGCACCAACAGCCGCGGCGAGCTGCTGGTGCGGGCGTGGCAGCGCACCGCGGGCACCATGCTCGGCGTGGTCGCGGGCATCCTCGTCGCCGCGCAGATCTCCGGCAACACCCCTGCCGAGATCGCCATGATCCTGACCTGCGTGTTCCTGGGCTTCTACTTCGCCGGCTACTCGTACGCGGTGATGACGTTCTTCATCACCGCCTTGCTCGGCGCGCTCTACGGGATGCTCGGCACCTTCGACGAGGCCGTCCTGGAGACGCGGCTGTGGGAGACCGCGGTCGGCGCGGCGGCGGGCGTGCTGGCGGCGGTGTTCGTGCTGCCCACCCGCACGCGCTTCCTGGTGCGCACCAACATCCAGGACTTCCTGCTGACGCTGCGGGACTTCCTGCGCGGCACCGGCACCGAGATCAGCGCGCACGACACGGTCGCCGGCCTGCAGGAGTCGATGCGCGACCTCGACGACGGGCTGCAGCGGGTGATCACCAGCGCGAAGCCGCTGACCAGCTACCGGCTGCGCTCCCGGCGCAGCCAGGTCCAGCGGTCGGTGGCGATGCTCAGCGGCTGCGCGTACTACGTGCGCAACCTGGCGGTCGCCCTGTCCTCCACTGTGGACATGGTCGACGAGGACACCCGCAACCGGCTGGCCGAGCTGCTGTGGGCGCTGGCCGACGCGGTGGAGTCGCTGACCGACGAGGCCCAGGTCAGCTTCGAGGCGGCGATCGCCTCGGCGCACAGCACGGCCGACGCGCTGCACGACATCGCCGAATCGCTGACCGACGGCCCGACCTCCCTGCACCGCACCATCCGCTGGCTGGACCGCACGACCCAGGTCGTCGAAGACCTGGCCCGCGAACTCCCCGCGGCCACGCCCGGGAAGCAACCCGTCACCTGAGCCACCGAGCAGTCCAGCCGATCCGGATTGGACCGCGCCGACGTGCGCCTGCTTCGTTACGGTCGTGAGTGAGTTTTCCGGTTCCTACCGGATCAAACGCTCACGAAGGATGTCGCATTGCACCCGAAGCTCTCCGAAGACCTCGTCCGGCTACCCGAGCTGCTCGACATCGCTCGGCGATGCGCCGTCGAGGCGCTGTCCGGGATCGCGGACCGGCCTGCCGCCGTACCGCCCGCACCACCGAATTCTGCTTCGCTGCCCGATTCCGGCATCGGCGCCGAAGCCGCCCTAGAACGGTTCCAGAGCCGCTGGGCGCCGGGCTTCTCCGGCAGCGCGGGGCCCCGCTACCTCGGGTTCGTGACCGGTGGCGCAACCCCGGCTGCCGTGGCAGGCGACTGGCTGACCAGCACGTTCGACCAGAACGCGGCTGCCGGCGGCGACTCGTCGGCGCTGGACCTGGAGCGCGAAGCGACCGGCTGGCTGCGCGAGCTGTTCGGCCTCGGCACGGCGCACGAAGGCGCGTTCGTCAGCGGCGCGACGATGTCGAACTTCGTCGGGCTGGCGATCGGCCGCGAATGGGTCGGTGAGCAGCTCGGCGTCTCCGTGGCGCAAGACGGCGTGGCCGCTCTCGGGAACGTTCCGGTGCTTTCCGGCAGTCCGCATTCCAGCGTCTACAAGGCACTCTCGATGCTCGGCCTAGGCCGCGGTTGCGTTCGCGAGGTGGCCACGCTGCCCGGGCGGGAGGCGGTCGACGTCGACCGGCTTTCCGCGGAACTCGCCGCGCTCGACGGGCGGCCCGCGATCGTGGTCGCCAATGCGGGAACGGTCAACACCGTGGACTTCGACGACCTGCGGGCGATCGCCGAACTGCGGCGGCGCTTTCCGTTCTGGCTGCACGTCGACGCCGCCTTCGGGGGCTTCGCCGCGCTGTCCCCGCGGCACACCGAACTGGTCGCAGGCATCGACGAGGCCGACTCGGTGTGCGCGGACCTGCACAAGTGGCTCAACGTGCCCTACGACAGCGCAATCCAGTTCACCCGGCACCGGGACCTGCAGGTCCGGGTGTTCCAGAACGCGGCCGCGTACCTGGGCCCGATCACCGAAGACCCGGACTTCGTCCACCTCACGCCGGAGAACTCGCGCCGGCTGCGCGCCCTGCCGGCCTGGTTCACGCTCGCGGCCTACGGGCGGCAGGGGCACCGCGAGATCGTCGAACGCGACATCGCACTCGCACACGACCTCGGCGACCGGATCGCCGGGATGCCGCACCTGCGGTTGCTCGCACCGGTGCGCCTCAACGTCGTCTGCTTCACCCTCGCCGACGATCCCACCGCCGAGCGGGTCGGCTCACTGGCCCGCTCCGTCGCCGGATCCGGGGAAGCGTTCCTCACCCCGACCGTCTACAAGGGAACGCCCGGTCTGCGCGCGGCCTTCAGCAATTGGCGCACCACCGGGGCGGATGTCGGTCGCGTCGCCGCCGCCCTGCTGGCCGGCTGAACCGGAATCGGCCGGGGGACACGGACTTTCGCTGCCGGGTGTGGAACCGGGCCACCGATTACGCTCCGCCCTGAACCAGGTTCCACTCCACGAGGAGACGCCCGTGAAGCGTTCGATCGCGCTCGGCCTCGCCGGGGCCGCGGTGCTGGCCGGCACCGCGGCGCCGGGAGCTGCCGCCCAGGCCGCGCCCGGCCTGCAGTTCGGCGCGTGCCCGCAGGACATCAGCCAACCCCACCCGCAGCTGCAGTGCGCCGACCTCGACGTGCCGCTGGATTACGCCGCGCCGAACGGCGAGAAGCTGCAGCTGCTGATCGCGAAGTCGCCGGCGCGCAAGCCCGAGGCCCGGCGCGGCTCGCTGCTGATCAACCCCGGCGGTCCGGGCGGGCCGGGGGTGGCCTTCGCCGGCACGCTGGGCGGCCGGCTGCCCGCCGAGGTGCTCGACGCCTACGACCTGATCGGGTTCGACACCCGCAACTCCGCGCACAGCACCCCGATCAGCTGCGTGGACCCGGCCACCTACTGGCGGCAGCCGCTGCCCGACCCGGACTCACCGCAGACCCGCGAGCAGAACTGGCAGCGCGCCCAGGAGTACGCCGACGGGTGCGCGCAGCGGGCCGGCAAGTACCTGCCGCACCTGAACACGCCGACCAACGCCCGGGACATGGACCGCATCCGGGACGCGCTGGGCGAGCCGAAGATCAGCTACCTCGGCTATTCCTACGGCACCTACCTCGGCGCGGTGTACGGCCAGTTGTTCCCGGAGCGCGTGGACCGGATGGTCCTGGACAGCGCGGTCAACCCGGACACCTCCGAGGTCTGGTACCGCAACAACCTCAACCAGGACATCGCCGGGCAGCGGCGGCTGGGCGGCTACTTCGACTGGATCGCCCAGCACGACCAGGTGTTCCACCTCGGCACCGACCGCGGCCAGGTGCAGGCCGCCTGGGACGGCGTCCGGGCCGAGCTCCGCAAGGGGGCGCGCGGCGCGCTCGGGCCGTCGGAGCTCACCGACATCACCTTCGGCGCCCTCTACGGCGAGAGCAACTGGAAAGGCGTCGCCGAGGCGGTCGCCGACTTCCGCCTCCGCGGCGACGACCGCAAGCTCGTCGCGCGGGTGTCGGCGAAGGACGCGGCGGCGGAGAACAGCAACGCCATCTACAACGCCGTGGAGTGCGCGGACGCCCCGTGGCCGACCCGCCGCAGCGAGTGGGAGCGCGACTCCGAAGAGCTGGCCGCCGACTACCCGCTGGCCGCCTGGTACAACAGCTGGACCATCGCGCCCTGCCGGGTGTGGCACGCTCCCCGGCAGCAGCCGATCAAGATCACCGGCGCGGGGCTGCCGCCGATGCTGGTGATCAACTCGGAGCACGACGCCGCGACCCCGTACGCGGGCGCGGTGGAGATGCACCGGTCGCTGCCGTCGTCGGTGCTGGTCACCGAGAAGGACGCGGGCAAGCACGGCGTGTGGGCGATGGCCGGCAACGCCGAGGTGGACCGGATCGGCACCGACTACCTCGTCCGGGGCGTGCTGCCGAGCGGGAACGTCACGGTCGCGGGCCACGAGAACCCGGACCCGGCGGCCCCGGAGAAACCCCGCACCCTCGACCTGCGCTGAAAAGAGGCCGGCCCCGGGATCACCGGGGCCGGCCTCTTTTTCGTTCACCCGCACCGCCACACAGGATGAGCTGGAAACTCCCTAGCTAGTTCACGCCGTGCATGTAGCGCTTGATGCTCTTGGAGCCGAGCAGGAGTAGCACCGCGCAGCCGATCGTGGCCGCGCCGACGATGCCGAAGTAGACCGGCTGGTTGTCCACCGAGTACAGCTTCACCACCTGGGCGCCGAGTCCCTGCCCCATCGCCGGGGCCAGGAAGTACAGGCCCATGGTCTGGGAGGCGAAGACCTTCGGCGCCAGCTTGGTGCTCGCCGACAGGCCGACCGGCGAGAGCATCAGCTCACCGAAGGTCATGATCACGAACACCAGCGCGAGCATGATCGGCAGGTGCTTGCCGTCGCCGGCGACGAACTTCGACACCACGACCCACAGGAACGAGACACCGACGAAGAACAGGCCACCGACGAACTTCTGCGGGGTCGACGGCTGCCGCTCCCCCAGCTTCGTCCACAGCAACGCCATCAGCGGCGCCAGCACGATGATCGCCAGCGAGTTGATGGACTGGAACCACGACGCCGGGATCACGAACCCGAGGATGTTCAGATTGGTGTCCGCCTCGGCGATGTTGGCCAGCGAGTTCGGCTGCTGCTCGAAGAGCAGGAAGAACAGCGCGGTCGCCAGGAACAGCGGGATGTAGGCGATCAGCCGGTCGCGCTCGATCTTGGTGATCTGCTTGCTGGAGAGCATCACCGCGAAGTAGATGACCGGCAGCACCGCGGAGATCAGACTGATCACGTTGACCAGGCCGTCGAGGCCCATCACGCCGCTCACCGACAGGCCGACCAGGACCGCGATGAACGCCAGGCCGATGCCGATGGCGCGCCCCAGCACGCGGCCCTTGTGCCCGGCGGGCAGCGGGTTGACCGGTACCAGCCCGGCCGAGCCCAGGTTCTTGCGCCCGAGCTGGTACTGGATCAGCCCGAACGCCATGCCGACGGCCGCGGCGCCGAACCCGACGTGCCAGCTGACCTTCTCGCCGAGGGTGCCGACGACGAAGGGGGCCAGGAACCCGCCGAGGTTGATGCCCATGTAGTAGATCGAGAACCCGGCGTCGCGGCGCGTGTCGTGTTCGCCGTAGAGCCCGCCGACGAGGCCGGAGATGTTCGGCTTCAGCAGCCCGGTGCCGATCACCAGCAGCACGAGCCCGAGCACCACCGTGGCGATGCCGCCGGGCAGGGCCAGGCTGATGTGGCCGAGCATGATCACGCAGCCGCCGTAGAACACCGCACGTTGCGCGCCGACGACCCGGTCGGCGAGCCAGCCGCCGAGGATGCCGGTCATGTAGACGGAGGCGCCGTAGACGCCGACCACCGACAACGCCGTCGACTCGGGGATCCCCAGGCCGCCCTCGGCGACCGCGAAGTACAGGTAGTACCCGAGGATCGCCCGCATGCCGTAGTAGGAGAACCGCTCCCACATCTCGGTGAAGAACAGCGTCGACAAGCCGCGGGGGTGCCCGAAGAAACCCCTCTGCGGTGCGTCCGCAACCGTGGGTGTGCTCACGATCACGTCCTCTCGTGTGTCCTGGCGGCGGTAGCCGCTCGACGAAACCTGCGGCAGGTTACGTCTCGCCCCAGTGGCCCAGACCACCGGGGCGTAAACCCGCCTCGCCGCGGATGCCACGAGCGCCCCCGACCAGCCACACTGGACGCGTGGCCAGGGATTCCGCCGCCACCTCCGGGCGCCCCGTGACCGATTTCACAACGCTCATCGGGAGAAATCATGCAGCTGCTGGACGCCCACCGCAGGGCCATGGCCGAGTTCGACACCAGGGTGGGGCACATCGGCGACGGCCAGTGGGACTTGCCGACGCCGTGCACGCGGTGGAGCGTCCGGGACCTGCTCGGTCACCTGGTGTCCGAGCAGCTGTGGGTGCCGTGGCTGCTCGACGGCGCCACCTTGGACGAGGTCGGCGACCGCTTCGACGGTGACGTCCTGGGCGCCGACCCGGTCGGCGCGTGGCGGGAGGCCGCCGCGGCGGCCCGGCGGGCGTGGGACGAACCAGGCGCGACCGATGGCGAGGTCAACGTGACGGGCGGCGTGATCCCGGCGCAGGACTACGGCTGGCAGATGACGCTGGACCTGGCGGTGCACGCCTGGGACCTGGCCCGCGGCATCGGCGCCGACGACCGGCTGGACCCGGCGCTGGTGACCGCGGTGCGCACCGTGTTCGCGCCGCAGATCCCGGCCTGGGCGGACATGGGGATCTTCGCCCCGCCGCGCCCGGTGCCCGCCGACGCCGATGAGCAGGCCAAGCTCCTGGCCCTGCTCGGACGATCGTGATGATGTTGGCGCGGCCGGACCGGCCCGAACCCCGTATACTGGCGTCGTATTTTTCCGAATTTCTGTCTAGGAGTGACGTCTTCAGTGCCTGCGGCACAATCCCCCGAGGGCAGTACCGAGCCGGGACATAGTCCCGGCTTTCCGAATCTGATGGCCGGTTTCCCCGCCCGGGGTGATCGGTGATGGAGATCCTGCTGGCCGTTCTCGGCCTCGTTTTCGTCGGCATCCTCACACTGGGCACCGGATTGGCGGTCGCCGCGGAGTTCTCGCTGACATCCTTGGAACGCAGCACGGTGGACGCGCACGTCCGCCAGGTCGGCGACCGGCGCGCGCGGGCCGTGCAGAAGGCGCACCGGACGCTGTCGTTCCAGCTCTCCGGCGCTCAGGTCGCGATCACGCTGACGACCCTGATCACGGGTTACGTCGCCGAGCCCTTGATCGGTGAGCTGATCCGGCCGGCGCTGATCGCGCTGGGGCTGCCCGGCGAGGCCGCCGGGGCGGTGTCGCTGACGCTGGCGATCCTGCTGGCCACCACGCTGTCGATGGTCTTCGGCGAGATGGTGCCCAAGAACCTCGCGATCGCCCGGCCGTTGCCGACCGCGCGCGCGGTTTCCGGCTACCACGCCGGGTTCTCGCAGGTCTTCCGCTGGCTGATCGACGCCATGAACAACAGCGCCAACTGGGTCGTGCGCCGCTTCGGCATCGAGCCCCAGGAGGAACTCCGGTCGGCGCGTTCACCCGACGAGCTCGGCTCGATCGTGCGCTCCAGCGCCGAGCACGGAACGCTGGACTCCGCGACCGCCCAGCTGATGGACCGGTCACTGCGCTTCGGCGACCGGACCGCCGAGGAGCTGATGACCCCGCGCGTGCGCGTCGAGTCGCTGACGGCCGACGAAAGCGTGCTGGACCTGCTCGACATCGCCCGCCGCACCGGGTTCTCCCGCTTCCCGGTGAACGGCGCCGACCTGGACGAGGTGCACGGTGTCGTCCACGTCAAGCAGGCGTTCGGCGTGCCCGCCTCCCGCCGCGCGACGACCCCGGTGGGGTCGCTGGCCCGGCCGGTGCCGACGGTGCCGGAGACGCTGGACGGCGACGCGCTGCTGAACCGGCTGCGCGGGTCCGGGCTCCAGCTGGCCGTGGTGGTCGACGAGTACGGCGGCACCGCGGGCATCGTGACGCTGGAAGACGTAGTCGAAGAGATCATCGGCGACGTCCGCGACGAGCACGACCGCCGCGAGATCGCCGCCGTGCGCCGCGCTGGCGATGGCACCTGGATCATCTCCGGGCGGCTGCGCCCGGACGAGCTCGCCGAGGCCACCGAGTTCGCCGTGCCCGACGGGGACTACGAGACCGTCGCCGGTTTCGTGCTGGCCCGGCTGGGCCGCATCCCCGAGGTCGGCGATCGCCTCGACCCCGATGGATGGGATCTGACCGTCACGCGGATGGACCGCCACCGCATCGCCGAGCTGCGGCTCACCCGCCGGCCGGCGCACGTCGAGGCCGTGGAGGAAGTCCGATGAGCGACGGTTTCGCGATCGTCCTCGGTGTCGTTCTGCTGCTGCTCAACGCGTTCTTCGTGGGCGCGGAGTTCTCGCTGCTGTCCTCCCGCCGGGACCGGCTGGAGGCGCTGCTGGCCCAGGGCAACAGCCGGGCCAGGATCGTGATCAAGGCGAGCCAGGAGGGCTCGCTGATGCTCACCAGCGCCCAGCTGGGCATCACGCTGTGCTCGCTGGGCCTGGGGCGGCTGGGCGAACCCGCCGTCGCCCACCAGCTGGAGGTGCCCTTCGCCGCCCTCGGCATCCCCGAGCCGGTCATGCACGCCGTGGCGTTCGCGATCGCGCTGGCGATCGTGGTCGTCCTGCACGTGCTCGTCGGCGAGATGGTGCCGAAGAACCTGGCGATCGCCGAGCCCGAGCGCCTCGCGCTGTGGCTGGTGCCGCCGCTGGTCGGGTTCGTCACCCTGGCCCGGCCGCTGATCGCCGTGTTCAACATGCTGGCCAACGCCGTGCTGCGGCTGCTGCGGGTGGAGCCCAAGGAGGAACTCGACACCGCCTACACCTCGGCGGAACTCGCCGAGCTCCTGGTGGAATCCCGCCGCGAAGGCCTGCTGGACCAGTCCGAGCACCGCAGGCTGGCGCAGACGTTGTCGTCGGTGGAGCACACCGTCGCCGACGTCCTCGTGCCGCTGCCGGACCTGACGACGCTGCCGCAGCGCCCGACGCTGGGCGATGTGGAGCGGGTGGTGACCGAGACCGGGTTCTCCCGGTTCCCGGTGCGGGGTGGTGACGGCGCGCTGCGCGGCTACCTGCACGTCAAGGACGTGCTCGACCAGGCCGGGCACGATCCCTCCACCCCCATCGCGCCCGGCCGCATCCGGCGGCTGCCGACGGTGCCGGTGGGCGCCCTGCTCGACGAGGCGCTGACGTCGCTGCGCCGGGCCGGGAGCCACCTCGCCGTGGCCGTCGGCACCGCGGGCGAACCCGTCGGCGTCGTCGCCATGGAGGACCTCGTCGAGGAGTACGTGGGCACCGTCCGCGACGCCACCCACGTGCACTGACGGCCGCGTGTCTTCCGGGCTGCCCCCGCGGCCCGGAAGATGCGCGGTTCGACAACCGTGACCATTGGCCGATTTGTCACCCATTAGGGTCACGGTGTGCGAGATGATCGGGTCGTGGCTCACCATCAACAGGTCAGCTCCGCCCCCCGCGTCATCGGCGGCCGGTACCGGCTGGAGAGCACCATCGGCCGCGGCGCGATGGGTTACGTCTGGTCCGGCACCGACGAGCTGCTGCAGCGGCCGGTGGCGGTCAAAGAGCTCCGGCTGTCCCCCGGCATCCCCGAAGAGGAAGCCGCCGAGCTGCGCGAACGAGCCCTGCGCGAGGCGCGCTCGATGGCGGTGCTCAGCCATCCCAACGCCGTCATGCTCTACGACGTCGCGCGCGATGGCGAGCAGCCGTTCGTCGTGATGGAGCTGGTGCGGGCGCAGAGCCTGTCGAGCGTGCTCAACAAGCACGGGGCGCTGAACCCGCACCAACTCGCCGTGCTGGTCGACAGCGTCGCGGCGGCCCTGCAGGCGGCGCACCAGGTGGGCATCGTGCACCGCGACGTCAAGCCCGGCAACGTGCTGCTGGGGCGGCACGGCCAGGTCAAGCTCGCCGACTTCGGCATCTCCCGCAACGCCGCGGAATCGACCCTCACCCGCACCGGCGTCCTGGTCGGCACGCCCGCCTACCTCGCGCCGGAGATCGCGATGGGCCGCTCCCTGGGGCCGTCCGCCGACCTGTGGAGCCTCGGCGCGACGCTGTTCGCGGCGGCCGAAGGCCGGCTGCCGTACGACACCTCCGGCGACCCGCTGATCACCGTCAGCTCCATCGTGCACGGGCCGGTGCCGCAGCACCGCCAGAGCGGCCCGATCGGCGAGGTCATCAGCGGCCTGATGATCAAGGATCCCGAGCGGCGGATGCCGCTGCTCGAGGTGCGCCGCCGGCTCCAGGACCTGGCGCGCGACGCAGGGGAGGCCCCCTTCGACGCCCTGCTCGACGCCACCGAGCCCGCACCGCTCCCGACCACCCACCCGGGCACCTCGTCGCAAACCCTGCCCACCGCGCCGGTGAACGCGCCGAAAAGCCGGAACGGGCGCCGGGCGGCGGTCGTGGCGGGCGGGCTCGCGGTGCTGCTCGCGGGTGCCGCCGGGGTTGCCGGTTTCTACGCCGGAGTCGCCGGACGCCCGAACGGAGTCCCGGGCGCGGCGCCGCTGGAGCCGACGTCCGGGCAGGCTCTCGGCACGTCCGCCTACCGCATGATCGAGGCGGAGTCCTTCCAGACGGAGTCCGGTGGCGTCGCCACCGACAAGGAGGGGCAGGTCGGGTTCATCGGGCCGATCGACAACGGCGACGGGGTGCTGTTCCGGGGCATCGACTTCGGCTCGGCGCCTGCGACCCAGGTTTCCGCGCGGCTGCGGACGTGGGCCGACGACGGGGTGAAGGCGAAGATCGAGGTCCGGCTCGGCGGCCCGAAGGGCAAGGTCATCGGCAAGATCAACGTGTCGTCCACCGTGGACGGCCAGGCGTGGAAGGAGGTGCCGGTCGACCTGCAGGAGTCCGTGACCGGCAGGCGGGACGTGTACCTGTCCTTCGTCTCGGACGGAGGCGGGGACTTCCTGGACCTCGACTGGTTCAAGTTCTTCCGCCGCTGACCGCCCCCGCACCCGCCTCGACTACCCTGACCGGCGATGATTGTGCTGTCTGAGCAGGACTGGCGCGCCCGGCAGGCCGCCCACCGGGAGCGGGTCGCGCGCTGGACGCAGCCGCACCGCCGGCGCCAGCACGAGCACCGGAAGCACCCGGTGCTGGACTTCCTCTTCACCTACTACTCGTTCCGCCCGGCCCGGCTGGAGCGCTGGCAGCCCGGTGTCGGCGTCGCGCTGGCGGGCGGCGAGGAGTTCCTGGCCCGCCGGGGCTTCGCCGAGACGCCGGAGGGCGTCGCGCTCGATCCCGCCGCGCTGACCGAGAAACGCCGCGCCAGCACCGAATTCGTGCTCGGGCTGCTGACCGCCACGGCCTCCCGGAAGGCCCGGCTCGGCTGCTTCGGCCTGCACGAGTGGGCCATGGTCTACCGGACACGACCGGAAGAGATCCGGCACAACGGGTGGGCGCTGCGCCTCGGGCACGACGGCACCGACGAAGTCGTCGAATCGATGCCGATCAGCTGCACGCACCACGACGCGTTCCGGTTCTTCACCCCGCAGGCCCGCCCGCTCAACGCGCTGCAGCCCGAGCGCGCCGACCAGGTCCGCCTGGAACAGCCGGGCTGCCTCCACGCGAACATGGACCTGTTCAAGTGGAGCTACAAGCTCGAGCCGTTCGTGCCCGCCGAACTGGTCGCCGACTGCTTCGAACTGGCCGTGCGGGTGCGCGAACTGGACATGCGCGCCAGCCCGTACGACCTGCACGAACTCGGCTACGAGCCGGTTCCGGTCGAAACCCCCGACGGCCGCGCCGACTACGTCCGGCGGCAGCGCGACTTCGCCGCCGAGGCCGCGGTCCTGCGGCAACGGCTGATCGACACCTGCCGCGAGGTCCTCGACTGGGCGGCGCAGCCGGTGTGATCACCCCTGGTCGGCGGCGGCCCGCGCGGCGAGGATGCGGTTGACGTTGCGCTCGGACCAGTCGGCGATCGCCTCCACCGGCCCGCGCAGCGAATGCCCGAGGTCGGTCAGTTCGTAGGTCACCCTCGGCGGCACCTCCGGGTACACGGTCCGGATCACCAGTCCGTCGCGCTCCATCGCGCGCAACGTCTGCGTCAGCACCTTCGGGGCGACGCCGCCGATGCCGGTGCGCAGCCGCGTGAAGCGCATCGGGCCGTCGGAGAGCAGCGTCACCACCAGCACCGTCCACTTGTCCCCGATGCGGTCCAGCACCAGCCGGGTCGGGCAGTTCGGATCGGTCAGATCCCCGCGCTTGAGGACGCTGTCCTCGATGGTATCCACCAGGTACCTATAGCACGGCCGAACAGTCGGTAACAACTGGTTACCGGCGTGCCGGAACGCGCGGCTCCGCAGGCAGCTCTCGCAGGAAGCGCAGCGGCGAGCAGAAGACGACGAGCCAGCTCACCGCGAAGACGCCCGCCGAGACCCACAGCACCGCGCGGACGCCCACGAGTTCGCCGAGCACCCCGGCCAGCACGGAAGCGACGGCCAGCGCGCCGGTCAGCAGGAACCGGAACGTGGCGTTCATCCGGCCCATGAGGCGATCCGGCGTGGCGGCCTGCCGCAGGCTCACCGCGAGCACGTTCCCGATGCCGGCCTTCGCGGTGATCAGCGCCCACGCCACGGCCGCCGGCCACATCCACGAGCCGCTCCCGAGCAGCGGCACGAAGCACCCGGCGCAGCTGGCGACCGCCCCGGTGATCCACAGCATCCGGCCGTGCCCGAACCGCTCGCCGAGCGCACGCGCGCCGATCGCCCCGGTCAGCGCACCGCAGCCGCCGATGGCGAGGAACAAACCCAGGCCCCACTCGCTGATCCCGAGTTCCCGGACGAACAGGACCGGCAGGATCGTGAGGGTCAGCGTCGTGGCGAAGTTCGTCAATGCGCCTTCGACCGCCATGGGCCGCAACAGCCGGTTGCCGAGCACGTGACTCACCCCCGCCGCGACGTCCGGCCACACCCGCGAGGCTCGCGGCACCGGTGCGGTCACTCGCGCGCCCCGGATCCGCCCGATGGCGACGGCCGCGCACGCATAGCTGATCGCGTCGAACGCGATCGTCACCGGCGCGGTGAGCACGGACACCAGCAACCCGCCGACGCTCCGGCCGACGATCTGGTTCACCCCGCGCATCCCCATCAGCCGGGCGTTGGCGCGCACCAGCTGCGCCCGCCCCACGACTTCGGGCAGGAAGCTCTGGGCGGCCACCTCGGAGAACACGGTCGCGATCCCGCCGAGCAACGCGACCACGTAGAGCTGCGGCATCGTGAGGGCGCCCAGCAGCCACGCGACGGGGATCGAGGCGTAAACCACGGCGCGCACCACATCCGTGGTGATCATCACCGCGCGGCGGGGCAGCCGGTCCACCCAGGCCCCGGCGGGCAGCCCGACCAGCAGGAACGCGATGGTGCTGAGGGCGCCGACCGCCCCGACCTGCGCCGGTCCCGCGCCGAGCGCGAGGACGGCGGTCAGCGGCAGCGCGACGAAGCTGATCTGGGTGCCGAGGTCGCTGCCGCCGACGGCGGCGAACAGCAGCCGGAACTCCCCGGGCAACGGGTCGGGATCGGTGGTTCGGTCGTTGATCACCCGGCAACCATGCTTCTCACCCTGCCGGGTGACCACGAATTTAGACTGGGCCGAATCCACCACCGGGAGGCATCGGGTGCTCAGGATGACGATGTCCGCCGGTGACCTCGCCCGCGTCCGGTTCGCCTTCTCCCCGTTGTGGGAGGTCGCGGCCAGCGTGCGGGTCCTGAAGGAGCCCGGCCGGCACCCGCTGCACGGCTCGTGGCGGGCCGAGGCCGAGCGGCGGCTGCAGCGCAGCACCGCCGACCTGTCGCTGCTGTTCGACCTGGTGCCGACCCCGACCAAGTACCTGCCCGGATTCCTCGCGCCGACCCCGGCCACCTCGCGGCCGACCCTGGCCGAGGAGCTCGAAGGGCTGCGGGCGGTGCCGCCGCATTCGGTCCGGACGATGATCGAGAACGCCGGCCGCCCCGCGTCGGCGCCGGTCCGTCGGCTGCACACCGATCCGGCTCGCGAACTGCACCGGCTGGCCGGGGTGGTCGAGAGCTACTGGGACCGGGCGATCCGGCCGTGGTGGCCGGAGATGCTCGACCTGCTGGACCAGGACGTCCGGCATCGCGGCGCCCTGCTGGTGGAGGGCGGCACCACGCGGCTGCTCAACGAGCTCAGCCCCCGGGTCCGCTGGCACGACGACGGCCTGCAGGTGACGCACCGGTACTTCGCCGGCACGCACGCCCTGGACGGCCGGGGCCTCGTCCTGGTGCCGTCGACGTTCGTCTGGCCCACGGTCTTCTCCAAGCTGGAGCCGCTGTGGCCGGCGGCGCTGCGCTACCCGTCGCGCGGCATCGCCGAGCTCTGGACCCCGAAGCCGCGCACCGCGCCCGGCGCGCTGGCCGCGGTCATCGGCAGATCCAGGGCCCTGCTGCTGGCCGAGCTGTCCGCCCCGAGGTCGACCACGGAGCTCTCCCGCCGGACCCGGATGTCCGCCGGGAACGCCTCCCAGCACCTGACCGCCCTCCGCGACGCCGGGCTCGTCTCGGTACGGCGGGAGGGGCGCTACGTGCTCTACAGCCGGACGGACCTGGCCGAGGCCCTGCTCGCCCGGTCCAGCTGATCAGCGCTGGGTGGTCTGGGGCTCCGCGCGGTCGCCTGCCCGCGCCTCGGCGCGGGCGCGGCGGGTCAGCGCGAGGTAGACCACGACCGCGGACAGCGACAGGGCTCCCATCACCACGCCCATCGGCAGTGCCGTGCCGGTACCCGCCGAACCCACCAGCGGCGCCGCGAGGCCGCCGGCCAGGAACTGCATGACGCCCAGCAGCGCCGATGCGCTCCCAGCCGTCTCGGGGTGCCCGGACAGCGACAGGGTCGTGGCGTTGGGGAACACCACGCCCATGCTCGACGCCACCAGGAAGAGTGCCGGCAGCAGCCCCGGCAAGCCCAGACCGAACATGGCGGAGGCCGCCACCGCGACGCCGCCGACCGCGTTGACGCCGAGCCCGATGGCCAGCAGCCGGCTCGGGTCGACCCGGGCCACCAGCCGGCCGTTGAGCTGCCCGAAGAGCACGATGCCCAGCGAGTTCACGCCGAACACCAGGCTGAACAGCTGGGGCGACATGCCGTAGACGTCCTGCAGCACGAACGACGAACCGGCGATGTAGGCGAACATCGCCGCGAACGCCAGCGCCGCGGACAGCGAATACCCGACGAACGCCCGGTCGCCGAGCAGGCTTCCGAAGGTCCGCAGCGTGCTGCCCAGGCTGCCGGGCCGCCGCGACTCGCCGGGCAGGGTCTCGCGCACCCCGAAAGCGGTCGCCACCAGCAGCACCACGCCGATCACGCCGAGCACCAGGAACACGCCGCGCCACGACGTCACCCGCAGCATCTGCCCGCCGATCAGCGGCGCGAGGATCGGCGCCAGCCCGTTGACCAGCATGAGCAGCGAGAAGAACCGCGCCATCGCCACGCCCGAGTACAGGTCCCGCACCACGGCGCGGGCGATGACGATTCCGGCGGCACCGCCGAGTCCCTGCACCAACCGCAGCCCGGCCAGCGCGTACGCGGACGGCGCGACCGCGCACAGCAGCGACGCCAGGGTGAACACCACCAGCCCGATCAGCAGCGGCCGGCGGCGGCCGAAGGTGTCCGACAGCGGCCCGGCGACGAGCTGCCCCAGGGCCAGGCCGACCGTGCACGCCGTCAGCGACAGCTGCACCTGCGACGGCCCGGCTTGCAGATCTCCGGCGATCGTCGGAAAGGCGGGCAGGTACATGTCGATCGACAGCGGGCCGAACGCGGACAGCGCGCCCAGGATCAGCACGTACTTCACCCTGCGCGGTTGGTCCCCCATGCGTTCGCTCCCGTGGTGCTCGATACCGACCGGTACCGTAACTCCGCGGCCAACCCCGGGCAGCGGGCGGGCCCACCGATGAGAATCGGCCGCCGGAGCGGTCTACCCCGTCAGAACGGACTGCGAAGGAGCGGCGAAATGACCGACCTGCCCGACCTCCGGCCGGCCGCCGAGCACCTGGCGACCCTGCTCGGGAACGTTGCCGACGACCAGCTCGGCGCGCCCACGCCGTGCACCGAGTACGCCCTCGGCGACCTGATCGACCACGTCAGCGGCCTATCGCTGGCGTTCACCGCGGCAGCCGTGAAGGACTTCTCGCAGACCGGCGAGGGACCGTCCGGGGACGCCACCCGGCTTCCCGACGACTGGCGCACCCGCATCCCCGCCCAGCTGACCGCGATGGCCGAAGCGTGGCGCGACCCGGCTGCCTGGGACGGCATGACGCAGGCCGGTGGCATCCAGTTGCCCGGTTCGGTCGCGGGCGCCGTCGCGATGAACGAGCTGGTGGTGCACGGCTGGGACATCGCGAAGGCCACCGGGCAGCAGTCCCGGTGCGACGCCGTGTCGCTGGCGTCGGCCTTGGAGTTCGTGTCCGCGTGGGCAACCGAGGAGCCCAGCCCCGACAGCCCGTTCGGCCCGGCCGTCGAGGTCCCGGCTGACGCGACGCCGCTGGACAAGCTCGTCGGCCTCACCGGCCGCAACCCTGCCTGGCAGCCATGAGGAACCCGCGTGCACCTTTGGTTGCCGTAGCCGCCAAAAGTGCACACAGGTCCTGAAGGCTCAGCGGCCCCAGACGGGGTCTCCCCACTCGGTCTGCTCGCGGAGCCGGCGTTTGAGCAGCTTCCCTCCCGGATTGCGGGGCAGCGGCTCCGCGCGCACCACGAAGTACTGCGGCACCTTGAAGTCGGCGAGGCGATCGGCCAGGTAGGCCAGCGCGGCCCGCGGGTCGAACTCGCCGTCCGGCGGCGGCACCACCACCGCGCCGACCTTCTCCCCCATCACGTCGTCCGGCACGCCGACGACCGCCACGTCGGCGACGCCGGGCGCCCCGGCCAGCGCGTTCTCCACCTCCACCGAGTACACGTTCTCGCCGCCCCGGTTGATCATGTCCTTGGCGCGGTCGACGACGCGGACCAGGCCGCGCTCGTCGATGCTCGCCAGGTCGCCGGTGCGCAGCCAGCCGTCGGCGAAGGCGTTCGCGGTCGCCTCCGGCTTGTTCCAGTACCCGGCCACGATGTTCGGGCCGCGGATGAGCAGCTCGCCGACGCCGCTTTCCGGGTCCGGCGCGTCCAGCGCCAGATCCACCACGGGCGCGGCGAACCCGACCGAGTCGGCGTGCTCGGCGGCCCACTCGTGCGGCAGGAACGTCGCGATCGACGACGTCTCGGTCAAGCCGAACCCGTTGCCCACCCGGGCCCGCGGGAAGCCCGCCTTGATCCGCTCGACCAGCGCCGGGGCGATCGGCGCGCCGCCGTAGTTGACCTGGGTGACCGCGCTGACGTCGAGGTCCGCGAACTCAGGCTGCGCCACCGCCAGCGCGTAGATCGCGGGGACCGTGATGAGGGTGTTGATCCGCTCCTCGACGAGGGTGCGCAGGAACCGCTTCGCCTGGAAGTTCGGCAGCACGACGGTGGTGCCGCCGAGGGCGAGCTGCACGAGCAGCTGGGTGTTGCAGCCGGTCACGTGGAACAGCGGCACCGACACCAGATTGCGCTGCGCCGGGCCGTCGGCGCGGTCCGTGCCCATCACCCGCAGCGCGGTCTCCACATTGGACAGGAAGTTCTCGTGGGTCGTCATCGCCCCCTTCGGGAAACCCGTGGTGCCGCTGGTGTAGAAGATCGCAGCGAGATCGTCCGGCGCCAGGTCGTCGACCGCGTGGGCCGGACCGCCGGGCAGCGGATCACCCGGTCGCAGCACGTGCTTCGCGCCGGAATCCGTCAGCACGTAGTCGATCTCGGGTGCGGCGAACCGGATGTTCACCGGCACCGCGACCGCCCCGGCCAGCTGCGTGCCCAGGAATCCCAGCACCCAACCCACCCCGGCGGGCAACAGGCTCGCCACCCGATCGCCCCGGCCGATCCCGGCCGCGCGCAACCCGCCGGCGACGCGCGCCGCCCGGTCCCACAACTGCCGGTAGGTGAGCCGCTCGCCATCGACCTCGACCAGCGCCTCGTTGTCCGGGAAGCGTTCAGCCGTGGACCGGAACATGGTCACCAACGACGCGGGAAGGCCGGTGTAGTGCGCGATTCCACGGCTGTCTCGCCGGATTCCGGAGGTGTCGAACGGGGCGGCACCGCGCGGATGCGGTTCGATCGGCATCCCGCTCACCCCTCCCCGCACATCGGGCTCCTGCCCGGGTCGCCGGGATCTACCGGTCCGCGAACGGTTTCCGCCGAACCCATCGGTGCCTCCTCGCCACGCTGCGACAGACCCGCTCACCCTCACCTCGCGAACAGGCGGGGTCAAGACGTCCGGAAGCGGGGACCGGCTCAGGGAACCCGGAATCCGTAGGGGAGTTCGAGGCGGTGCGCGGCCAGCAGCTCCGCGTCGGACAGCAGCTCCGCGGTGGGGCCGTCGGCGACCACCGCCCCGTCGTCGATCAGCACGCTGCGCGGGCACAGCTGCAGCGCGTACGGCAGGTCGTGGGTGACCATGAGCATCGTGCCGCCCCAGTCCAGCAGCACCTCGGCGAGTTCGCGCCGGGCCACCGGTTCGAGGTTCGACGACGGTTCGTCCAGCACCAGCAGCTCGGGGCGGCAAGCGAGCACCGCGGCCAACGCGACCCGCTTGCGCTGGCCGCCGGAGAGGTGCAGCGGCGAGCGGTCCGCGTGCTCGGCCATGCCCACCGCGTCGAGCGCCGACCGCACGCGATCGGCCAGCTCCTCGCCGCGCACCCCGAAGTTCGCCGGGCCGAACGCGACGTCCTCGCGCACCGTCGGCATGAACAGCTGGTCGTCGGGATCCTGGAACACCAGCCCGACGCGACGGCGGATCTCCTTGAGGTTCCGCGAATCCACGGGCAGCCCGCCGACGTGGATGTTCCCCGACTCGGCCGTGTGCACCCCGTTGAGGTGCAGCGTCATGGTTGTCTTGCCCGCCCCGTTGGGGCCGAGCACCGCGACCCGCTCCCCACGCTCGACGCGCAGGTCGACGCCGTTGAGCGCACGGTGCCCGTCCGGGTAGCGGAACGCCAGTCCGGACACCTCCAGCGCCGGGACGGACGCCGGCCCGGCGGCGCGCTCCGGCAAGGGTTCGGTCAGGCGGTCCACAAGGCCACTCCCAGCACGACGGCGGCGACAGCCGGTGGCAGCATGCCCAGCCACCACGTCGCCGGTGATGTCCGGCGCGACTCCCCCAGCTCGGGCATCGCGCCGCTCCAGCCCCGCGACACCATCGCCAGGTGCACGCGTTCGCCCCGCTCGTAGGAGCGGATGAACAGGCTCCCGATCCCGCGCGCGGTCGCGCCGAGCTGCCACAGGAACCGCGGATCGTGGCCGCGGCAGATGCGCGCGACCCGCATCCGTTTGGCCTCCGCGACGATCACCTCGGCATAGCGCAGCATCAGCGTGATGATGGTGATCAGCAGCCGGGGCGCCCGCAGCCGCTGCAGGCCGACCACCAGCTCCCGCGGCGCGGTCGTGGCGGCCAGCAGCACCGACGTGGCCAACCCGAGCGTGCCCTTGACCAGGATGTTCCAGCCCGACAGCAGGCCACCGGTGGACAGCGCCAGGCCCGCCACCTCGGTGGTCGCGCCGCCGGCGGTGAACGGCAGCACCAGCGCGAGCACCACGAACGGCACCTCGATCAGCAGGCGGCCGGCCAGCCAGCGCGGCGGAACCCGGGCCACCAGCACGAGCCCGAACAGCAGCAGCGCGTACCCGCCGAACGCCCAGAACACCTCGCGCGGCGTCGCCACCACGCACAGCACCACCAGGAAGGCCGCCACGATCTTGACCTCGGGCGCCGACCGGTGCAGGACCGAGTCGCCGGGCAGGTGCAGCGCGCCGGCGTGACCGGCTCCCACCGCTATTCGCCCCCGGTCCGGCGCCGCAGGCCCCAGAACAACCCTCCGGCGGCACCGAGCGTGACCACCGCGCCGATCACCCCGGCCACCCCGGTCCAGCGGTCATCTCCGCCGACGGTGTAGTCCGCCAGCGGGCCGCCGGAGAACGCGTGGTCCTGGGCGTGCTGCGCGATGCACTGCCCTTCCAGTTGCTCGCCCTGCTCGGTCTCCACCACGGTGCAGCCGCGCTGCGTGACCGCGTCCAGCCCGTCGGGGTCGGCGTCCGCGAAGTAGGCCACGCCACCCGCGATGACGAGGATGAACAGGCCGAAGACCAGCAGGAAACGCCGACGTGGGGCGCTCATCGCACGTTCTCCTCCGTCTTCTTCCCGGTCCGCAGCAGGTGGACCAGGTCCGGTCTGGCGGCCGCGACGGCACCCACCGTGGCCGCCGTGATCACGCCCTCGCCGATGCCGATCAGGCAGTGCACCCCGACCATCGCGACCGCGGCCGTGCCGAGGCCGAAACCGGCCGCGCCGCCGACCGCGTATTCGAGGATGAAGCCGCCGGCGGCGGCGACTGTGTTCACCCAGGCCGCGACGAAGGCGGTCACCAGCAGACCGGTCCGGCTCCGCCGCGCGAAGCGGCGCAATGCGAGGGCGACGAGGTAGCCGGCGGCGGTGCCGATCAGCGCCATGTTGGTGATGTTCGCGCCCAGCATGGTCAGCCCGCCGTCGGCGAACAGCAGCGCCTGCACCACCAGCACGATCGCCACGCACAGCGCGCCGACCCACGGCCCGGCCAGGATCGCCGCCAGCGCCCCGCCGAGCAGGTGCCCGCTGACGCCGGGCAGCACCGGGAAGTTGATCATCTGCGCGGCGAAGACGAACGCGGCGACCAACCCCGCCATCGGCGCCGTCCGGTCGTCCAGGTCGGCCCGCGCCTTGGTCAGCGCGACCGCCAGCCCGGCTATCGCCACGGCCGCGAACAGCACCGCCGTCTGCGCGTTGAGCAACCCGTCGCTCATGTGCATGGCGAGCGTGGTGGTCGGCACGGCGCGCTCCCTCCTGGCCGGAACAGCTGCGCATCGAGAGTAGTTGCCGCAATACCGCAATCACCAGTAGCTGGCAGGAGGCCTAGATCGCAGTCCGGCGAGAAAAAACCGTCGTCCCGGGCATAACACCCAGGACGACGGTTCGAGCCCGTTCGGTCAGTCGCGGACGGCCAGCGCCAGTTCGCCGTTGGAGTCCCGCTCGGCGTCCAGCACCTTGTCGCCGAGCAGCGCGGCGACCTGCGGTTCGAGGAACACCCGCACGCCGGATACCTCGACCACCTCGTCGCCCGACTGCGGTTCGGCGGCGATCGACGCCTGCAGTCCTTCACCCGCCGGCGCAATGCGCAGGCCGGAACCTTCCGGAGAGTCGCCGCCGGCGAGGACGAGCTTGATGACATCTGCGGCGCTCTCACTGATGGTGAGCATTGTGCTCAACCCCTTCTCCGAGCCGGTCGGTTTGAAGGGGCCACCGTGTCATCAGCCGCCGCCCCGTCGCAAACCGAACCGCCCCCGGCGTGTCACCGGCCCCGGACACCACGACACCCCCGGCCGCAACAGCGGTCCGGGGGCGTCGTGGACGGATCACGCCTGGTAGGCGTCGAGGGGCGGGCAGGAGCAGACGAGGTTGCGGTCTCCGCGCGCGCCGTCGATGCGGCGCACCGGGGGCCAGACCTTCGTCACGTCGGTGCCCAGCGGGTAGGCCGCCTCCTCGCGGGAGTAGGCGTGGTCCCAGTCCTTGGCCAGCGACGCCGCCGTGTGCGGGGCACCCACCAGCGGGTTGTCGTCGGCCGGCCACTGCCCGGCGACGACCTTGTCGATCTCCGCCCGGATCGCGATCATCGCCTCGCAGAACCGGTCCAGCTCCGCCAGGTTCTCGCTCTCCGTCGGCTCGACCATCAGCGTCCCGGCCACCGGGAACGACATCGTCGGCGCGTGGATGCCGTAGTCGGCCAGCCGCTTGGCGACGTCGTCGACGGTGATGCCGCTGGTCTTGCTGATCTGCCGCAGGTCGAGGATGCACTCGTGCGCGACGAAGCCGCCCTTGCCGGTGTAGAGCACCGGGAAGTAGTTGTTGAGGCGGCGGGCGACGTAGTTGGCGGCCGCGACCGCGGTCAGCGTCGCCCGGCGCAGGCCGTCGGCGCCCATCATCCGCACGTACGCCCAGGAGATCGGCAGGATCGAGGCGCTGCCCCACGGGGCGGCGCTGATCGGGCCGACACCGGTAGCCGGTCCGGCGGCGGGCTGCAGCGGGTGGTTGGGCAGGAACGGCGCCAGGTGCTCGCGCACGCCGATCGGGCCGACGCCCGGGCCGCCACCGCCGTGCGGGATGCAGAACGTCTTGTGCAGGTTCAGGTGCGAGACGTCGGAGCCGAACTTGCCCATCCGCGCGAGGCCGATCAGGGCGTTGAGGTTCGCGCCGTCGACGTAGACCTGGCCGCCCGCGTCGTGCACCAGCCCGCACACGTCGCGCACGGTGCTCTCGTACACGCCGTGCGTGGACGGGTAGGTGATCATGATCGCGGCGAGGTCGGTGGCGTGCTCCGCGACCAGCTCGCGCAGGTGGTCGAGCTCGATGTTGCCGGCGTCGTCGCAGCGGACCACGATCACCCGCATCCCGGCCATCACGGCGCTGGCGGCGTTGGTGCCGTGCGCGCTCGCCGGGATCAGGCACAGGTCCCGGTCCTCGTCACCACGGCTGCGGTGGTAGGCACGGATCGCCAGCAGGCCGGCGAACTCGCCCTGGCTGCCGGCGTTGGGCTGCAGGCTCACCGCGTCGTAGCCGGTGACCTCGGCCAGCCAGGTCTCCAGGTCCTTGACGATCGACAGCAGCCCCTCGGCGTCCTGCGCGGGCGCGAACGGGTGCAGCGAACCGAACTCGGGCCAGGTGATCGGCTCCATCTCGGCCGTCGCGTTGAGCTTCATCGTGCACGAGCCCAGCGGGATCATGCTGCGGTCCAGCGCGATGTCCTTGTCCGACAGCCGCCGCAGGTAGCGCAGCAGCGAGGTCTCGGAGCGGTGGGTGTGGAACACCGGGTGGGTCAGGTACTCCGAGGTGCGCTCCAGCGCCGCGGGCAGCGCGTCCGGCGTCTCGATGTCGAGCTCGTCGGCGTCACCGCCGGTGACGCCGAAGGCCTGCCACACCGTCGCCAGGTGCGCCCGCGTGGTGGTCTCGTCGCAGCTGATGCCGACGTGGTCGGCGTCCACGCGGCGGAGGTTGATGCCGCCCCGGCGGGCCGTGGCGACGATGTCGTCGGCCTTGCCCGGCACCTTCGCGACGATCGTGTCGAAGAACTCCCGGTGCAGCACCTCGACGCCGCCGCGACGCAGCTGCTCGGCGAGCACCGCCGCCATCCGGTGCGCGCGGGTCGCGATCGACCGCAGCCCGGCCGGGCCGTGGTAGACCGCGTACATCGAGGCCACGACGGCCAGCAGCACCTGCGCGGTGCAGATGTTGCTGGTGGCCTTCTCGCGGCGGATGTGCTGTTCGCGGGTCTGCAGCGCCAGCCGGTAGGCCTGGTTGCCGTCGGCGTCGACGCTCACGCCGACCAACCGCCCCGGCAGCTGCCGTTCGAAGCCCTTGGCCACGGCCATGAACCCGGCGTGCGGGCCGCCGAAGCCCATCGGCACGCCGAACCGCTGGGTGCTGCCGACCACCACGTCCGCGCCGATCTCGCCGGGCGAGCGCAGCAGCGTCAGCGCCAGCAGGTCGGCCGCGACGACGACCTTCGCGCCGCGCCGGTGGACCTCCGCGATGATCTCCTCGTGGTCCCGCACCGCGCCGGAAGCGCCCGGGTAGGACAGCAGCACGCCGAAGAACTCGCCGTCCGGCAACGCCTGCGCACCCGCGGCGAGGTCGGCGACGACGACCTCGATGCCCAGCGGCTCCGCGCGGGTCTCGATCACCGCGATGGTCTGGGGCAGCGTGTCGGCGTCCACCACGAACCGCGGCGACTTCGACCGGCCCGCGCGGCGCACCAGCGTCATGCCCTCGGCCGCGGCGGTGGACTCGTCGAGCATCGACGAGTTGGCCACCGGCACCCCGGCCAGGTCGGCCACCATCGTCTGGAAGTTCAGCAGCGCTTCGAGCCGGCCCTGCGAGATCTCCGGCTGGTACGGCGTGTAGGCCGTGTACCAGGCGGGGCTCTCCAGCACGTTGCGCAGGATCACCGGCGGCGTGACCGTGCCGTAGTAGCCGAGCCCGATCATCTCGGTGTGCGGGCGACAGCGGCGGGCCAGCTCGCGCAGCTCGGCCAGCGCCTCGGACTCGGTGGCCGGCTCCGGCAGCGCCAGCTGCAGGTCGCCTTCCCGGATCGTGTCCGGCACGGCGTTCTGCCCCAGCTCCTCCAGCGAGCCGACGCCGATCACGTCGAGCATGCGCGCGAGCTCGGCCGGCATCGGGCCGACGTGCCGGTCGGCGAACGGCGTGCCGTGCTCCAGGGCGGCCAGGGGAATGCGGTCGTGGGTCACGTCGGTCATCGCCAAACCTCAATCGTCGCGGCGGCAAAAGGGCGGCAGGCAGCCGAAGCTGCCCTGCTCTCCCCCTCTGTCACTGTCCGCGAAGCGAACGCCTGAGAGCTTCACCCGGGAACCGGGCTTGCACCGTCGGCGGGGTGCACCACGGTCGTGGTGCGCCCTCTTTCCAGAGGTATCTCGCCCGTGCGGTCCAGGTGGCCTGAGAGGTTGTCGGGGAGGGTTGCTCCTTCGGCGCCGACCGCGGCCTAGGCCGGGCCGGACTCTCCCGCACGGGGTCGGCGATGTGCCGCAGCTTACCCGATCAGGGGGTCCGAGCGGACCAGCGATGTCACCGGCCGCACACCACCCGGGTGGGTCCGGTCGGCTCAGCCGGTCTCGGCCTGCCGGTCGCGCCGCCGGCGGGACAGCTCGTCGTCCATCGGGACCAGCTCCGCGCCGTCGGCCCGTTCCGCCGGGAAGTCGTGGATCGTGCCGCTGATCTCGCGCATCGCCCCGCTGACGGCGATGCCGAACACCCCTTGGCCACCCTGCAACAGGTCGACCACCTCCTCGGCAGAGGTGCACTCGTAGACCGTCGTCCCGTCGCTGAACAGCGTCAGCCTGGCCAGGTCCTGCACGCCCCGGTTGCGCAGGTGTTCCACCGCGACCCGGATGTTGTGCAGCGACACCCCGGTGTCCAGCAGTCGCTTGACCACCTTGAGCACCAGGATGTCCTTGAACGAGTACAGCCGCTGCGAGCCGGAGCCGGCGGCGCCGCGGATGGACGGGCCTACCAGCTTGGTGCGCGCCCAGTAGTCCAACTGGCGGTAGGTGATGCCGGCGATCTGGCAGGCGGCCGGACCCCGGTAGCCGACCAGTTCGTCCGGCAGCGAGGCATCGGGGAACAGCTCGCCCTGCTCCACGGCAGCATCCCGGTTGGACGCTTCCTCGACCACGCCTGCCTCCCCTCGTCCGGCACGAAGCCGACGACGATCACCAGCTCCCGGACCATCGCGGTCCGAGGCCGCGAACACCGCCCAGCGGCCGAATCACACCGGGGCAATTCGCGTAAGTTCGACGGTATGCCTGCCCCGCGGGGAGGTCAACGCGACGCGCGGGGCACCCGGACGACCCGGCCCCCGCCTGCTCGCGCAGACGGGGGCCGGGCTGTGTCGTCGGTCGATCGGCGGGCTCAGGTGTCGGCGCCGCGGAAGTCCTCCGGGGAGACGGAGTCCAGGAACTCGCGGAACTTCTCCACCTCGTCCTCCTGCTCGTCCGGGATGATCAGCCCCGCCTCGTCCAGCACCGATTCGTCGGCGTGGATGGGCACCCCGATGCGCAGCGCCAGCGCCACCGAGTCGCTCGGCCGCGCGGAGACCCGCACATCCCCGTCGAACACCAGCTCGGCGAAGAAGGTGCCGTCCTGCAGGTCGGTGATCCGCACCTGTTCCAGGTCGCGCCCGAGGGCGCCGATGACGTCCTTCAACAGGTCGTGGGTAAGGGGTCTCTGCGGCCGCACACCCTGCTGCTCCAGCGCGATGGCGGTCGCCTCGACCGAGCCGATCCAGATCGGCAGGTAACGCTCGCCGTGCGCCTCGCGCAACAGCAGAATCGGCTGGTTTGCTGGTAGTTCAACTCGCACGCCGACGACGCGCATCTCGCTGCTCATCGTCACATCGCCTCCTCCAGCGCGCCGAAGCGTGACATCCCCGTCGAGGATCGCGCACCGACGCCTCCGACGCTACCCGCGTTGCGGCGGACACGCCCATCCCTTTAGCGGTCTGGTCGACCACCGAATCCGCGGCCTTCCTGCCGGTGCATCTGGTCCGAACCGCTGGCTGAGCTCTTCATCGAGCATTACCAGCACGATACACCGCCGACCCGTCCGCCGGACCGGTCGAAAGGCGGCCGCTACAACGTGGAAACCGGTTGCGACGGCGGGAAATTCCCCGCGCGGGAAGTCATCGATCTCGGCTGCGCACTACCTTCACGCGCCAGCGGGGCGACGCCGCTTCGGCGCCGCCCCGCTGGCGGATGGACTAGTCGGTCCAAGGGCCCCTCAGCGGGCGCCCGGGCCCCCGTCGATCGGGCCGGTCAGGAACACCAGCCGGAACTTCCCGATCTGCACCTCGTCGCCGTTGGCCAGCACCGAGGTGTCGACCGGCTCCCGGTTGACGTAGGTGCCGTTGAGGCTGCCGACGTCGACGACCACGAAGTCGTTGCCCTCGCGCCGGAACTCGGCGTGCCGGCGGGAAACCGTGACGTCATCGAGGAAGATGTCGCTGTCCGGGTGCCGTCCCGCACTGGTGGTCTCCCGGTCCAGCAGGAATCGCGATCCCGCGTTGGGGCCGCGCTTGACCACCAGCAGGGCGGACCCTGCGGGCAGCGCATCGACCCCGGATGCGGCGGCGGGCTCCGGGGACGCACTCTCGGTGCTCTCCGGCTCCGAGAGGAAGGGCCTGAAGACCGAGGTGGTCTCCGGTGACTGCTCCGGCGGTACGTCGCCGAAGCCGCTGTTCTGGCTCACCTGAGCTCTCCTCTACGCGGATAGATCGTGCCAAATATGTGCCCAACGTACCGTGCAGGTGCAGGCACGGGACGCGGGACTCCCGACATCTTCCTCTCGACCCCTGACAGACCGACGATCTTGCCTGGTCGGATCAGGATTCGGTCAGCTTCTGGTACGCCGCCGCGTCGAGCAGACCGTCCAGCTGGGCCGGGTCGGCGAGCTTGAGCTCGACCATCCAGCCGTCGCCCAGCGGGGCCGAATTGACCAGCTCCGGCTCTTCCTCCAGCTGCTCGTTGCGGGCCACCACCTCGCCGGTGACCGGCGCGTAGATCTCCGACACGCTCTTGGTCGACTCCACCTCGCCCATCGACTCGCCGGCGGTGACCTGCTGCTCGAGGTCCGGCAGCTGCACGAACACCACGTCGCCGAGCTGCTGCTGGGCGTAGTCGGTGATACCGATGCGCACCTTGTCTTCAGCTGTGCGCTGAATCCACTCGTGCTCTTCGGTGTACTTGATCTCGTCCGGGGCCGCCACGTGGTCCCGCCTCCCTGCTCCGCTGGTGCTGTGGATCACCGGTCACGGAGTTTCGCGTGATCGGCTCGGCGAGCGTATTCACCACGCGGCGCGGGCCGCAAGGCGACCCTCCAGCGCGCGACGCGAAAGGGCGCCGCCCGCCGATCGGCTCGGCAGACGGCGCCCTGCACGCGGGACGTCCGGACGGCGCTCAGGCCGGTCTGGCGCGGGCCTGGCGGACCGCCGCCATCACCTGGCCGAGGTAGAGGATGCCGGCCCACAGGTAGAGCGCGCCGCCCCAGCAGGTGAAGGCGTAGGCGATCGGTCGGACCACTTCGGACAGCGGGAAGTCCTCCTGCACCAGCAGCAACAGCGGGAACGCGTACATCAGGCAGAACGTCGCGGCCTTGCCGAGGTAGTGCACGTCCGGTGGTTCGTAGCCGTGCCAGCGCAGCACCGGCAGGCAGAGCGTCAGCACCACGTCGCGGATGACCAGCGCGGCGGCGACCCACCAGGGCACCACGTCGCGCAGCACGAAGGCCACCAGGGTCGCGACTATGTAGAGGCGGTCGGCGGCCGGGTCGAGGAGCTCGCCGATGCGGCTGTACTGGTTGAGCCAGCGGGCGAGCTTGCCGTCGAGCCAGTCGGTGATGCCGCTGATCACCAGCACCAGCAGGGCGAGCAGGTCGGCCTTCGGGCCCAGCAGCAGCCAGAGGAACACCGCCACGCCGGCCAGCCGGATCACGCTGAGCAGGTTCGGAAGTGTCCACCATGGATCGGCCCACACGCCGGCGGCGGCCTCCCGTATCCGGGCCATGCCCGGATCGGGGCGCTCCGCCGCGGGGCCCTGCCCAGCCGGATCGGGATTCATCCCGCGATCCCCGCTCGTGGTGTCTTCCGTGGTGCGCTCAGCATCCTGCACCACGAGCCTCCCCTGAATGGTTGTGCGTCCTGCCCCCGCTTCGGACGCAACTTGTGCATCCCGACCAGATCAGGGTCTCACATTCCTCGCACAACACACTTGGCGGCCGGGCTCCCGCGAAGCCGGTCGATCGGGCTGCTCCACGGCGGGAGCCGTCGGCCACCGGGCGCGCTACGCCCTGGTGCGGCTCCAGCCGCGGCGGCGGAGGTCCGCATCGGTGAGGAACCGGGCCCTGCCGCGGTCGTCGACGCCCGCCCAGCGGGCCCCGGTGGAGCCCTCGAGGACGTAGGAATGGCCACCGCTCCACACCACGCTGCACGGCGCGGTGGGCAGTTCGGTGGTCGCGGGGCCGCAGCCGGGTTCGACCCGAGGGGCAGCGGCGGTCTGGGCGGCGGATGCCTGTGCGGACAAGGCCGGTTCCGTGCTCATCGTTGTAGCACCTCCGATTCGGTTGTCGGCGCGATGCGCCGTGGTGTTAGCCCGATCATCGACTTCGGCTTGATTGTGTTCGGACGAGCACGCTCTGTCGCGCCGATCTGCCCGTCCAGCGCCAAACGGACACGTTGTGTCGCCGAGTTGCACCCGGGTGTCCGGGCGGCGCTCAGCGCGGCCGAAGTCCGCGCGGCCGTTCGTCCGATCGGCCGTGTTTCGGTTGTGACAAAAGCGTTTCGCGCATAGCTACCGGTGACCCTGGCGCTACGCCGCGTTGTGCGGTAGGACGACAGGCGACATCGGGGTGGATGCAGGAGGAACGTGGTCATGGGTGCCTATGCTGAGGCCTACCGGCGGAGTTCGGCCGATCCGGAGGGCTTCTGGCTCGACGCGGCGGCCGCGATCGAGTGGGAGCGGGCACCGTCGCGGGCCCTGGACGCCACCGCGGACCCGTTCTTCCGGTGGTTCCCCGACGGCGAGCTCAACACCTGCTTCAACGCGCTGGACCGGCACGTCCGCGACGGGCGCGGCGATCAGCAGGCGCTGATCTGGGATTCGGCGATGACCGGCGAGGTGCGCCGCTGGACGTACCGGGAGCTGCTGGACCGGGTGGCGCTGTTCGCCGGGGCGTTGCGGGCGCAGGGCGCCGAGCCGGGCGACCGGGTCGTGATCTACATGCCGATGATCTCCGAGGCCGTCGTCGCGATGCTGGCCTGCGCGCGCATCGGCGCGGTGCATTCGGTGGTCTTCGGCGGCTTCGCGCCCAAGGAGCTGGCGGCGCGCATCGACGACGCCCGGCCGACGGTGATCGTCGCCGCGTCGTGCGGCCTGGAGCCGAACCGGATCGTCGAGTACAAGCCGATCGTCGACGAGGCGCTGCGGGCGACCGAGCACCAGCCGAAGCGGGTGATCGTGTTCCAGCGCGAGCAGGCCCGCGCGGAGCTCGGGCCGCGCGACGTGGACTGGCACGATGCGCTGGCGCAGGCCGAACCGGCCGACTGCGTGCCGGTGAAGGCCACCGATCCGCTGTACGTCCTCTACACCTCGGGCACCACCGGGCGGCCGAAGGGCGTGGTGCGCGACAACGGCGGGCACGCGGTCGCGCTGCGCTGGTCGATGGCCAACATCTACGACATCGGGCCGGGCGACGTCTTCTGGACCGCCTCGGACGTCGGCTGGGTGGTCGGCCACTCCTACATCGTCTACGCGCCGCTGCTGACCGGGGCGACCACCGTGGTCTACGAGGGCAAGCCGGTGGGCACGCCGGATGCGGGCGCGTTCTGGCGGGTCATCGCCGAGCACCGGGTCAAGGCGCTGTTCACCGCGCCGACCGCGTTCCGGGCGATCAAGCGGGTGGACCCGAACGCCGAGCTGCTGGCCGGCCACGACATCTCGGGCCTGCAGGCGCTGTTCCTGGCCGGCGAGCGGCTGGACCCGGAGACCTACCACTGGGCGTCGGAGAAGCTCGGCGTGCCGGTGATCGACCACTGGTGGCAGACCGAGACGGGCTGGCCGATCTGCGCGAACCTGCGCGGGCTGGAGCCGATGCCGGTCAAGCCGGGTTCGCCGACCGTGCCGGTGCCCGGCTACGACGTGGCGGTGCTGGACCAGGCCGGGAACCCGCTGCCGCCGGAGACCGACGGCGCGATCTGCCTGAAGCTGCCGCTGCCGCCGGGCACGCTGCCGACGCTGTGGGGCGACGACGAGCGGTTCCGCGAGTCGTACCTGTCGCGCTACCCCGGCTACTACCTCACCGGCGACAACGGCTACGTCGACGCCGACGGCTACGTGTTCGTGATGGGCCGCACCGACGACGTGATCAACGTCGCCGGGCACCGGCTGTCGACCGGCTCGATGGAGGCGGTGCTCGCGGCGCACCCGGCGGTCGCCGAGTGCGCGGTGATCGGCGTGCGCGATTCGCTGAAGGGCCAGGTCCCGCGCGGGTTCGTGGTGCTGAAGTCCGGTGTGGACATCTCCGAGGAGGCGCTGCGGGACGAGCTGGTCGCGGCGGTGCGGGCGCAGATCGGGCCGGTGGCGGCGTTCCGCGACGTGTCGGTGGTGGACGGGCTGCCCAAGACGCGTTCCGGGAAGATCCTGCGGAAGTCGATGCGCGAGATCGCCGACACCGGTGACACCAGGGTGCCCTCCACCATCGAGGACCCGGCGGTGCTGGACAAGCTGCGGCCCGCGCTGCGCGGCGAGAGGTAGGCGCGACGCCTCACCCGCTCCGCCGGTTCCGCGCGACCTCCTCCAGCGCTCGGAGGACGGCGGCGATCGCGGGTTGGGCGCGGCTGCCCCGGCGCACGCAGGTGAGGACGCTGCGCGACGGCACCGGCTTGTCCCGCAACGGGATTCGCACCACGTGGTGGTCTGGTGAGACGGTGGCGAGCCTGGGCAGCAGGCAGATGCCGAGCCCGTGCGACACCAGGGTCAGCACCGAGTTCCACTCCGCCGCCTCGTGCGCCACCCGCGGGGCGAAGCCTGCCGCCGCGCACGCGACCTCGATCAGCTGGAACTGGTCGTGGTGCGGCGCGATCCAGGTCTCGTGCGCGGTCTCGGCCAACGGCACGGAGTCGCGCTCGGCGAACCCGTGCGCCGCGGGCACCACAAGGTCCTGCGGGTCGTCTAGCAGTAGCCGCTGGTCGAAGCGCGGATCGTCCAGCGGCGGGCTGCCCGGGACGGGCAGGATCGCGATGTCCGCCTGCTCGGCCAGCAGCAGCCGCAGGCTGTCGTCGATGTCGGTCTCCCGCAGCCGCACCTCCAGCCGCGGGTGCGAGGCGCGGAGCCTGGCGGCGGCGGGCGCCAGCAGCGAGCCGAAGCTGGTCGCGAAGCCGCCCACCCGGACCTGTCCGACCGCGCCGCCGGAATGCGCGGCCAGGTCGGCGCGGGTCTGCTCCCATTCGGCCGCGATCGCGTCGGCGTGCTCCAGGACGATGTGCGCGGCGGGCGTGAGCCGGACCCGGCGGCCTTCGGGCTGCAGCAGCTCGGCACCGATCTCGCGGGACAGCAACCGGAGTTGTTGCGAGACGGCCGAGGGCGTCAGGTAGAGCGCCCGCGCGGTCGCGGTCACCGTGCCCTCCTCCCGGAGCACCCGGAGGACCTGGAGCCGGCGCAGGTCGATCATGTAGGTGATTCTTCACAATGCGCGGCAGAAAAGCGAGATGGACCTGAACGGGCGGTGAGCCCCAGGCTTCAGCCGTGAACACTTCGACCCCGCCGCAGCGCTCCGCTACCGGCGCATCGCCGTTCCTGTTCGTGCTGGGGGCTGTGGTCAGCGTTCAGTTCGGACAGGCCTTCGGGAAGCAGCTGATCTCCGCCGCAGGGCCGCTCGGCGTCGCGGCGTTGCGGCTGTCGCTGGCGGCCGCGGTGCTGCTGGTCCTGTGGCGCCCGCAGATCCCGCCGGATTGGCGCTCGCGGGGACTGATCATCGCGTTCGGCGCGGCGATCGCGGCGATGAACGTGATCTACCTCGCGCTGCCGCACCTCCCGGTGGGAGTCGCCAGCACGCTTCAGCTGCTCGGCCCGCTCTCCGTAGCGCTCCTGGGCTCCCGGCGGCCGCGCGACGTGCTGTGGGCCGCGCTGGCGGCGGTGGGTGTTTTCCTGTTCTGCGGCCCGATCGGCGCTCCGCTACCGGCCATCGGCGTCGCTCTCGCCCTGGTGTCGGCGGCCGGCATGGGCTGCTACCTCCTGCTGAGCCATCGCGCCGGCGGGCTCAGCAGCGACGGCTCGCCGCTGGCGCTGGCCGTCGCGTGCGCCGCCGTCATCGCGCTGCCGTTCGGGATCGCCGAGTCCGGGACGGCGCTGCTCTCCCCTGCCGTTCTGCTGGCCGGGCTGGGGATCGCCGTGCTGTCGGCGGTCGTGCCCTATTCGCTGGAAATGGCCGCGCTGCGCCGGATTCCGCCCAGGGTCGTCGGCGTGCTGCAGAGCCTGGAGCCCGCGGCCGGCGCCGCGGCGGGCCTGCTGCTGCTGGCCGAGCTGCTGACCCCGTCCCAGGTCGTCGCGCTCGGTTGCGTCACCGCGGCGTCCATCGGTGCGGTGCTCACCCGGGCTCGTTGAGGCGGGCCGTTCGACATGCCCGATACGCCCAGTTGGAGGCTGCCGCTTCCAAATATGGTCTATACCTTTATGGGGCCGTTCCCCGATCATGGAGCGAGGCACATGACCAGACCGCCCCTACCGACGGTGCGCAAAGCAGCGCTCGCCGTCGTGGCGGGTGCGCTGCTCACCGGTGGGCTCGTAGCTCCCGCCGGCGGCGCACCAGCCGAGGAGAACACCGCGATGGAGAACATCATCCCCGCACCCGAGTCGGTGCAGCCGGACCCCGGCACCACCTTCGAACTCACCGAGCAGACCTCGATCGAGGCCGCCGGCGACGCCGCCGAGGTCGGCGAGTACCTGGCCGGGGTCCTGCGCCCGGCCACCGGTTTCCCGGTCCCGGTCAACGAGGGTTCCGGCGGGATCTCGCTGGCGCTGGACGGACCCCCCGAGCTCGGCCCGGCCGGGTACCGCCTGCAGGTGGCCGACGACGGCATCGGCCTCCACGCGAGCAGCCCCGAAGGCCTGTTCAACGGCGTGCAGACGCTCCGGCAGCTGCTGCCCGCCGCGATCGAGAACCCGACCGAGCAGTCCGGGCCGTGGACCGTGCCCGGCGGCGAGATCGTCGACAAGCCGAGGTTCGAGCACCGGGCCACGATGCTCGACGTCGCCCGGCACTTCTTCACCGTGGAGCAGGTCAAGCTCTACATCGACCAGGTCGCCCGCTACAAGATCAACCGGCTGCACCTGCACCTGACCGACGACCAGGGCTGGCGGATCCAGATCAACAGCTGGCCGCGGCTGACCGAGCACGGCGGCAGCACCGAGGTCGGCGGCGGCCCGGGCGGCTACTACACGCAGGAGGACTACGCGGAGATCGTCGAGTACGCGGCGTCCCGGCACATCACCGTCGTGCCCGAGATCGACATGCCCGGGCACACCAACGCCGCGCTGGCCTCCTACGCCGAGCTCAACTGCGACGGCGTCGCGCCGCCGCTGTACACCGGCATCGAGGTGGGCTTCAGCTCGCTCTGCGTGGACAAGGACATCACCTACCGGTTCGTCGAGGACGTCATCCGCGAGCTCGCGGCGATCACCCCCGGCCCGTACCTGCACATCGGCGGCGACGAGGCGCACTCGACCACCGACGAGGACTACAAGCAGTTCTTCGAGCGGGTGATCCCGCTGCCCGCCAAGTACGGCAAGACCGCGCTGGGCTGGCACGAGTACGGCAAGGGCGCGCCCGAGGGCGACGCGGTGCTGCAGTACTGGGGCACCACCGACACCGATCCGCTGCTCGACGAGGCGGTCGCCCGCGGCAACAAGATCCTGGCGTCGCCGGCGAACCTGTCCTACCTGGACCACAAGTACGACGAGAACACCGAGCTGGGCCTGCACTGGGCCGGCTACATCGAGGTCGCCGACGCCTACGGCTGGGATCCGGGCAGCTACCTCAAGGGCGTGCCCGAGGAGTCGATCCTCGGCGTGGAGGCCCCGCTGTGGTCGGAGACCCTGGAGAACTCCGATCACATCGAGTTCATGGCCTTCCCGCGGCTGCCTGCCATCGCCGAACTCGGCTGGTCGCCCAAGTCCGCCCAGGACTGGGAGTCCTTCCGCCAGCGCCTGGCCACCCACGGCCCGCGCATGGCGGCATCCGGCATCGACTACTACCGCTCCCCACAAGTCCCCTGGCAGGACTGAGAGGCCGTTTCCAGGCTCGTTCTGCGTGGCGGTGCGGGTAGCGGCCCCCCTGCGGGAGTTACAGACGCCGCCTGGCTGTGGGATCCCCGACTTGTGTATGTCCGATACGCGGCGTCGGGGCTGTCCTCGCCAGGCGACGTCTGAGAACCCGCGGCGGTGCTAGTTGCGTAGGCGGGCTAAGCGGCTACGCCGCTTCAAAGGACAAAGCCCGCCCTTCCACGCCCGACTGCGACGCTTCCAGAACATCCTCTGATCGTTCGACCGCACGAGGGACGCCTACCACCGGAAGGCATCCCTCGTTCGTCACTCCCCTGCCGGGAGCCTGGGTTCCAGGACCGCCCACCACTCCGCCAGGGTCGGGCGTTCGGCGAGGTCGGCGAAGGTGATCTGGACGCCGAGGCGGCGCCAGTTCTCCACCAACGTCATGATCCGCACCGAGTCCAGACCCCAGTCGATGAGGTTCTCCTCGTCGGTGAGCTCCGCCGGGTCCTCGTACAGCAGCTCGGCGACCTGCGCCCGCACGTCTGCCAGCGTCAACTTCTGCGACATTCCCACGTTCTCCCCGAAAACTCGTCAGGCCACTTCGGACTCGTGCAGTACCAGCGAGCGCGCCAGCCCTCGCGAAGTGTCCACCACGGCACAACGCTTGGCGGCGTAGTCCAGCGCCATCCGGTGCTCCGCCAGCGAGAAGTCCGCGACCGCGTCGGCGGCCAGGAACGCCTGGACGTCCTGCTGGAAGGCCTCGGCCGCCGTCATCAGGCACCCGATGTGCGCGTAGATGCCGGTGATGATCAGCTGGTCGCGGTTCCAGTCCCGCAGCAGCTCGCGGAGCTCGGTGCGCTGGAACGCGCTGTAGCGCCACTTGGTCAGCTGCACGTCGCCGGCGCCGGGCGCCAGCTCGTCGATGATCGCCTCCTGCGTCGGATCGGCGACGCCCGGGCCCCACCACTCCAGCTGCAGCCCGCGCTGTTCCGGCGTCTGGCCGCCGGGCTGCGCGCAGTACACCACCGGCACGCCGGCCGCACGGGCGCGCTCGCGCAGCATGCGGATGTTCGGCACCACCTGGTCGAGCGGTTCGCTGTTGCGCGGATAGGCGTTGACGAAGTGCCGTTCCATGTCGTGGATCAGCAGCACCGCGCGATCCGGCTCGGGCCGCCAGGCCACCCGGTTCTCGGGCAGCTCGTCCTGCTGCGGCACGCGGTACGGTGCGATGGCCGGAAGTGCCACCGGTCCTCCCTGTCTGTCGTGGTTTGCGGGCGCTCGGCTCACGTCCGGTTCCGCAGCTCCGGGACCAGCTCGCGGGAGATCGCCTCCCGCAGGTCGCGCTTGCTGACCTTGCCGACCCCGGTCTGCGGGAACTGCTCGACGAACTCGACCCGGTCCGGCACCTTGTACGCGGCCAGGCCGCGTTCGCGCACGAACTTGATCAGCTCCCGCGCCTTCGGTGGGGTGCCGCGCGGCACGACGAACGCGCAGCTGCGCTCGCCGAGGTAGTCGTCGGGCATCGACACCACCGCGGCGTCGTGCACCGCCGGGTGCGCCAGCAGGTGGTTCTCCACCTCCTCGGCGGCGATCTTCTCGCCGCCGCGGTTGATCTGGTCCTTCGCGCGGCCTTCGACGACGACGTTGCCCGCCGGCGTGAGCCGGACGACGTCGCCGGTGCGGTAGAAGCCGTCCGCGGTGAACGCCCGGGCGTTGTGCTCCTCGGCCCGGTAGTAGCCGCGGATGGTGTAGGGCCCCCGGGTGAGCAGGTGCCCGGTTTCGCCCGGTGCCACCGGGTTGTCCTCGTCGTCGACGACGAGCACCTCGTCGTCCGGCGAGATCGGGCGGCCCTGCGTGCCGAGGACGACGTCCTCTGGGTCGTCGAGGCGGGTGTAGTTGACCAGGCCCTCGGCCATGCCGAACACCTGCTGCAGCGTGGCGCCGAGCACCGGCCGCACCCGCCGCGCGACCTCTTCGCTGCACTTGGCGCCGCCCACCTGCAGCACTTCCAGGCTGGACAGGTCGTGCTCGGTGTTCGCGGCGGCGTCCAGCCACACCAGCGCCAGCGGCGGCACGGCCGCGAGGAGCGTGACGCGTTCGCGCTCGATCAGCGGGAACACCTCGTCCGGGCTGGGCCGCCGGGCCAGCACGACGGTGCCGCCGGCGTGCAGCACGCCGAAGGTGCCGGGCGAGCTCATCGGGAAGTTGTGCGCGATCGGCAGCGCCCCGAGGTAGACCGTGCCGGCGGTGACGCCGCAGATCTCGTTGCTGGCGCGGAAGGAGTAGATGTAGTCGTCGTGGGTGCGCGGGATCAGCTTCGGCACGCCGGTGCTGCCGCCGGAGAGCTGCAGGAAGGCGATGTCGCCGGGCTCCGGGCCGGCCGGCTCCGCGGGTTCGGCGTCCACATCGGACAGCGCCCGGAACTCGCCCGGCTCACCCGCGATCAGCACCTGCAGCCCGGGGATCTTCGCGACGACCTCGGCCGCCAGCTTCCGGTGGTCGAACCCGGCCTCGACGTCGACGGTGATGTAGGCGGTGGCCTCGCTGAACTCGCAGAAGTAGGAGATCTCGGTCAGCCGGTGCGAGGGCAGCGCGAACACCGGGATCGCGCCGAGCCGGAACAGCGCGAAGCACACGTCGAAGAACTCGGCGATGTTCGGCAGCTGCACCACGACCCGGTCACCCGCGCCGACGCCGAGCTCGCGGAGCCCGGCCGCGAGCCGGTCGGCGCGGACGTCGAGGTCCCGGTAGGAGACGCGGCGGTCGCCGTCGACGACCGCGGTGCGGTCGGGGTGTTCGGCGGCGCGTTCGCGCAGCAGCTGTCCGAAGGTGTAGCCGCGCCAGTAGCCCGCGGCCCGGTAGCGCTGCGCGAACTCGGCCGGCCAGGTTGGGCAGCCGGGTAGCGATGCGGTCATGTTCTCCCCCTCAGAAGGCCTGGTCCAGGCCCATCGCGGACAGTGCGGTGCGGAACTTCGCGGACGTCTCGGCGAGTTCGTCGGCCGGGTCGGAACCCGCGACGATGCCCGCGCCCGCGTACAACCGCATCGAATCGTCCTCGATGTCGGCGCAACGGATGGCGACCACCCACTCGCCGTCACCCGCGGCGTCGCACCAGCCGACCATGCCCGCGTAGTAGCCGCGCTCGAACGGTTCGGTCTCGGCGATGACGTCGCGGGCGCGCTGCAGCGGGGTGCCGCAGACCGCGGGCGTGGGGTGCAGCGCGTCGGCCAGTTCCAGCGAGGAGGTGGCCGGGTCGCGGAGCTCGCCGGTGATCTCGGTTGCCAGGTGCCACATGGCGGCGGTGCTGATCACCGACGGCGCGGGGACCTGCAGGTCGCGGCAGAACGGGCGCAGCGCCTGCACGACCGCGTCGACGACGGCGGCGTGCTCGCGGTGATCCTTGTCCGAAGTGGACAGTTCGGCTGCGCGGCGCCGGTCCTCGACCGGGTCGGTGCTGCGCGGCCGCGAACCGGCCATCGGGTTCGACCGGACCCGCATGCCGCGGCGGGAGACCAGCAGTTCCGGGCTGGCGCCGAGGAAGGTGCGCCGCAGCGGCGGCGGCGCACCGAAGCTGTCGCGGGTGCCGTCCTCGCCGTGCCGCGGCAGATCCACCGCGAAGGTGTAGCTGGCCGGGTCCGCGAGCGCGAGGCTGCGCAGCACGCCGCGGACGTCGATCGGCTCGGCGGCGGTCAGCTCCAGGGAACGCGCGAGGACGACCTTGCTCAGCTCGCCGTCTTCCAGCCGTCGCAGCACCCGGCTGACGCCGCGCTCGTACTCGGCGGGCGCGGGCACTGGGCGGACGGAGCAGTCCGGCGCGCCGTTGCGCGGCGGCTGCGGCACCACGACGTTCAACGGCGCGGCCCGGACGACTTCGTCGGGCAGCACGAGGTGCGCAGGCAGGTTCTCGCCGAACGGCACCGCACCCACCACCATCGGGTTGCGGCGGCCGAATTCCGTTGCGCTGTTGAGGAAATCGGCCACCCGCCGAGGCAGTTCCTCGCGCGCGCACTGGGTCTTGGGGACGATCGCGGACACGCCGCGGGCTAAGAGCACGCCGTGCGGCGCGGAGAAGACGAACGACGAGCCTGCCTCGTACGCCGCCAGCAATCGGGTCGCCTCGTCGTCCGCGACGAGGCCGATGCTGTCGGTTTCGCTGTCCATCGTGGTCATGGCAACCTTTCCGGGTGTGCGGCAGGCGTGGTCAGGCGCGCAGTGTCGCGCCGCCGTCGACGTACAGGTCGTGCATCGTGATGTGCCCGGCCTGGTCGGAGGCCAGGAAGACGACTGCGTCGGCGATGTCTTGCGGGGTGGCGAGCTTGCGCAGCGGGATGCCCGCCTTGAACGTCTCCGGAGAGCCGGCGATGACGCGCTCGGCGCCGCGCTCGTCGGCCCACATCCCGCGCTGCATCTCGGTGTCGGTGGAGCCGGGCGCGACGACGTTGCACCGGATGCCGTACTCGGCGAGTTCCAGCCCGAGCGACTTGGTGAACAGCGTCGCCGCGGCCTTGGAGGCGGCGTAGGCGGACATCCCGTGCCGGGGCACGCCGGCGGCGTTCGAGCTGACCGTGACGATGGCGCCGCGCCGCCGGCCGATCATGTGCTTGGACACCGCGCGGGACAGGTTGAACACCCCGGTGGTGTTGACCGCGAAGGTGCGGTGCCAGTCCTCGTCGGTGAGCTCTTGCACTGTGCCGACCTGCAGGACTCCCGCGACATTGGCGAGGACATCGATGGGGCCGTGCGTACGCTCGACTCGGTCCACGACGTCGTTGACGGCGGCGGCGTCTGCGACGTCGGCGCGGTAGGCGTAGACCGCGTGGCCGCGCCCGGTCAGCTCGGCGGCCACGGCTTCGGCCTGCTCGCCGTTGCGGTCCACGGCCGCGACCGCGGCGCCGAGCTCGGCGAGCGCGGTGGTCACCGCCGCCCCGATGCCCTGGCCCGCGCCTGTCACGATGGCGACCTTGCCGCCGATCCCCGTCCGGTTCATCGCGCCCTTCTGTCAACTCAGGCAAGCCTAACCTTTGTCAGGCGAGCCTGAGTTTAGAACACGGACGTGTTCGGATCTTCCCTCCATCGAGGTGGCATTGATCACCGAGCGCAATCCGCCGCACCACGAATGCCGCCCTGCCTAACCCGGCCGAACTAGCGGCCGAGACCCGCAGTGAGCTCGCGCATGCAGCGGACGGCGAGCTCCGCCGGCGACCCCGCGCCGTCCGCCGGGGCATCACCGGCCGCCCACGCCTCGACGGCCACCCGGATGGCGGTCGTGGCCGCCGCGGCCGCCAAGCGGACCTGCAGGTCGTCTGCACCACCGGCGCGGTCGGCGAGCAGCGGCACGAGCCGCTGCTCCGACTCCTGGTTGACACTCGCCCACACTGCCAGCAGCGCCGGATCGCCCGCGGCCGCGCGCAGCAGGCCCCGCGTCCATTCGAAGGACTCGACGTCCCCGTCATCGCGGACGGCCAGGGCGCTTGCGGCGGCCTGCTCCAACGCCTCCGGCAGGGAGATGTCGCGCGGCGCGGCCGCCAGCAGGTCCTGCCAGCTACCCGCGCCGAACGCCAGCAACGGCGCGACGGAATCCTGCTTGGTGCGGAAGTAGCGGTAGAAGGTGCGAAGGCTCACCCCGGCGCGATCGGCGATGGCCTCAGCTGTCGTGCCGTCGGAGCCGCGCTCGGCGAACAGCGCGGCGGCGGCACGGGCGATTTCAAGCTGGGTGGCGGCCTTTCGGCGTTCGGTGAGGTTCACTCCCCCAGTTTAGGAATAAGGTGTCCATGTGGCATGTTGTGCCACCTAGACACGTTGTGTCGATACCGCGCAAGAGGGAAGGGGAAGCCCAATGGAGCGCTTCGAGGGACGACGCATCCTGATCACCGGGGCCGGTTCGGGCATCGGGCAGGCCACCGCGCACCGGATCCTCGCCGAGGGCGGCCGGGTCGTCGGGTTCGACCGCGACGAGCAGGGCCTGGCGGCCACCGCGGCCACCGCCGCCGAGAACGGCACCGCCGACCGGCTGACCACCGCCGTCGTGGACGTCGCCGACGAGAGCGCCGTGCGCGCGGGCGTGGCCGACGCCGTGTCGACGCTCGGCGGGCTCGACGTGCTGGTGAACGCGGCCGGCATCCTGCGGTCGGCGCACACGCACGAGACCACGCTGGAGTTCTGGAACACGATCCTGGCGGTCAACCTGACCGGCACGTTCCTGATGACCCGCGAGGCGTTGCCCGCGCTGCTGGAGTCCGGGCACGGTGTCGTGGTCAACTTCAGCTCGACCTCGGCGAGCTTCACGCACCCCTACATGGCGGCCTACGCGGCCTCCAAGGGCGGCATCCAGTCGTTCACCCACGTGCTGGCCGGCGAGTACGCCAAGCAGGGCCTGCGCGCGGTCGCCGTGGCACCCGGCTCGATCAGCAGCGGCATGACCACCGGCCGCGGCCCGGGCCTGCCGGAGGACGCCGACATGAGCCTGTTCGCGAAGCTCATGCCCGCCATCGGGCAGGGCATGGCTGGGCCGGAGACGGTCGCGGGCGTGGTGGCGATGCTGGCCTCCGACGACGGTGCGTTCGTCACCGGCACCGAACTGCGCATCGACGGCGGCACCCACATGTAGGGCTGTTTCCGAACTCGTTCCGCATGGCGGTGCGGGTAGCGGAGTCGAGCCGATGTCCACCGCGAGTTCGCGGTGGACATCACCGCGCGATGCCCTGGACGAAGCCCAGGTCCAGCAGGTCCTGGGGGCGCAGCCGCAGGTGGTCGGCCAGGTCCGGCACCTCCGCCGGGTCGCGCTTGAGGATGGCCGCGCTGGATTCGGGCGCGATGACCGCGAAATAGGCGTCCGAGGTGATCCAGGTCCGCTCCGGCGCGGCCAGCGCCAGCGCACCACCCGAACCGCCCTCCCCGATGACCAGCGTGGTCACCGGCACCCGGGCGTCGGCGATCGCGGCGAACACCTCCGCGATGGCCGGTCCGATGCCGCCGCGCTCGGCCGCCGCGTCGTTGGCCGCGCCCGGGGTGTCCACCAGCGTCAGCACCGGGACGCCGAGCTGGTCTGCCAGCCGGATCAGCCGGGCCGCGGTGCGGAACCCGGCCGGGGTGTTCGCGGCGCCGGTCTGGGCGGCGAACGCGACCGTGCGCCCGTCGTGATCGCCGAAACCGCAGATCATCCCACTGTCCCGGCCACCGGCGCGGTCGCCGCTGATCTCGAAGCGCCGGGTGCAGTAGGCGTCCAGGTACGCCCCGGCGCGCGGCCGGTCCGCCGAGCGCGCCCGCTGCACGGCCTCCCAACCCGTGGCAGGCGGCTCGCCACCGGCCAGCGACGCCGGGACCGGGGCCGGTTCCGGCGGCCGCACCAGACGCTGCGGATGCAGCAGCGACACCAGGTCCGCCAGCGCAGCAGGCAGCTCCGCGTCGTCGACGACCTGGTCCACCTGGCCGTCGGCCAGCTTGCCCTCGGCGTGGAACGCCTCGCCGGTTTCGGACGCGTCGCGCACCCGGCTGCCGCCGAAGGCGACCGCCGCGCCGGGCGAGGCCAGCACGACGTCGGCCGCGGCCGCCAGCGCCACCCACATGCCGCCGGTGGTGGGGTCGCGCAGCACCGCGATGTGCGGGATCCGGTCCTGGCGGGTCAGCAGGCAGGCCCGCGCGATCTCCTGCAGCTGGCGCAGGGCGCAGATCCCCTCCTGCATCCGGCTGCCACCGGAGGCCACCAGCGAGATCACCGGCACCCGCAGCTCCCGGGCCTGCTCGAACGCCGCGACGATGCGCGCCCCGGCCGCCTCCCCGACCGAGCCGCCGAGGTAGGCGAAGTCGAAGGCGATGAGCACCGCCTGCCGCTGCCCGACCCAGCCGCGACCGCACAGGACCGACTCCTCCGAGCCGGTCCGCGCGGTCGCGCGGGCGCGCTGCTCGTCGTAGCCGGGCCAGCCCAGCGGGCCGTCGCCGGCCGCCGGCCCGGCCGGGGGCTCGAACTCCTCGAACCCCCGGCTGACCGACTCGACGACCGCGCGAGCAGCGGTGTGCTCAGCCATGCTGCAGCGCCTTTTTCTGCACCTTGCCCATCTCGTTGCGCGGCAACGCGTCCAGGAACCGCACCTCGCGCGGCCGCTTGTGCGGGGTGAGCAGGCGGGCCACGTGGTCGGCCAGCTCCTGCTCGGCGGGCTCCTGACCGGGCGCGCGCACGATCCAGGCGATGATCCGCTCGCCCAGGTCCGCGTCGGGCTCGCCGGTGACCGCGACCTCGGCGACCGCCGGGTGCTCCAGCAGGCAGTTCTCGATCTCGCCCGCGCCGATCTTGTAGCCGCCGCTCTTGATGATGTCGGTGGCCTTGCGGCCGACGATCCGGATGTAGCCGTCCGGCGCGCGGGTGGCCACGTCGCCGGTGCGGAACCAGCCGTCGGCGAACGCCGCCTCGGTGGCGTCCGGCCGGTTCAGGTAGCCGCTGAACAGGTTCGAGCCGCGCACCAGGATCTCGCCGACGGTCTCGTCGTCGCTGGCGGTGATCTCGCCGCCCTGCTCGTCGACGAGCTTCAGCTCGACCCCGGCGAACGGGCGCCCCACGTAGCCGGGCCGCCGGTCGCCGTCGGCCCGCACGCCGCAGTTCATGATCGTCTCGCTCATGCCGTAGCGCTCCACGACCCGCTGGCCGGTCAGCCGCTCGATGCGCTCGTGCTCCACCGCCGGCAGCGCCGCGGAACCGGAGACCAGCAGCCGGGCCTTGCCGACCGACCGCCCGATCTGCGGGTCGCGCTCGGCGTCCTCGGCCAGCCGGTGGTACATGGTCGGCACGCCGAACATCATCGTCGCGGGCCCGGCGAGCTCCTCCGCCACGGCGGCGGACGAGAACTTGCCCAGGTGGTGGACGGTGCCGCCCAGCCGGACCGGGCCGAGCGTGCCGAGGATCAGCCCGTGCACGTGGAACAGCGGCAGGGCGTGCACCAGCACGTCGCGCTCGGTCCACTCCCAGGCTTCCGCCAGCGCGTCGAGGTTGGCGCGGATCGCGCGGCGCGGCAGCACGACGCCCTTCGGCGGCCCGGTGGTGCCCGAGGTGTAGACGATCAGCGCGGGGTCGTCCTCGTCCGCTTCCGGCGGCAGTTCCCCACCGCGCACGTCCAGGTCGACCTCGTGCACCGGCACGTCGCCGAGGCCTTCCGGCCGCTGGAAACCGGGCGGCGCGAACAGCAGTTCCGGCCGGCTGTCGCCGAGGATGTGCGCGAGCTCGCGCTCCCCCACCTTCGGGTTGATCGGCACCACCGCGACGCCCGCGCTCAGCCCGCCGATGACCGCCGCGCAGGTCTCCGGCGACGCCGTCGCCCAGACCGCGATCCGCTTCGCCGTCCCGACGCGCTCCGCGATCCCGGCGGCCACCGCCGCCAGCTCCCGGTAGGTCAGCGCCTTCTCGCCGAAGCGCAACGCTTCCTTCTCGTCGGGCTTCCGCAACTCGGGGAACAGCACCTGCGCCGCGCCGGCCATGACCACCTCCACGTTCGTCAATGTCCCGCCCGCGGACCCGCGATGCCCGGCGAGCCGGCATTGGTCCACTGGCTCGACCACTTTTGCGCCGTTTCGGACACCGCGTCAAGTGGATGTGGCAAAATTGGCTCATCCACTCGACCACAAGGTCGGTGTTAGCCTGATCACCATCCGTCCGGCCTGGAGGAAACCCGGTGTCCGAAGCCCTGCGACCGCTCGCCCGCCCGCGCCTGTACGAGCAGGTGGTGCAGCGGCTGCGGGAGCACGTGGCAGATTCCGGTCTGCGCGTCGGCGACCGGCTCCCGCCGGAGCGGGAGCTCGCGGAGCGCCTCGGCGTCAGCCGCGCGTCGGTCAAGCAGGCGATCGTGGTGCTGGAGGTGCAGGGCCTCGTCGAGGTCCGCCACGGCGGCGGCACCTACCTGCGGCGCGAGTCGCTGGACGCGGAACCCGTCGCCGAACTCGTGGCGCGCAAGCGCCGCCTGCCGGACGTCCTGGAAGCGCGCGAAGCGCTGGAGACCAAGCTCGCGGAGCTGGCCGCGCAGCGGCGCACGGACGCCGACCTCGCGGAGATCGAGGCGGCGATGGCGGACATGCGCCGCGAGATCGCCGAAGGCGGGCTCGGCAACGAGGGCGACCGCCGGTTCCACGCCGCGGTCACCGCCGCCGCGCACAGCTCGCTGCTGGCCGACTTCATGCGCACCATCGCGACCGAGATCGCGGAGAGCCGCCAGGAGTCGCTGCGCCAGCCCGACCGGCCGGGCAAGTCGCTGGCCCAGCACGAACGCATCGCCGAAGCGATCCGGGAGGGCAACCCGCGCGCGGCGGTCACGGCCATGCGCCGCCACCTCCAGACGGTGAGCCGGGTCCGCCTCCTCTCCTGGGACCCCGACGCCGACCCCACCCGCTCCGACGAGGCGTGAACGGGGCACCCGGCCGAACGCGGAGCCCGCACCGATCGGGTGATCCTGGCGTTTTCGCGCGAAAACGGCGCGGCCAGGCGTGGGAAACGCCGCTTTCGCGCGAAAACGCCGCCCCGCCACCCGGGCAACGGCGCCGGAGATCGGCGAAGCATGCCTCCTCCGGCCGAACCGCCCGGTTCGGGTGTGAGCCGTTCGGGCCGGTAGGCTCGGGCGGGCCTGTTTCCGCAGCTACGGAGCATTCGACTTGATCCACCACCCGGTTTCGCAACACGGGCCTGCCGCCGGCCGGGTGATCAGATGATCGGGTGGCTGCTGGCCACCGCGGGCACCGCCGCGCTCGGCAGCGTGTTCCCACTGGTCAACATCGAGCTCTACCTGCTCGGCGTGGTCTCCACCGTGGACGGCGTCAGCTGGTGGGCGTTCGGGCTGGCCGCGGCCGTCGGCCAGGTCGCCGGGAAGACGCTGTTCTACCTGGCGGGCAAGGGCGGCTTCGCGCTCGGCGAGCGGTTGCGCAAGCGCGTCGAGGCCAAGCGGAAGGGCCGGTGGGCCGGCTGGTTGGAGAAGTTCCACCAGCGGACCGAGGAGCGCCCGTGGTGGGGCCTGGGCGTGCTGTGCCTCAGCGCCGTTCCCGGCATCCCGCCCTACAGCCTGATGTGCTTCCTCTCCGGCGCGGCCGGTATCCCGCTGCTGGGTTTCCTGCTCGCGAGCCTCGTCGGCCGGTCGGCGCACTTCCTGATCGTCGCCGGCGCGCCGGAGCTGCTGCACTGGCTGCCCGCCGCGCTGGGCTCGTAGCCGGCGAATACCGGTCCGGGCGGCCGGGAACCCCCCTGGGCGGTTAGCCGACACCGAGGGGAGCCAGCCGCAATGGGCACGGATGGGCACGACGCCAAGCAACGACAGCTCGACCAGGTCCGCCAGGACCTGACCGACACCGAACTGACCACCCAGCAGGGCGTGCGCGTCGACCACACCGACGACGCGCTGAGCGCCGGTGAACGCGGCCCGACGCTGCTGGAGGACTTCCAGGCCCGCGAGAAGATCACCCACTTCGACCACGAGCGGATCCCGGAGCGCGTGGTGCACGCGCGCGGCGCAGGCGCCTACGGGCACTTCCAGCCCTACGACGACAACGGCCTCGCCGACCTCACCACCGCGCAGTTCCTGACCGATCCGGGCCGCCGAACCCCGGTCTTCGTGCGGTTCTCCACCGTCGCGGGCTCGCGCGGCTCCGCCGACACCGTGCGGGACGTGCGCGGATTCGCCACGAAGTTCTACACCGACGAGGGCAACTACGACCTCGTCGGCAACAACATGCCGGTGTTCTTCATCCAGGACGGCATCAAGTTCCCCGACTTCGTGCACGCGGTGAAACCCGAGCCGGACAACGAGATGCCGCAGGCGGCCTCGGCGCACGACACGTTCTGGGACTTCGTCGGCTTGCAGCCGGAAACCCTGCACATGGTCATGTGGCTGATGTCCGATCGCGCGCTGCCGCGCAGCTACCGGATGATGCAGGGCTTCGGGGTGCACACCTTCCGGCTGGTCGACGCGCAGGGCCGCGGGACGTTCGTGAAGTTCCACTGGAAGCCGCTGCTGGGCAGCCATTCGCTGGTGTGGGACGAGTGCCAGAAGATCGCCGGCAAGGACCCCGACTACAACCGCCGCGATCTGTGGGAGTCGATCGAGGCCGGGCAGTTCCCGGAGTACGAGCTGGGCGTGCAGCTGGTCGAGGAGTCCCGGGAGTTCGACTTCGACTTCGACCTGCTGGACGCCACCAAGATCATCCCGGAGGAGGTCGTGCCGGTGCGGCCGGTGGGCCGGATGGTGCTGGACCGCAACCCGGACAACTTCTTCGCCGAGACCGAGCAGGTCGCCTTCCACACCGCCAACGTCGTGCCGGGCATCGACTTCACCAACGACCCGCTGCTGCAGGCCCGCAACTTCTCGTACCTGGACACCCAGCTGATCCGGCTGGGCGGCCCGAACTTCGCGCAGCTGCCGGTGAACCGCCCGGTGGCCGAGGTCGCCAACAACCAGCGAGACGGCTACGGCCAGCAACGCATCCACAGAGGACGAACCAGCTACTTCAAGAACAGCCTCGGCGGCGGCTGCCCGGCGCTGGCCGACGAGGGTGCATTCACGCACTACCAGGAGAAGGTCGAGGGGCACAAGATCCGCAAGCGCAGCGAGAGCTTCAAGGACTTCTACGGCCAGGCCACGCTGTTCTGGAACAGCATGGCGCCCTGGGAGAAGGAGCACATCGTCGCCGCGTTCCGCTTCGAGCTCGGCAAGGTCGACCACCAGCACGTCCGCGAGACCGTGGTGCAGCAGATCGAGCAGATCGACCACGAGCTGGCCGTGGCGGTGGCCGAAGGCGTCGGGGTGGCGACCCCGAGCGGCGGCACGCCCAACCACGGCCGCAGCTCCCCCGCGCTGAGCCTGGTGAACCAGGGTGCCGACACCATCGCGACCCGCCGCGTCGCGGTGCTGGTCGCCGACGGCGTGGACGCCACCGAGGTCTCGCAGATCCGGCGCGAGCTGTCCGAGCGCGGCGCGATGGCGGAGGTCCTCGGCCTGCGCGACGGCGCCGTCCGCAGCGCCGACGGCGACGAGGTCCCGGTCGACCGCGCCATGAACACGATGGGCTCGGTGCTCTACGACGGCGTGATCGTGCCGGGCGGCGCGGAAAGCGTCCGGGCGCTTTCCGGCGACGGGTTCGCCGTGCACTTCGTGGCCGAGGCGTACAAGCACAACAAGCCGGTGGCGGCCAGCGACGAGGGCATGGAACTGCTGCAACGGGCCGGGGTCGCGGAGGCCCGCAAGCCCACCGGCACCGACGGCGTGGTGACGGAGCTCGGCGTGGTCACCGCCGCGCACACCGGGGGCGCGCTGCCGGAGGGGTTCATCGCGGAGTTCGCCGCGGCTCTCGGCAAGCACCGCGCGTGGGAACGGGACACCTCGTCGGTGCCCGCCTGATCGGCACCACACCGCGTGCGGGCGCCGTTTTCGCGCGAAAACGGCGCCCGGCGTGCGTGGCCGCGGCGATTTCGCGCGAAATCGCCGTCCGGTTCCTCCCCGTTCGTGCCGGTTTCACCTCGATGTTGATAACTTTTCGTGCCCTCATCGGCACCCATAGCGATTGTTCACTGGGCGTTGGCGCCGGAGTCATCTACGGTGCCTGCCTGTGAGCGTCTTTCGAACAATGCCCGTCGAGGACGTCCTGACCCGCGGCGAGCGCAGCGGCCTGATCCGCCGGCTCACCGGGCGCGACCTGGTCGGATTCGGCATCGGCATCATCATCGGCACCGGCGTCTTCACCTTGGGCGGGATCGAGGCCAAGGAGCACGCCGGACCCTCGGTGGTGCTGTCGTTCGTGGTCGGCGGCATCGTCGCAGCGCTCGCCGCGCTCGCGTACGCCGAGCTCGCGTCGGCGGTGCCGACCGCAGGCAGCGCCTACACGTACGGGTACGCCACGCTGGGCGAGCTGTTCGCCTGGATCATCGGCTGGGACCTGCTGCTGGAGTTCGCGCTCGGCGCGGCGGTGGTATCGCGCAGCTGGTCGGGGTACGTCTCGAACCTGCTCGGCCTGCCGCCGCAGTGGTTCGGCGAGGACGCCACGATCAACGTCGGAGCGATCCTGATCATCGCGATCCTCACCGTCATCGCGGTGGTCGGCATCCGCGAATCGTCGTGGGTGACCAACGCGCTCGTCGTGGTCAAGGTCGCGGTGTGCGTGCTGGTGATCGTCGCGGGGCTGTTCTTCTTCAACGGCGCCAACCTCACCCCGTTCATCCCGCCGGCCCAGCCCGCACCGGAAACCGCGAGCGGGCTGGAGCAGCCGCTGTTGCAGGCGGCGCTGGGCATGGAGCAGTCGATGTACGGCATCGGCGGCATGTTCACCGCGGCGGCGATCGTGTTCTTCGCCTACACCGGCTTCGAGGCGCTGGCGAACCTCGGCGAGGAGACCAAGCGCCCCAAGCGCGACCTGCCCGTGGGGCTGCTGGGCAGCCTGATCGTGTGCACCGTGCTGTACGTGGCGGTCGCGATCGTGCTCACCGCGATGGTCGACTACCGGCAGATCGACGAGGCCGCCCCGCTGGCGGCGGCGTTCCAGTCCGTCGGCCAGCCGTGGGTGGCGGCGCTGATCTCGCTGGGCGCGGTGACCGGGCTGACGTCGGTGATGATGGTCGAGCTGGTCACCATCGGCCGCATCGGCTTCGCGATGAGCCGCGACGGCCTGCTGCCTCCGAAGCTCTCGCAGGTGCACCCGAAGTGGGGCACGCCGCACCGGATGACCATCGGCGGCGCGGTGGTGATCATGCTGCTGGCGGGGTTCATCCCGATCTCGGAGCTGGCCGACATGGTCAGCATCGGCGCGCTGTCCGGCTTCGTCATCGTCTCGATCGCGGTGCCGGTGCTGCGCAGCCGCAAGCCGGACCTGCACCGCCCGTTCAAGATGCCGCTGTCGCCGGTGCTGCCGGTCATCTCGGCCCTGGCGTGCCTGTACCTGATGTCCAACCTGGACGTCATCACCTGGATCCGCTTCGGGGCCTGGCTGGTCCTGGGCCTGGCGATCTACTTCCTCTACGGCCACCGCCACGCCCGCCTGGCCGACCCGTCCCGTTCGAAGTGAAGGGCGCCTTCGACCGGTACAACCGATCAAGATGCCCTTCACCACTTCGAACAGCGCCGCTTCAGGCCGCGGTGAGCTCCTCGATCGCCTTCGCGCCGAGGGAGATCAGCGCGGCGAGGTTCTCCCGGCCGATGCTGAGGACATACTCGCTGTTCCGTCCACAGTAGAGAACCACGAGGAAGCGGCGAATGCGATCGGCAAGGTCCGGTCCCGCATCGTCGACCTGGAAGACGGTCGCAGCGCCACGCCCGAAGACGACCTCGTCAAACTCCTAGACTGCTACGGCGTTAGCGACGAAAAGCGCGAGACGGTGCTCTCCCTCGGTGCGGAAGCCCGAAAACGCCAACGCAGAAGGACCTATACAGACCTGCTGTCCGGAGCTTTCCAGCGCTTCGCCGACCTCGAAGCCAGCGCCACCGAGATCAGCAGCTACGAATCCGGAATCATCCCGGGCTTGTTGCAGTCGCGCGGTTATGTGCGCGCGGTCATCGAAGAGTGCGACGGGGTGTGGTGGGACGCCACCACCGACGCCGAACTGGAGCAGCGCATCGCGTTCCGGTTGGACCGCCAGGAGCGCAGTCTGACCCCGACCGGGCAGCGTTCATTCCGGTTCGTGCTCACCGAGGACTCGTTGCGGGCAGTGGTCGCCGACGATGAAGTGATGCACGAGCAATTGCAACACCTGGCAGCCCTCGTCGACACGCGCGACGACCTCATCGTGCAGGTCCTGGAGCAGGATGCGAGTCGCAATCCGGCCCGAGGCGGTGGTTTCACCGTCTTCAGCTTCAGCGACAGAGGAACCCCGGTCGGCTTCTTCACCGCAGTCTTCGGTCCCTCCACGTATCACAGCGATGAAGCCGATACAGCGAGCATGCTGCATGGTTTCAGTGAGCTTCAGAACCTTGCACTCGATCGAGACAAGTCGCGAGCATTGATCGACAAGATCTCGAAAGGTGGCTGACCATGTCGCGACTTCAATCTGACACAGGCTGGTTCAAGAGCTCCCGCAGCACCGGCGGCAGTGACAATTGCGTCGAGGTCCGGCTCCAACACGACATCGTCCGGGTCCGGGACTCCAAAGCTCCCGACGACGGCGTGCTGGCCTTCAACTCCGCCGTATGGGGCTTCTTCCTGGCCTCTTTGAAGGGGTAAGGGCCTACGGGTGGCCGGTTCAGGCGTTGGCCCAGCTGTCCGGTTGGGTTCCGTCGGTGTCGGTGAAGCCGTACTCCCCGGCGAGTCCGGCGGAGGTCACCGAGCTTTGGTTCCACCTCGCTCGGTTCGGGTCTGCGGCCAGTGCCGCGACCGCCCGGCCGACGTAGCGCGGTGATTCCGACGAGGCGAATCCGCCTGGAGCCGTCGGGCGTCCATCTGCCCGGTCGGGTTCCAATGCGGCGCGCCAGTTCGCTTCGGTGACCCCGTAGTTGTCGAGCATCATTTCCGAGCGCAGCCAGCCCGGTGTGATCGCGACGGCCGTTGCGCCGTGCGGCGCGAGTTCGTGGCCCTGGGAGAACGCCAGGCGGTTCACCGCGACCTTGGCCAGGTCGTAGAACACCGAAATGCGGTACCTCGAAGCGTTGTAGGCGGCGGTGCCGTCGGTGACTTCGACCAGCAGGCCGCCGGGCTTGGTGATCAGCAGCGGCAACAGGTGGTGCGAGGTGATCAGGTGCGTCTCGACGCCGAGCCGGAGGATGCGCAGACCGGCCGCCAGATCGTGTTCCCAGATCGGGGTGTTCCAGTCGGCGGGCCCGCCTTTGAGCCGCTCGGCGCCCCAGATGTCGTTGACCAGCACGTCGAGGTGGCCGTGCTCGGCCCGGACGCGTCCGGCCAAGCGGCGCACCTGCTCCGCGTCGAGATGATCGACCCGCATCGCGATCCCGGTCCCGCCGAAGCCGGTTACGATCTCGGCGGTCTCCTCGATCGTCTCAGGGCGGTCGTAGTCCGACCCGCCACGGCCGGTCGAGCTGCTGCGTCCCGTGCAGATGACGGTCGCACCGGCCTCCCCCAGCGCAGCCGCGATGCCCCGCCCGGCACCCCGGGTCGCCCCCGCGACGAGAGCGACGCGCCCGCGCAGCGCTTCTCGATCCGGCACCCACCGCATCCCGCGATTCTGGCACGCTCGCCCGGGGATCGGCCGCTCTCGGCGTCAGCCCCCGCCCGACGGATCAGCGGGGTGCCTCGCCAGGAAGACCTCAGCCAGGGCCACGAGCAGGGCCGCCGTGACGAAGCCGACCGAGACGATCAGGCCGTCCGAGATCGCCGCGTCGAAGCCGCTGGTGGACAGCGTTCCGAAGAACAGGCCCGAGGCCGCCGCCGTGCCCACCGCCGAGCCGATGCGCTGGCCCGTCTGCTGGACGCCTGCCGCCGTTCCGCCGTGGGCCGCGTCGATTTCGCTCAGTGTCACCGTCTGGTTCGGCGAGATCACCAGGCCGCTCCCGGTTCCGGCGACCAGCAGAGGCAGCGCCGTCACCAGCCCCGCCGCCTCACCCGGGTGCATGGCCAGCAGCAGATCCGTCGCCAGCAGGCCGAGCAGTGCCGCCGCCAGGCCGATGATCACCAGGCGGCGGCCCATCCGGTACACGATCCGGCCGCCGAGCGCCGATGCCACCGCCGAGCCCACCGCGAACGGCGTCAGCGCCAGTCCCGCTTGCAGCGCCGAATATCCCAGCCCGCGCTGGAAGTACACCGCCAGCACGAAGAAGATGCTGGTGAAGCCCGCGAAGTACAACAGGCCCAGCGTCGAGCCGAACGAGTAGCTGCGGATCTTCAGCAGCCGCAGGTTCACCAGCGGCGAGTGACCCCGCACCCGGTACCAGTGCTCCCACGCCACGAACAGCGCCAGCAGCACGACGGCGACGATCAGCAGGAACCACGGCGCGCCGCCCTCCTGCTCGACCAACGGCAGCAGCAGGCACAGCAGGCCACCGCCGAGCAGCAGCACCCCCACGAGATCGAGGCTGCGGGACTGCTCGCGCGCGCCGTCGCGAGGCAGCACCTTCAGCCCGTACAGCACCGCCGCGACACCGATCGGCAGGTTCACGAAGAACACCCAGCGCCAGCCGTGCTCCTGCCCCGCTAGCTGGATGATCAGGCCGCCCAGCAGCGGGCCGATCGCCGTCGAAATGCCCACCACCGCGCCGAACAGGCCGAACGCCTTGCCGCGCTCGCGGCCGTGGAACAGCTGCTGCATCAGGCCGAGCACCTGCGGGTTGAGCAGTCCGCCCGCGACGCCCTGCAGCAACCGGGCGATGACCAGCCACAGCGGCGTCATGGCGAACCCGGCCAGCGCGCTGGCGACCGTGAACGCCCCCAGCGCCAGCAAGAACATCCGGCTGCGGCCCCGGTCGTCGCCGAGCCTCCCGGCGGGCACCAGGACCAGCCCGAAGGTCAGGGCGTAGCCGGAGACCACCCACGACAGCGCCGCCGCCGGCGCGTCCAGGCCCTGCTGGATCGACGGCAAGGCGACGTTGACGATGCTGACGTCGAGCAGGGTCATGAACCCGGCGACCAGGCAGATGGCCAGCACCCGCCAGCGCCGCGCGCTCTCCCGCCGTTCCGTCGTCTTCGCCGCCGGCTCGATGTGGTTCACGCGTCCAGCTCAGCACGTTCGTACTACCCTCGCACCATCCGACCCGGGCCGACATTGCGACCGACTGACGTATCAATCACAGTCCGACTCCTCACCGGCCGTCGCCTGGATCACGGTTCATGCGATTGGCTAGGCATGTTGGCCCGATCGGCGGCAACCCGACCGGATCGCAACACCACCGACTAATTGCGATTCTCGCAATGGACTGTTAGCGTTCCGTCCCGTGCAGGACACGACGGCGGCGTTGCGCCAGCGAGTGCGCGACGCGTTGCGCAAGTACCCGGGGAGCCAGCGTGCCTTCGCCGAGCAGATCGGGCTCGACCCGACCAAGCTGTCCAAGTCGCTGACCGGCACCCGCCGGTTCACGCCGATCGAGCTCACCCGCATCGCCGAGCTCACCGGCGTCACGGTGAACTGGCTGATCTACGGCGGCGCCGACGTCGAGACGGTGGCCGCCGCTCCGCAGCGCACCGCGCGGCCCGAGCGCGAACCCGGCGACCTCCGCGAGGCGGGCCGGTACCAGCAGATCCTCGACGCCGCCTGGACGCTGGTCGCCGAGCGCGGCTACCACTCGGTGCGGGTCGCGGACGTCGCCAAGGCCTGCGGCACCAGCGCCGCAACGATCCACTACTACTTCCCCGGCCGCAACGACCTGCTCACCGAGACCCTGCGGTACTCGGTGCGGCTGGCCTTCGACCGGCAGGTCGCCGAGCTGCACAGCATCGAGGACGCGCACGAACGCCTGCTGCGGCTGGTCGAACTCCAGCTGCCCACCCCGGGCCTGCTGCGCGCGGAGTGGTCGATCTGGCTCCAGGTGTGGACCGAGAGCGCCCTGAACCCGGATCTCCAGGTGCTGCACAACGATTCCTACACCCGCTGGCACGACACGATCGCCCGCACCATCCGGCAGGGCCAGCAGCAGGGCGTGTTCACCGACACCGATGCCGAAGAGCTCACCGTGACGCTCACCGCGCTCATCGACGGACTGGGCATCCAGGTGCTCGCCGGGCGGCCCGGCCGGTCGGTGGAGCGGATGCGCCGCGTACTACGCGAGTTCGTCGAACGCGAGATCGTCCACCACTGAAACCCGAAGAACCCACCCGGGCGCGGATTCCGGCGCGCCCGGGCGATCAGCCGCACCCATGGAAGGGAGAGCCCGATGGGCAACGAAGTGATCATCACCGCCGCGCTCACCGGCGCCGGTGACACCACCGGCAAGAGCGAGTTCGTCCCGGTCACCCCGGAGCAGATCGCGAAGTCCGCGGTCGAGGCCGCCGAGGCCGGCGCGGCCGTGGTGCACATCCACGTCCGCAACATCGAGACCGGGCAGGGCTCCCGCGATGTCTCGCTCTACCGCGAGGTGGTGGAGCGGATCAAGGAGACCGGCATCGACGTGGTCATCAACCTGACCGCCGGGATGGGCGGCGACCTGGTCATCGACGCCGACGACCCGCTCAAGCCGGTGGACGGCACCGACCTGGTCAACGGCCTGGACCGGCTGCCGCACGTCGAGGAGCTGCTGCCGGACATCTGCACCCTGGACTGCGGTTCGCTGAACTTCGGCGAGGGCAGCCAGCTCTACATCTCCACCCCGGACATGCTGCGCGCCGGCGCCAAGCGGATCCAGGAGCTGGGCGTCAAGCCGGAGCTGGAGATCTTCGACACCGGCAACCTGTGGTTCGCCACCAAGCTGATCGAGGAGGGGCTGATCGACGCCCCGCCGCTGTTCCAGCTGTGCGCGGGCATCCCGTGGGGCGCCCCGCCGGACCCGGGCCTGCTGCAGGCGATGGCGAACATGCTGCCCGCCGGCGCGAACTGGGCGAGCTTCGCCATCGGCCGCGACCAGCTGCGCTGGGTCGGCCTGACCGCCGCACTGGGCGGCAACGTCCGGGTCGGCCTGGAGGACAACCTCTACCTGAGCCGGGGGGTCAAGGCCACCAACGGACAGCTGGTCGAGCGCGCGGTGACGATCGTCGAAGGCATGGGCATGAAGGTCGCCACCCCCGACCAGGCCCGCGAACAGCTCGGCCTCCAGAAGCGCTGACGCCGGACGTTCCGTAGGCCCTGGCGATTTCGCGCGAAATCACCATCCGTCCCCCGTGCGGGCGGGCGATTTCGCGCGAAATCGCCCGCCTCGCGACGCGAGCGGCTGCGGCCGCGCATCGAAGACGACCTCGAAAAGGAATTCCCCAGTTGAACGAGAACACCCCCTCCCCCGCGGCGGTGCGACGGGTCGCGTGCATCGGTGCCGGTGTCATCGGCGGCGGTTGGGTCGCGCACTTCCTGGCGCGCGGCTACCAGGTGACCGCGTGGGACCCCGCGCCCGGCTTCGAGGCCAAGCTGCGCCGCCTGGTCGACGCCGCGTGGCCCGCCCTCATGGAGCTCGGGCTCGCCGACCGCGCCTCCCGCGACGACCTCGTCATCGCCCCGACGCTGGAAGAGGCCGTCGCCGAGGCCGAGTTCGTGCAGGAGAGCGCGCCGGAAGACCTTGCCCTCAAACGGGATCTGCTGGCCCGCATCGACGCCGCGACCCCGCCGGGCGTCGTGATCTCGTCGTCCACCTCCGGCTACGGCATGACCGAGATGCAGGTGGACTGCCCGACGCCGCAGCGGCTCGTGGTCGGGCACCCGTTCAACCCGCCGTACCTCATCCCGCTGGTCGAAGTCGTCGGCGGCGAGCGGACCGAGCCGTGGGCGGTGCAGTGGGCCGCGGAGTTCTTCGAGGTCGCGGGCAAGTCCGTGATCACCATGGACCGCGAGGTGCCGGGCTTCATCGCCAACCGGCTGCAGGAGGCGATCTGGCGCGAGGCGTTGCACATGGTCGCCAACGGCGAGGCCACGCCCGCGCAGATCGACGCGTCGATCACCGAGGGGCCCGGCCTGCGCTGGCCGCTGCTCGGCCCGTGCCTGACCTTCCACCTCGCCGGTGGCGAAGGCGGCATGGCGCACATGCTCGACCACTTCGGCCCGTCGCTGAAGTCGCCGTGGACCCGGCTGGAGGCGCCGGAGCTCACCGACGAGCTGCGCGACGCCATGGTCCAGGGCTGCGAAGAAGCCGCCGACGGCCGCAGCATCGCCGAGCTCGTCGCCGACCGCGACCGGGCGGTGATCGCGGTGATGCGCGCGATCGACGGCGTGCGGAACGGCAAGCCGTGACCGGGCTTCGGGAGCACCGGGAGCGCGTCCGTCCAGAGTGGATCGACTACAACGGTCACCTCAGCGAGGCGTACTACGTGCTGGTGTTCGGCTTCGCCACCGACGCGGTCATGGACCAGGTCGGGCTCGACGCGGCGTACCGCACCGGCACCGGGTGCTCGCTGTACACGGTCGAGGCGCACGTGCGCTACCTGCGCGAGGTCGGGCCCGATTCGGAGCTCGTGGTCACCAGCCGCATCGTGGGCACCGGCGCGAAGAAGGTGCGCATCTGCCACGAGATGGCGGTCGGCGGCACGGTGGTGGCGACCGAGGAGATCATGGCGCTGCACGTCGACGGCGCGCAGGGCGGCACCACGCCGTTCCCGGCGACGATCGCCGAGCGGTTCGCCGCGCTGGCCGAGCAGCCTCCGGAGTACGCGGGGCGGTCCATCGGTTGAGCGTGAGCGGGACTCCCCGGAGTCCCGCTCACCTGGCGGCGACGACCCGGTCCAGCGCCGCGCACACCGCGATGGCCACGACGAAGAACGCGCCGGCGGCGGCGAGCAGCCGGGCCTCGGGATATCCGCCCGTGGCGAGGAATCCGGCGTACGCCGCCGCCGCGCCCACCGCCGCCGCCAAGACCAGCTCGACGGCCCGGACCCGCCACGACATCGCCGAGCCGCGGGCCGCTTCGTGCACGCCGCAGACCACCGCGGCGGCGATGATGATCAAGCCGACCGCCGCCGACAGCATCGGAGTGCCGAAGGAGATCCCGTAGCGGATCGGCAGCGCGGGCGCGAAGAAGAACACCAGGAACCAGCCGAGCGACGCGCTGACCGCCGTGATGCCCGGCCCGGCCTGCGTCGTCGGCAACCGGCGCGCGACCAGCCTCGCCACGACGAGCACGCCGGCCGCCGCCGCCATCACCGGCGCCGTGGCCGCGAGGTGCCCGAGGTTGTAGAGCAACGCGGTGTCGTAAACGGTCAGCACCAGGACTCCCAGCGCCGCAGCCGAAACCACGAACGCCACCAGCTCCGCCACCGAGCCGACCCGCTCCCGGCGGCCCGCGGTCAACCGCGCCAAGAACCACGGCGCCACCAGCCCGGACACGACCCGGAGCGCGATGTCCCCGGCCGTGTAGGGGTTGGCCAGCGACCACTCGATCAAGCAGAACGTCGCCGTGTAGGACGCCGCCACCGGCCACACCAGAACCCGCCGGAACACCTCGGCCCCGAACCACCGGCAGATCGTCAGGTACGCCAGCAGCACGAACGGCAGTTCCAGCAGCGCCGGCACCCGCAACAGGCTCCACGACAGCAGTTCCGGGCGCGGCCACACCCCGGCCAGCCAGGCGATCACCGGGTTGTCGTCGGCCAGCGCGAACCAGCCGGCCGGCAGGTAGCGCGCGATGAACGCCGGGTCGCCGTGCCACACGCGCATCAGGTAGATCGTGCACAACACCTGGTTCAGGTAGATCGCGCCGGTGACCACCAGCAGCCAGAAACCGGGGTGCCGCAACAGGGTTGGGTGCGAGCCGCGTTGCCGCCGCGGCCACCGCCAGCCGACCAGGGCGACCACCGCGGACAAGACGATCAAGGCGCCGAGGACGACCGCCACCATGAACTCCCGGGTTGAAAAGCGCTTTCGCGGCAGAGACTATCCGCCGGCGGCCGGCCGGCGGGCGAAGTTGACCACGTTCGCCGGCCCGCTCCGGGCGTACCGTTGACACCAACCGCCTGTGTCCTCGGGAGGCTCCGGGTGAACTCGACCGGTCCCCCGCCGGCGCACGACCGCGCCCGCGGGCTGTTCACGGGAGTCGGGCTCGGCGATGCGATGGGTGCCGCGTTCGAAGGCCAACCGTCGGTCACCGAGCTGGCGCTGCTGGAGTTCGAACGCGCCCACCACCAGCTGCGCTACACCGACGACACCGCGCTGACCATCGCCGTGGCCGAACACCTGCTGGAACGTGCCCGCCGCGGCGGGCACCTGCTCGACGAGGGCGAGCTGGCCGCCGCCCTGACCTGCGCCTGGACCCGCGAGCCGTGGCGCGGGTTCGCCGACTCGGCGGCGGCGATGTTCGAGCGGCTCGACTCCGGCATGCCGTGGCGGGACGCGGCGGTGTCGGTGTTCCACGGGCAGGGCTCCTTCGGCAACGGCGCGGCGATGCGCAGCGCGCCGGTGGCGCTGGCCGCGCGAAGCGCCCACCACGCCGCGGAACTGGGCCGGCGCGCGGCGTCGGTGACCCACGCCCACCCGGACGGCCAGGAAGGAGCGGCGGTGCAGGCGTGCAGCGCCTACCTGGCCCTGCACCACCACGGGCCGCTCGACCCGGAATCGTTCCTGGAGAAGCTGGCCCACGTGATCCACGAACCGGAATGGGTACGGCGGCTGCACTCCGTCGCCGCGCAACTCGGGCACCGGGACCCGCACCGCGCCGCCGAGGAACTCGGCAACGACGTGCGGGCGACGCACTCGGTGCCGCTGGCGCTGTGGGCGTTCCTGGCCCATGCCGAGGCCCCGGTCGACGTCGTGCGGCAGTGCATCCGGGCGGGCGGTGACACCGACACCATCGCCAGCATGGCGGCGGCGCTCGCCGGGGCGCTGCGCGGCGCCGCCGGTTGGCCGCAATCGTGGCTGCGCCGGGTCGAGGGGCTCCCCCGGCTGCACGACCTGGGCGACCGGCTGGCCCGGTTGTCGGCGTGAGCCGCGCGCCGCGCGGCCGGGCTCGTTACCGTGGCGGTTGATCCGACCAGCTATCGACGGGAGGACTCGATGAACGCGGAAACCCCGGAAGCCGACGCCGCCGAGCAGGCCCGGCAGGCCGAGGAGATCCCCGAAGAGGAGGAGCCGGAGCAGTTGGAGGTTCCGCTCGACGCCGACCCGGCCGACCTCGCCGACCAGCACCGCCCGGTCCCGGTCGACGACTCCTACGACCACGACTGACCTCCGGCCGGCCGAGACGCGGAGCGCCGCCTCCCAGCAGGAGGCGCGTGCTTCGCGTCGGGCCGGAGATGCGCCGTTTTCGCGCGAAACCGGCGCTCACCACGCGTGCCAGGTGGCGGTTTCGCGCGAAAACGGCGGTCAGCCCGCGTCGGGGAGTACCCGGCCGGGGTTGAGGATGTTGCGGGGGTCCAGGGCGTTCTTGATCGCCTGCTGGGTCCACAGGCCCGCCTCGTCGAGTTCCTCGCCCAGCCAGCGCCGCTTCAGGTGGCCGACGCCGTGCTCGCCGGTGATGGTGCCGCCGAGCTCCAGGCCCAGGGCCATGATCGCGTCGAACGCCTGCTGGGCGCGGGCCGACTCCTCCGGGTCGCTGGCGTCGAAGGCCACCACCGGGTGCATGTTGCCGTCCCCGGCGTGCCCGGCGCACAGCACCTGCACCCGGAACCGCTCGGCGATCGGGCTCAGTCCCTCGACCAGGTCCACCAGGCGCCGCCGGGGCACGCACACGTCGTCGACCAGCGTCGCCAGGCCGAGCTTCTCGTGCGCGTCCCCGACCAGCCGCCGGGCCTGCATCAGCAGTTCGCCCTCGGCCGGGTCGTCGGCGACGACCACCTCGGTGGCCGCGAAGGACCGGGCCACCCGCTCGAAGGCCGCCAAGTCGCCCGGTGCGGCGTCGCCGCGATCTGACTGCACGAGCAGCATGCCCGCCACGCCGTCGGGGAAGCCGAGGTCGGCGATGCGCTGCACCGCGCGCACCGTCGGGGCGTCCATGAACTCCAGCACCGACGGCCGGTAGCCCTCCCCGAGGTACCCGGCCACGGTGCGGGCCGCGTCGGCGATGGTCGGGAAGAACGCGACCGCGGTCAGCGGTTGCGCGGTGGCGGGCCGCAGCGCGACAGTGATCTCGGTGACCACGCCGAGGGTTCCCTCGGAGCCGACGATCAGCCGCGTCAGGTCGTAACCGGCGACGCCCTTGGCGGTGCGGCGGCCGGTGCGCATCACCCGGCCGTCGGCGAGCACCACCTCCAGGCCGCGCACGAAGTCGCCGGTCACGCCGTACTTCACGCAGCACATGCCGCCGGCGTTGGTGGCCACGTTGCCGCCGATGGTCGAGATGCTGCGGGAGCCGGGGTCGGGCGGGTAGAACAGCCCGTGCTCGGCCGCCTTCGCCGCGAACACGCCGTTGACCACGCCGGGCTGCACGACCGCGATCTGCTCCTCGGTGTCGATCTCGAGGATGGCGTCCATCTTCTCCAGCGACAGCAGGATGCAGCCGTCGATGGCGTTGGCCGCGCCGGAAAGCCCGGAGCGGGCGCCCTGCGGCACCACCGGGACCCGGTTCTCGTGCGCCCACCTCAAGGTCGTCGCAACGTCCTCAGTGGACCGGGCGCGGACCAGCACCGACGGCGTCCCGGCCGGGCAGAAGGTGGCCCGGTCCCTGCGGTGGGCCTCCAGCACGTCGGCGTCGTCGAAAACGCTGCCGCCGGGCAGCAGTTCTCGCAGCGGGTGCACGTCAGTGGCGGTCATCGGTTGCTCTCGTCTCCGACCTCGGGGGGCATGGTCTTACCTCTGAACCTAACCCGTGCCACCCCGGATCTCCCAGCCCCGCGACGCACATGAGTCGGGGATCCCAGTCTCAGCCCGCCCAGAGGCCGAACAACGAGGCGAAGCCCTCTCGCCAGCTCGGCCACGCCGGCCGCCAGCCCAGCGTCTCGCGCAACCGGAAGTTGGTGGCACCGCGCTGCTCGGTCAGCTGGTGCACGGTCAGCCAGTCCAGCTGGGTCCGGGCCTGGTCCATGGTCAGCGACACCGGGGCCGGGCCGCCCGCCATCCGCGCGTAGGCCGGGAGCCATTCCGCCGATTCGGCCGGCTCGTTGTCCACCACGTTGTAGGTACCGGGCTCGCCGTTGGTGAGCAGTTCGAGCACCGCCCCGGCCGCGTCCTCGACGTGGGTGAACGACGTCAGGCCCACTCCGTCGTCCACCAGCGGCAGTTCGCTGCCGCACACCCGCGCGTGGATCGCGCCGCCTGGCGCGTACTGGGTGTCCGGGCCGTAGAGCGCGCCGTAGCGCAGCGCGATGCCCTCGATGTCCGGGCGGGTCAGCACCGCTTCTTCCATCGCCGCCAGGGCTCGCACCGCGTCACCCCAGCAGCCCGGTGCTTCCGTCCACAGTGGAGATTCTTCGTCCAGCACGTCGTGCCCGTGCGGACGGTAGGCGGCGGTCATGCTCTGCCCGATGATGCGCCGCGCGCCGACCGCCACCGCGGCGTCGACCAGATTCCTAGCGCCGTTCTCGCGCAGCAGCGCGGTCCGGCGCAGACCCTCGTCCGGGTCCGCACCACCGAAACCGGACGTCTGGTCGATGACCACTTCCGGCTCCACGCGGGCCAACTCCCGGCGCAATTGCGGCGGGTCCAGCACATCGGCGACGGCGACGTCGTCGACCGCAACCGCACAATCAAGTCGGTCCGCGTGCCGGACGAGCGCGGTCACATGATGACCGCGATCCCGCAACAACGGCAACAGGGTTCTCCCGACAACGCCGGTCGCACCGGCGACAACCACACGCAGGGGCACATCGACCTCGCACCGGGTTAAACGTCAGCGGGCTGGAAGCCTACCCCGGCGACGTACCCCTCAACGGGTGAAAAAGGCCGTCCTCCTCGGCGGCAGACCGGCACCGCAGGCGGCCCGGTACTGCCGCCCCATCGGAGGCGGCATCAGAGCTATCTCCGATGCGTCGTCATGCCCGTAGGGCACGATCCGGTTCAGACCGCGCGGATGTCCGCGGCCTGCGGCCCCTTCGGCCCCTGAGCGATCTCGAACTCCACCCGCTGCTGTTCCTCCAGCGTGCGGAAACCGGTGGACTGGATCGCGGAGTAGTGGGCGAAGACGTCAGCGCCACCGCCGTCGGGGGTGATGAACCCGTAGCCCTTCTCCGCGTTGAACCACTTCACCGTACCGATAGCCATTCCCTGTTTCTCCTGATTCTGCTGGCCAGGGCCCACACTTCGCAGACCCCCGGTCGCCGAGCTGATCACCCGGTGCCCGGCGCGGCCGGAACACCACGGCACAAAAAAAGCGCCTGCGTTCTGGCAGGCACTTTTCCAGTACTGCTAGGACCAAAACTGCAACCATCGCAAACGCTAGCACTCGGACTGCGGGTTGTCACACCTCGATCGCAGTGCGTGAACGACGTGTGCAACCCGCAGCCGCTGCGGGTCGAAAACCGCAGGTGTCAGGGGATGCTGAGCAGCCCCTGCCCGCTCTCCTCGGCGACACGGTTCTGCTCGCTGCGGAGCTCCGCGAGCCGCAGCGCCGCGGCGCGCGGCGTGAGGCCTTCGGTCTCCCACGCCGCCAGCAGCGGCGGGATCTTGGCCAGCATCTCCTCGCGCAACACCTGGAAGGACAGCACCGGGTCGGCGTCGACCCGGCCGAGCAGCAGCCACCACGCCCAGGCCACGGCGCCGGCGTTGGCCACGAAGTCCGGGATCACCGGAATCCCGCGCGTCGCGAGCATTTCCTCGGCGTCCTCGGTGACCGGGGTGTTCGCCGCCTCGATGATCACCTTCGCGTTGACCTCCGGCACCTGCGGCGCCTTGATGGTGAACGAGACCGCCGCCGGGATCAGCACGTCGACCTCGGCGGAGAGGACGGCTTCGCGCGGCAGCTGCTCGACGTCCGGGGGCACCTGGGCGCGGTCGATCTCGCCGAATCGGTCGCGGGTTTCCAGCAGTGCAGGGACATCGAGCCCGTCGGGATGCCGCAAGGTACCCGCCGCATCGGCCAGCGCGACGACCTTCAGCCCTGCCTCGTGCAGGTAGTAGGCCGCGCCGCCGCCCATCGTGCCGACGCCCTGCACGGCCACAGTGGTCTCCGCCTCCGCCCAGCCGCGGGCGTGCACGACACCCAGGCAGCTCTGCGCGACGCCGTAGCCGCCGACCACGTCGCCGAGCAAAAGGCCGCCCGGCACCGGCGCGTTGAGCCCGGCGCGGACGCGGCGCAGCGTGCGCTCCGCGTCAGGCGCCCGGCGGATCGCCGCGTGGTACGACTGGTGCAGCCCGAGCTCGGCGAACACATCGTCGATCAGGTGCTGCGGCACCCCGAGGTCCTCGGCCGTCACCCAGTGCGCGTCCACCCACGGCCGCATCGCCTGCAGGAAGCGGCTCAGCACGCCGCGAGCGGCGGGATCCTTCGGATCGCAGTCGATCCCGCCCTTGGCGCCGCCGACCGGCAGGTCGAACACGGCCGTCTTGCGCGCCATGCCACGCGCCAACGCCTCCACCTCGGACAGCGTGCAACCGGCACGCATCCGAGTCCCGCCGGTGGCGAGACCGGACACGAGGCTGTGCACGACGAGGTAACCGTTGCAGCCGGTTACCGAGTCCGTCCAGATCACCCTCATCAGCGGGTCGCGGTCGACGAATACCACGGGCCGAACCTCCTCTCAGAGCGCATACCTGACGCGGGCGCGCACGCCCGGATTTCATCGGGAAACGATGTTCAGGCGACCCGCGGGGCACCCGCGACGGTCACCGGCCACTGCCGAAGGAGTCGGTCAGTGATGTCGCAGCCAGAGCGAGGAAGAAGACAGCCATCGGGCCGGGCGGGGGTTGCGGTAGGACTCGGTTCGCATGCCCACCTCCCACATCCGGCCGGAATGGCTCCAGGACTGTTCTTCGATAGCGGCTTGCTCAGCGCAGGGCGCCGGCACCGCTTATGAATCAGACCATGGCCCAGAAATTAAACGCCACGTCGTCGGATTGTCAACAATCTGCGGTTACGTCGCCGGAACGGGTGCGTATCCACCGGTTACCTGCGGGTTCAGGATGGCTCCGGGAGGTGCGGAAACGTGATCAACTCGGTCGCGACCGCCCACCCGGTGGGGTTCTAAGCTTCCGGGCACGACGTACGACTGCGTCGCGCGAACCGGTGTGCGATCTTGGCCGAAACGACTCCCACGGTTCCCGCGCGACTGGGAGGATGCAGGAATGAGCCAACCGGGACCCCATGACCGACCGGGATCGCTGGACGAGGTCGCGCAGCAGCAGCTGATCCAGGAGATCGGCCGGGTTGTCGTGCGCGCCCTGCCTCCGGGCTGGCAGGAAGCCACCGTCGAATACCGCGAACTCGGCGACCACCGCGAACTCGTCGCGCAGCTGCTCGCCCCCAACGGCACGGCCGTCCCGCTCGCCGTCCCCATCGACGTCGCCGAGCTGTTCCTGCGGCTGCGCAGCGGCATGTACCAGCCCGACCGCGGCACCTGGGTCAGCGCGCTCTACCGGCTGCAGCGGCCCGGCAGCTACACCGTCGACTTCAACGGCGACTACCAGCCCAGCTGGCGCACCGCTCCCCCGCCGGAGGCCTTCGCCGAGGAACTGCGCCGCTACCCGCGGCCCGCCGCCGCCACGCCGGACTGGCTGGCCCCGCCGAGCACCGGGTCGGCCGGCCTGCGCACCGCCGAGGTCTTCGACGACGGCGGGCGGCCGATCACCGAGCGGCCGGAGCTGGACCCGGCGGAGCGCGACCAGGTGGCCGAATACCTGGAGGGGGCGCCGATCGTGCTGGCCGCGCGCAGCTACGACACCGACCGGCTGGACCCGCACCGCAGCCCGGCGGTGCCGATGACCTTCCACACCGACGGCAGCTGGATCTGGCCCGGCGCGGTCGGCTACTACCTCCGCCAGCACGGCGTCGCCCCCGAATCGGAGTTGGTGGCGCACATCCGGCGCTGCGGCTTCCAGGTCCCGGACGTCGGCGAGCCCGTCCGCGAGCAGGCGGTCGCGGTCATCACCGGCGAACAGCGCATCTGACGGCGGGTCGTGAGTGGCAACGGTCGCTATGACGGCCACAGCCACTCACGACCTCCTCCGCTCGCTTCGGCCGCGCCGGGGCGCGGCCCTGCGACAATCCGGGCATGCGCGAAGTCGTCTTCGCGGGCGGGCCGGTGGCCACAATGGACGCCGCCCGCTCGTTCACCGATGCCGTCGCCGTGCGCGACGGCCGGATCACGGCCGTCGGCGACGCCGCCGTGCGAGCCCGGCTGACCCCGGCGACCGAGGTGATCGACCTCGACGGCCGGTTGCTGCTGCCCGGCTTCCACGACGCGCACGTGCACCCGGTGTACGGCGGCATCGAACGGCTTCGCTGCGACCTCTCCGACTGCCTCGACGCGGCCGAATGCCTGCGCCGCATCGCCGGGTTCCGGCCGGACGCGGGCTGGGTGCTCGGCGGCGGCTGGGACATGGGCCAGTTCCCGGGCGGCACGCCCGACCGCGCCGCCCTGGACTCGGTGACCGGCAGCCGGCCGGCGTACCTGCTCAACCGCGATCACCATGGCGCGTGGGTGAACTCGGCGGCGCTGCGGCTGGCGGGCGTCGACCGCGACACCCCGGATCCGCCGGACGGCCGGATCGAGCGCGACGCCGACGGCGAACCGGCCGGGACCTTGCACGAGGGCGCCACCCGCCTGGTCGAGCGGGTGCTGCCGCCCACCAACGCGCAGGAGTACCTCGCGGGCTTGCTGGAGGGCCAGCGCCACCTGCACTCGTGCGGCGTGACGTCCTGGCACGACGCGATCATCGGCTCATACCTCGGCTACGACGACACGCTGGAGACCTACCTGGCGGCCGACCGGCAGGGCTTGCTGACCGGCAAGGCCCGCGGCGCGCTGTGGTGGGACCGCGGGCGCGGGCGGGAGCAGATCGAGGAGCTGCGGCAGCGGCGCGAGCGGGCGCGGGGGCGGCGGTTCCGCGCCGACGCGGTGAAGATCATGCAGGACGGCGTGTGCGAGAACTTCACCGCCGCGCTGCAACTCCCGTACCTGGGCGGTCACGGCCGCGGAATGTCCTTCGTGGATCGCGATGTCCTCGCCGAGGTGGTTCCCGAGCTCGCCGCCGACGGGTTCCAGCTGCACTTCCACGCGATCGGCGACCGCGCGGTGCGCGACGTGCTGGACGCGCTCGCCGCCGCCCCCGGGCGGCACCTGCGGCACCAGATCGCCCACGTGCAGGTGGTGCACCCGAGCGACATCCCGCGGTTCCACGAACTCGGCGTCGTCGCGACGATCCAGCCCCGGTGGGCGGTCAACGACGCCGCGATGACCGAGTTGACCGTGCCGCACCTGGGACATCGGCGCGCCGGCTGGCAGTACCCGTTCCGGTCGCTGCGCGCCGCGGGCGCGGTGCTGGCCGCGGGCAGCGACTGGCCGGTGTCCGACGCCGATCCGGTGCAGGCGGTGCACGTAGCGGTCAACCGGCGCGAACCGGACACCGACGACGCTCCGTTCCTGCCGGAACAAGCGCTCGATCTCGTGGATGCGCTCGCCGCCTACACCGCGGGCAGCGCCTGGGTGAACCACGTGGACGGCGAAACCGGCACCGTCGAGGTCGGCAAGGCCGCAGACCTCGTCGTGCTCGACCGCGACCCGTTCTCCTTGCCACCAGGGGAGATCGGGCAGTGCCGGGTGGACCTCACGATGGTCGACGGCGTGGTCGTGCACGAGCGGAAGGCGTGACCCAACGCAGCGTCGTGCTGGGCTGGTCGGGCGACACCGATTCTCGATCGTGTGTAACCCCACCGAAGGCATTGGCGGCCACCGCCAACGCTGGTTTCGTGCGCAGGGTCGACGACCATCGCAGAGAGGTCAGGTGCGCGAAACCATGCAGCCCTTCCGACTGCCGGACTTCTACCTGTCCTATCCGGCTCGGCTGAACCCGAACCTGGAGCGGGCACGAGAGCACAGCAAGGCGTGGGCTTACCGGATGGACATGATCGACGTGCCGCAGGACGGCGTGCCGATCTGGGACGAGGCGGACCTCGACCGGCACGACTACGCGCTGCTGTGCGCCTACACGCACCCGGACGCGGACGGCCCGGAGCTGGACCTGATCACCGACTGGTACGTGTGGGTGTTCTACTTCGACGACCACTTCGTCGAGCTGTACAAGCGGAATCCGGACCTCGCCGGGGCCCGCGAGTACCTCGACGGGCTGGCCGCGTTCATGCCGGTGGAGGGCCCGATCACGGCGGAGCCGGCGAACCCGGTGGAACGCGGCCTGGCCGACCTGTGGACCCGCACGGTGCCTGCCATGAGCGCGGACTGGCGGCGGCGGTTCGCCGAGAACACCAAGCACCTGCTGGACGAATCGCTGTGGGAATTGGCCAACATCTCCGAGAACCGGCTGTCCAATCCCATCGAGTACGTGGAGATGCGCCGCAAGGTGGGCGGCGCGCCGTGGTCGGCGAACCTGGTGGAGCACGCCGTCGGCGCGGAGGTGCCGGCCGAGATCGCGGCGACCCGCCCGATGGAGGTGCTGCGCGACACGTTCTCCGACGCCGTGCACCTGCGCAACGACCTGTTCTCCTACGAGCGCGAGGTGCGGGACGAGGGCGAGCTGAGCAACGGCGTGCTGGTCTTCGAGGAGTTCCTCGGCTGCACGACGCAGGAGGCCGCGGACGCGGTCAACGACCTGCTCACCTCCCGGTTGCACCAGTTCGAGCGCACCGCGCTGACGGAGGTGCCGCGCCTGCTCGACGAGCGCGGCATCGACCCGGTCGGCCGGCTGGCCGTCCTCGGCTACGTGAAGGGCCTGCAGGACTGGCAGTCCGGCGGCCACGAGTGGCACATGCAGTCCGGCCGCTACCCGGACGGGTCGAGCACACCGACCGTGCTGGCCGGGCCGAACGGGTTCGGGACCGCGGCGGCGCACATCGTCTCGTCGCTGCTTTCGACCGCGCCGCAACGGATGCGCAGCTTCACCCGGGTCCCCTTCCAGCCCGTCGGCGAGATCTCGGCCCGGGAGTTCTACATGCCCTACGAGGTGTCGATGTCCCCACACCTCGACGTCTCGCGGGAGCACAACGCCGAATGGGCCCGCGCCATGGGCATGTTCGACGACGTGCCGCAGGTCTGGACCGAGCAGATGCTGCGGGACAACGACCTCCCGCACTGCTCCGCCGGGCTCGACCCCGATGCGACCATCGAGGAGCTGGACCTGTCGGCGGCATGGCTGACGTGGGGCACCTACGGCGACGACTACTACCCGTCGGTCTTCGGCCACGGGCGGGACATGGCGGGCGCGAAGGCGCAGAACGCCCGCCTGAAGGAGCTGCTCCCCCTCGAAGGCGCGAGTCCGGTCGTCCCGGTGAACATGCTGGAACGCGGCCTGGCCGACCTGTGGGAGCGCACGACCGGCTCGATGCCGCTGGAAGCCCGCCAGGCCTTCCGGAAGTCCGTGGAGGTCATGATCGACAGCTGGCTGTGGGAACTGGACAACCAGCACCAGAACCACATCCCGGACCCGATCGACTACGTCGAGATGCGGCGCCGGACGTTCGGTTCGGACCTCACCATGAGCCTGTCCCGCTTCTCGCACGGGCAGTCGGTGCCGCCGGAGATCTACCGGACGCGCACGATCCGCAACATGGAGAACTCGGCGATCGACTACGCGACGATGGTCAACGACGTCTTCTCGTACCGCAAGGAGATCGAGTACGAGGGCGAGGTGCACAACGCGGTGCTGGTCGTGCAGAACTTCCTGGACTGCGGGCAGGACCGGGCCTTCGACATCGTGCACGACCTGATGACCGCGCGGATGAAGCAGTTCGAGCACACCGTGGAGGTCGAGCTGCCGGCGCTGTTCGAGGAGCGGGAGCTGGACTCCGAGGCGCGGGCGACGCTCACCCGCTACGCCTCGGAGTTGCAGGACTGGATGGCCGGAATCCTGAACTGGCACCGGGAATGCCGCCGGTACTTCGACTCGGAGCTGCGCCACAACATCCCGGTCGGCCTGACCAGGAGCGTGCTCCCCGGTCCCACCGGCCTCGGCACGTCCCTGGCCCGGCTGTCCTCCGGCTGGGACCCGGTGCTCGGCTGAGCCGGGGGGGGTGAACGGACCGTTCACGTCGCTAGACGAGGCGAACGGTCCGTTCACCCCACCCACCACCAACACCACTGAACCCGAAGCGAACGGACCGTTCACGTCGCTAGACGAGGCGAACGGCCCGTTGACCCCACCCACCACCAACACCACTGAGCCCGAAGCGAACGGACCGTTCACGTCGCTAGACGAGGCGAACGGTCCGTTCACCTCACGCCAGGGCGCCGTGCTGGACGACGTGGCGGATGCGCTCGGGGTTCGCGAGGTTCGCGATGTCCTCCAGCGGGTCGCCGTCGAGGACCACCAGGTCCGCCAGGGCACCCACCCGCAGCGTGCCGATCTCGCCGGTCATGCCGAGCAGGTCCGCCGCCGTGGTCGTCGCCGAGCGGATCACCTCCAGCGGCGGCAGGACCTCGCCGCGGATCCGGAACTCCTCGTTCTGGTGGCGGTGCATGCCGCCGAGCAGGTCGCTGCCGTAGACGATCTTGACGCCGCCGCGGTACGCCATCTCCAGCGCCGCCAGCCCGGCGCCTAGCACGTCGTCGACCTTCCGCCAGCTGTCCTCCGGCAGCCCGAACTCGCGGCCCTCGGTCTTCAGCGCCCAGTACGTCACCAGCGTCGGCACCAGGAACGCGTCGTGTTCGAGGAATTCGGCCACGTTGGACTCGTCGATGAGGTTGCCGTGCTCGATCGACCGGATGCCCGCCCGCAGCGCCCGGCTGACCGAGCGCGCCGTGTAGGCGTGCGCGGCGACGTAGCGGTTGGCGGCGTCCGCCTCCTCGACGATGGCCCGCAGCTCCTCCATCGAGTACTGGGTGGAGTCGATGCGGTCGGTCGGCGAGGCCACGCCGCCGCCGGCCATCACCTTGATGTGGTGCGCACCCTTGCGGAGCTCGTCGCGCGCCGCGGCGCGCACCGCGTCCACGCCGTCGGCGATCCGGCCGAGCCCGGCGCAGCACTGGTGCCCGTCGTGCACCCGGGTGCCGCGCGGACGACTGTCCCCGTGCCCGCCGGTCTGGCTGAGCGCCTTGCCGCAGAACGCCAGCCGCGGGCCGCGGATGAGGCCCTCGGCCTGCGCGTCGGCCAGTCCGAAGTCGGCGCCGGAGGCGTCGCGGACCGTGGTGAAGCCGCGGTCGAGCATCTTCCCCATGATCTGCGCGGCGTGCGCGGTGGCGTAGGACGGCGACCACGCGGGCAGCGCACCGAGATCGGCGGTGGCGGCGGTGACGTGCACGTGCGCGTCGATCAGCCCGGGCAGGACGGTGGCGCCGGCCAGGTCCACGATCCGCGCGCCGTCCGGCGCGGTCAGGCCGGGGCCGGTCCCGGCGATCCGGCCGTCGACGCACAGCAGGTCGCCTTCGGCGTACTCGCCGGTCTCGACGTCGAGCAGCTTGCCGGAACGCAGCAGCAGGGCGGTCACGAGTTCGACTCCTCCGTGGTGTTGTCGAGGCGCTGGACGAGTTCGGCCAGCGCGGGAACGGCCAGCGCCGCCAGCTCGGCGGCCCGGTCCACCTGGGCCTGGCCGTAGGCGTGCTCGGCGTCGAGCAGGGCGAGGGCGCCCAAGGTGGCGCCGTCGGTGCCGATGACCGGCACGTTGATCACCGAGCCGCAGCCGAGCTCCGCGATCAGCGCGTGGTCGGCGAAGACCTGGCGGACCGAGTCCGCGTCTGGCCCGAAGAACGGCTTCTGCTGCCGGATGCAGCGGTCCAGCCAGTCGGCGGCGACCTCGACGGACTTCTCCCCGCCCACCGGGTACTGCTCGGGGCGGCTGGTGTGCGCCCGGTGCAGCACGCGGCGGCCGGGCAGCCAGGCCAGCACGGTGAACAGCCGGACGCCGATCTCCCGCCGGATTTCTTCTTCCACTGCGGACAACTTCATCGCACGCCCGCCCTCTCGGTGTCGGGTTCGGCCACGTCTTCCAGGGACCGGCCCGCGGTGGACAGGCCGAACAGCAGCGTGCACACCACGCCGATCGCCAGCACCGCGGTGGTCATGCCGAACACGCCCCCGAAGCCCAGCGAGGCGGCGAACACGCCGATCACCGACGGCGCGATGATGCTGCCGACGCGGCCGAACGCGCTGGCCAGCCCGGTGCCCGACGCGCGGATCCAGGTGGGGAACACCTCCGGGGTGTAGGAGTACACCGCCGCGTAGGTGCCGTTGAGGAAGAACGACAGCACCGCCGCCGAGACCGTGATCATCACCGGGTCGGTCATCTGCGACATCCAGAACGCGCTGGCCGCGGAGCCCGCCAGGTAGAGCGCGATGGTGTTCTTGCGGTCCAGGAACTCGCCCAGCCACGCCGCCGAGAAGTAACCCGGCACCTGCGCGAGGTAGATGATGATCGAGAACTCGAAGCTCTTGGTGACGGTGATGCCCTGCTTCACCAGCAGCGTCGGGATCCAGGTGAAGAAGCCGTAGTAGGAGAAGGTGATCACGAACCAGATCAGCCAGGTGATCGCGGTGCGCCGCGCCATCCGGCCGCTCCACAGGTACTTCAGCGCGGAGAACAGCCCGACCTTGCGGGCCTCGGCGGGCTTTTCCACCGCGACCTCCGGCACCGGCGGGAGTTCGGCCCCGGTCGCCGCGCGAACCTTGCGCTCCAGGTCGACCACGACCGCTTCGGCTTCGGCGGTCCTGCCGTTGGCCAGCAGGTAGCGGGGCGATTCCGGCAGCGAACGCCGCCACCACAGCAGCATCAGGATCGGCAGTGCGGTGATCACCTGCGCCCAGCGCCAGCCCTCGGGCATCGGCTGCACCACGAACCGGCCGAGCAGCGCGGCACCGACGAAGCCGAAGGAGAAGAAGCCGGCCAGCGCGCCGACGAACCAGCCGCGCCGCGCGGCCGGGACGAACTCGGACAGGAACGGCGCGATGATCGCGCTTTCCGCGCCCGTCCCGAATCCGGCCAGCACCCGGGCGACGAGGAAGATCTCGTAGTTCGGGGCGACCGCGGCGACGACGGAGAACACCGCGTAGACCGCCAGCGCCCACATCATGACCTTGCGGCGGCCGATGCGGTCGCCGAGCAGCCCGGCGCAGGTGGCGCCGAACAGGAAGCCGAACGGGGCGGCCGAGCCGACGAGGCCGAGCTGTGCGTTGGTCAGGCCCCACACGTCCTGCACGCTCGGCATCAGGAAGGCCACGACGGCCGCGTCCATCCCGTCGAAGGTGTAGCCGAGCCCGCCGATCAACAGCAAGAAGTAGTGCGGTCGGCTCAGCGGGAGCCGGTCCAACCGGGCTAGCAGGGACAAGGGTGCCTCCAGGAGTTTCACAGCACCGGACGAAGTGACTGGCAACATATAGTGCAGTTATCCTGATTTGCAATACCTGTTGCGTTTTGGGCTCGTTACAGTGTGCTTTCGAGGGGTGCCGACACCGAACGGCCGACGAGGGGAACACGATGACCACCGACAGCGCCACCACCAGCGCGGCCGGGGAATCCGACGGATTCGAGACCTGGCTGCGCGGGCGCGTGCCCGAGCGCGGGCTGCGCAGCAAGGGCGCGTCGGTGCTGGAGGTGCTGCTCACGCAGCCCCGGCGGGCGTCCTACAGCTCCGCCGCCGAGGCCGCCGAGCTGGCCGGCGTCAACGTCGCGACGGTCAGCCGCACCGCGCAGGCGCTCGGCTTCAGCGGCTGGTCCGACCTGCAGCAGGAGTTGCGCGCACGGTTCCTGTCCTCGCTGAGTGCTCCTGAGGTCGCCGCGGCGCAGCACACCGAGGGCGAGCTCGGCGCCGCATCGCTGCGCCGGGACCTGGAGTCGCTGGCCATGCTCGACCGGCGGTTCGACGAGCAGCAGATCCGCACCATCGCCGAGGCGATCGCGCAGGCGCGGCGAGTTCTGATCGTCGCGCACGGCAGCTACGCCTCGATCGGCGCGGCGCTGAGCCACAACGTGCGGCTGGCCGGGTACGACGCGACCCTGACGTACGACGCCGACCTGGCCAACGCGGTGTCCCGGATCGAACCCGGCGACGTGCTGGTGGCGATCAGCTTCTGGCGGCTGTACCAGCACACCGTGACCGCGGCCGAGGAAGCGCACAGCCGCGGCGCCCGGGTCTTCGTGCTCTCCGATGCGGCCAGCCCGGACTTGGCCGCAGCGGCGGAGGAGGTGCTGCTGATCCCCGCCGAAGGCGTGGCGTTCTTCCCCTCCCTCGCGCCAGGGCTGGCGGTCGCGCAGGCCATCGTCGCCCAGCTATCCACAGTGGACCCCGAGCGGACCCGCAAGTCCATCGAAGCGGCCGAGACCCAGTGGTCCCGCTTCGGACTGATGCACCGCCAGCCCCGGCGCGGCTGAAGCCGGGGACCGCGCCGTTCCCGCCGATTCACCGCGCCGGAACGGCGAACCGACGCGAAGCCGGGACGCAACCCTGGAAATCCGGGTCGCGCCCCGGCGAGCGAGCGGTAGACGCTAGATGCCGCCCACCCGTGGGAGCGGGATCTCCGGCACCAGCCTCGGCCGGAACCCCACATCGCTCGACGCGGTCGACGGCGCCGGCGCTCCCACCACCGCGGTCCAGTGCGCGAGGTACTTGGCCGCCTCGGCCGCCAGCAACGCGTCCAGCTCCACCCGGTTGGCGTTCTTGCGCAGCCGCAACGGTTTTCCGCGGCGCACGTCGAGCACCATCGGCGTCGCCCCCGGCCGCAGGGCCGGCATCGCATGCTCCAGGAGCCGCAGCGCCAGGCTCGCGGAGTCCGTGCCCAGCTCGGGTTCCTTCAGGTACGGCAGCACGACCTCGGTGCGGCCGTCCTGGCGCCGCAGCGCCAGCGAACTCCGGTCCGAGATGGTGACCGCGAGGCCACCGATGTTCCACCGCGCGGAGGTCATCGGCACGCCGACCGCCTTCGCCCTGCCCCACCAGCGCTGGAATCCCGCGTGCAGCTCCTGGAAGTGGGGCTGCTGCACCGGACGCGCCTGCCGCACCGCCGCCGCGACGATCTCCACCGCGTCCGGCGAGGTCACCGCCCGCCGCAGCGCCAGCCGGAACGGCCCGTAGAACGCCCAGGCCATGCTCGTCTCATCGAGGTAGATCTCCCGCTGGTCCCGCACGATGCCCGCGCAACCGCGCGGCGTGCTGCGCATGTAGTCGAGGAACGAACCGAGACTGATCTGCACACCGTCCACGAGTGCCCCTTCCCGCGGTCGAGGGCAGCATTCAGCGCCACTGCGATCCGCCCCCGAAGACGACGGTCCACAGTGGTCCAAATGCGCCCGAACCCCCTGCCCGACAAGGATATTCTAGCACGTCAGGATACTTTTTAGAACACTTGTTCGTGGTGATTTTCGGTGTTCGCGGCGCCCGGCCGACCACTTCGCGCGGACACCGTCGGTGGCGCGATCCCAGAACGCGCAGGCCGCGGCATCGATCACCGCCGCCGCACCAACACGGCGATCGGCAGCACTGCCAGCACCCCGCCCACCACCCCCAACGTCGCGTATCCACCGGCCGCGAGGATCGCCGTGGAGGCGAGGCCGGCGACCGCGGCAGCGCCCCACACCGCCGCGTCCACGGCACCCTCGACCTGCATCCGGTCCGCCGCGGGCAACTGCCTGGCGATCTGACCACTTCCGCCGACGAAGCACAGGTTCCACCCGTAGCCCAACAGGAACAGCGCCACCCCGCGCAGCGAATGGTCGCTGACGGACGCGGCGATCGCGCTGGACAGCGCGAGCGCGACCAGGCCGGACAGCATCACGGGCCGGGTGCCGAACCGGTCCACCAACCGCCCGGTGACAGGAGAGAGCACGAACATGCCGAGCGTGTGCGCTGACAACACCGCGCCGACCATGCCCAGCCCCGCACCGTGTTCGTGCATGTCGAGCGGCGCCGCGGTCATCAGCGCGACCATCACCACCTGCGCGCTCGCCATGACCAGCAGCGCGCCGCGGGCCGCGGGTGCCCGCAGCAGATGCCCCAGCCGCACTCCTGGCGCGCTGTCCCGCACGCCCGTCCGGGCCGGCACGCCGCACCCGGCGACCACACCCACCGCGCAACAGGCCGCGACGACCAGGAAGGCACCAGCCGGCTCCGACCAGCCGAGAAACCCACCTAGCGCGGCCGTCGGCGCGATCAGCAGCGGCCCGCCGACGGCACCAAGGGTCGCCGCCCAGATGACCGTGCCGATCGCACGACCCCGCCGGTGCGGCGGATACATCTCCGCAGCCGCGTATCGGGACAACTGCGCCCCGGCGTTGCCGAAGCCGAGCAGCAGCAGTCCCACGCACAGACCGACCGTGTCCCCGTGGATCGCGGCCAAGGTGGCGGTCAACCCACCCGCGGTGGCCAGGCCGTAACCGAGCAGCAGCCCGGTCCGCCGGCCCCACCGGTTCATCCCGTGGCTGAGCAGCAGCGCACCCAGGCCGGTGCCGACGATTCCAGCGGTGCTCGGCACCGCACCCCACGCGGTGCCCAACCGCTCCCCGGCGACGATCGTGCTCACCGCGCTCGCCATGCCCATCGCCGCGTTCATCACCACCGTGCCCGCGCACAGCGCTGCGGTCGCCGCGCCTCGCCGCCGGTCGATCATCCCAGTTCGAAGCATGGTCATCACGGTAGAAAACCCGCCAGCCCAGCTGAATGCGCGAACAGCGGTGATCTACGCGATCCGGTTGTTGTTCGCAAGGCATTCAGCCGCAATACTTTCCGGATGCAGAGACCGCTCGACCAGATCGACTGGCGCATCCTCGCCGAACTGCAGGACGACGGCCGGCTGTCGTTCAACCAGTTGGGCCGCCGGGTCAACCTGTCCCCGCCCGCCGTGGCCGACCGGGTCCGCCGGCTGGAGGAGGCCGGGGTGATCACCGGCTACGAGGCGCGAGTGGATCCGGCGAAGGCGGGCCTGCCGCTGACCGCCTTCGTGCAGATGCGCTGCCAGCTCGGCCGCTGCCTGCTGAAGACCACCACCTCCGCCGACTTCCCGGAAGTGGCCGAGGTGCACAAGCTCAGCGGCAGTTCGTGCAGCATGCTCAAGGTCCGGGTGGCGTCGATGCGGCACTTGGAGGGCCTGTTCGAACGGCTCGGCGAACACGGCGAGATGCACTCGTACGTCGTGCTGTCCACCCAGTTCGAGGGACGGCCGGTCGAGCCGCCGCCGACCGACGCCCGCCCGGTCACCGACCCGGCAGGCTGGAGCCGCTGACCCGCGAACCCGATCCAGCACCCGCCGTTCCGAACGCTCAGCCGAGGGCCTGGTGGACGGCCCTCCCGAGGCTCGCGATCGCGTCGCAGGCCGGGCCGCCCCGGTAGCCGGTGCTGGAGCGTTCGTCGGTGAGCTCGTCGACCAGCACCGCGACCACCGCTCGCGGCCGGTCGGCGCCGATCAGCCCCACGTCGTGGCGCAGGCCGAGCAGCTCGCCGGTCTTGTTCCAGCACTGCGCGCCCTCCGGCAGCAGCGCGGGCAGCCGGTCCCGGACCTGCTGCCGCGACAGGACGTCGAGCGCGTGCTCGGTCAGTTCCGGTGGCAGCGCCGATCCCCCGGCCAGCGCGGCGAGCACGCGCGCCTGGTCCAGCGCCGTGGTCTCGTTGCGGCCCGGGGCGTTGACGTCCATCAGCCGCCGCTGGACCCGGGTCGCAGTGCAGCCCAGGTCGGCGGCGCAGGCCCGGATCGTCTCGAACCCGACCGCGTCGATCACCGCGTTCGTGGCGGCGTTGTCGCTGATCACGATCATCAGCGTGATCAGGTCGCGCAGCGAAACCCGCGCCACGCTGGGCAGTTCCCGCAGCACCCCGAACCCGCCGACCCGCTCGGCGGGCAGCTCGACCTCGGCGTCCAGCCCCAGGCGCCCCTCGTGCACCGCGCGCAGCGCGGTGATCATGATCAGGACCTTGATCGTGCTGGCGGCGTGCACGACCCGCTCGGCGTCGACCAGCACCGGTTCCCGCTCGTCGAGATCCCAGGCGGCGAACCCGACCCGCCCGGGCAGGCCCCCGAACGCCGCCTCGGCCCGCAACCGCTCCGCAAACCCCACCACGCGCCTCCCCAACTGATTCCTCGAGCGGGCCTGCCCGGGTCAGATCAGGACGAGGAACAAGACCGCGAACAGGGCCAGGTTGGCGACCATGATCGCCCAGCCGTTGAACATCATCATCCGCAGGTTCCGGGAGCGCGCGAGGCCCATCTGCCCGATCATGTCCGGCCCCGGGAACGGCCCGAACCAGTCGATCTGCGAGGAGCCCAGCAGCACCGCGGCCCACGCGCCGGGCGGAATGCCCAGCCCGGCCAGCGCCGGGCCGAACAGCTTCTGCAGCAGCACCACCTGCGCTACCGCCGCGCCGGAGACCCCGAGCCAGCCGACGACCAGCACGATCATGCAGAACAGCCACGGCCCGACATCGCCCAGCGTCGGCGCCACCAGCCGCTGCATCGCGTCGTAGGCGCCCGAGCGCTCCAGCAGCTCCAGCATCGGGTTGAGCAGCCAGAACAGCAGGAACAACCACAGCAGCGGCTGCGCGCCCCGGTACATCGCGTGCAGCGCGGCCGTCGGCGACATGCGGCCGCACAGGGCGGTGACCGCGGCGCTGACGGGCATCACGATCAGCACGTAGGTGTAGCTCGCCTGGAACGCGATGCCCAGCGCCACCAGGACCACCATGCTGCCGAGGAAGCCGATGGTCGCCCGCCTGGCGGTCGCCGGGTCGTGCTCGGCCTCCTCCACGACGTCGGCCGGGTAGGCCTCGCCGCCCTCGGTGCGCCGCTGGATCCAGTGCGACATGCCCAGCCCGGTGAGCCAGACCGTGGCGGCCATCGGGATCCCGGCGTTGAGCAGGTACTCCCCGTAGCCGATCTGCGCGGTGCCCATGATCGTGACCACCGGTGGCGTGAACGGGCCGGTGACCAGGCCCGCGGCGGTGCCCGCGTGGAACATCGCGGCCATCGACGGCGGGGTCAGCCGCATCGCGGCGGCGATCGGCAGCACGATCGGCACCAGCAGGGCGCTCGCGCCCGACAGCGTGCCCAGCGCCGCGCCCAGCAGCGTCGCCGACAGCATCACGCCGATCCGGAACCGCAGCCGGGTGCTGATCCCGATGCCATGCAACACCATCCGCACCATCGTCGCGGCCGCGCCCGTCTCGGTGACGACCCGGCCGAGACCGCCGCCGAGCAGGATGATCATGCCGACCACGGCGATGAACGAGCCCAAGGACTCGCCCATCAGCGTGCCCAGCTCCAGCGGCGCGGTGCCGGTCTCCAGCGCCGCGACGACCAGCGCGGCGAGGGTGGCGAGCACGACGTCCACGTCGAGCAGGACGAGGATCGCGTACACCACGATCGGCGTCAGGCCCCACAGGGTGCCCGCGCCGCCGGTGGCGAGGACCGCCGCGCCGGTGGCGATCGAGGCGCCGAAAACGCCTGCGGCGGCGCGTGGTTTCCAGGTCGAGACCGCTGCGGTGGTCACTGCTTCTCCTCGTCCAGCGCGCTCAGGTCGACCGAGCCGCCCGGCATCACGCGCCTGGTTTCGCGGTGGCCGCAGACCAGGAGGCCGAGGAACAACAACGGCCCGCAGGTCGCGGCAGTCTCATCTCGCACCGAGTACCTCCGTTCACGAAGCGTGTGAAAGCGTGTCGTGAGCAGACACCTTGCGGTGCCGACGTTGGCCCACGCTGTTCGGCGCAGGTCTTCCCGTGGCAGTACCCGCTGCCCGCGTAGTGCGGGGCTTGCACAGGTTTCCATCGGGCTCGTTTACCGTCGCCCCGCAACTCGGGGAGGACGTCGTGACCTCAGCAAGCTTGGCGAGGTTGCGGGCCGCGTTGAGGTCACGATCCATGCTCATCCCGCAGGAGGAGCAGATGAAAACACGGTCGGACAGGCGCAGCTTGGCTTTCACCACGCCACAATCCGAACACGTTTTGGAGCTGGGATACCACCGGTCCGCGACGTGCACGCACACCCCGGCCCAGGAGGCTTTGTACTCAACCTGACGTCGGAGTTCGGCCATGCCGGCATCCGCTATGCGCCGCGCCAAGCGGCGGTTACGGGTCATGCCCGCAACGTTGAGATCTTCCAAAACAATCGCACCGAAGGTCCGCACCAGCCAGGTGGTCAGCTTGTGCAGTCCGTCGCGGCGCGCGTTGGCCACCTTGGTGTGAAGCCTGGCGATGCGAGCTTGAGCCTTCCGCCAACGATTCGACGGCTTCTGCCTGGTACGCCGGTCCGGGCCTTGACGTCGAGAAGCCCGACGCTGCAACCGTCGCAACTCGCGTTGCGCCACTTCGAGGTGCTTCGGGTTGGCGATCACCTCGCCGGTCGACAACACGGCGAGAGACTTGATCCCAAGATCCACACCCACCGTCACACCGGGCTGGACGGGGGCGGGATCGTCGCGGGTGATCTCCACCGAGAACGACACAAACCAGCGCCCCGCCCGAAACGACACCGCCGCCGACCGGATCCGCGCCCTCCCACACTCCACATGACGAGCGAGCTTGCGAGTGGACTCATCCGTGCGCACCACCCCGATACGGGGCAGCTTCACATGGCGCCGGTCGCGGTCGAGACCGAAGCTGCCAGTGGTGAACCGGCACGACAACCCAGCCCGCCTGCCCTTGAACCTCGGGAACCCGACCTTGCGACCCTTGCGCTTGCCCTTGTTCGAGTCGCCCCAGTTCTTCAGCGCGGCCGCCAGATTGGCCAAGCCAGACGAGTACGCCTCCTTCGAATTTTCCTGCCACCACGGCGCAACCGCGTCCTTGGCCTGGTTCCAGTCCTTCCGCAAGCTGTAGGCCGACCAGCTCACAGACGGCGTCAACTCATCTCCGTCCAGGCCGTACGATGCTTCAGCTTTCCGCTGATCAACGTTGGCCTTGATGCGCCCCAGCCCCCAGTTGAACGCGAACCGCTGCGCGCCACAATGCGACCGCAACGCCGACTCCTGCCCAGGATTCGGGTCCAGCGCGAACCGATACGCCTGCAACACCGTGCTCATCATCGCGAACAGTACCCGTGAGCACCGACAATCCCCGCGATCTACCAAACCATCACATTCCCCCACACATTGACGCATTCCACCGAACAGTTCACCACCCTTCGCCTTTCCGGAAGTCACCGCGTGTCAGAGGGAGCCGAGCACGGCGTGGGCCGCGGCGGCGTCCTGCACGCCCAGGCCCACGCTGTTGTAGAACACCACCTCCCCCGCGCTGACGCGCCCCGCGGCTTCGCCCAGCAGCACCGCGCCGAGCGCTCGCAGCTGCGCGCGCTCGATGTCGCCGCGCTCCAAGGCGCGCGCGATCGGCCCCGCGTGCGTCGCGGCCGTGCCGACTTCGTCGACCACGACCGCTCCGGCGCGCCGGATCAGCTCCGCGTCCACCTCGCACCGGTGGTGCTCGAAGCTGCCGACGCTGATCACCGTCGCTCCCGCCGCGACCGCGGCGGTCGGAACGACGGGTTCCGCGCTGAGGGTGCAGGCCGCGATCAGCGGCGCTTCGCGGACCGCTTCTCCGGCGCTCGCCACGGCTCGCACCGCGATGCCCAGCTCGGCCGCCAGTTCCGCGGCCGCAGCCTCGCGGCGCGCCGCGTCGCGGCCGTAGATCCGGATTTCGCGCAGTTCGCGCACGCGCGCGATCGCACGGGCGTGTGCCCTCGCCTGCACGCCGGAGCCGAGGATCGCGAGTTCGTCGGCGTCGGGCACCGCGAGGGCGTCGGCGGCGACGGCGCTGCCCGCGGCCGTGCGGATCTCGGTGAGCGCGGTCGCCTGCATGGTCGCCACCGGCCGGCCGGTGGCCGCGTCCAGGACCAGCACCGTCGCCGAGATCGCGGGCAGGCCCCGGTCGGCGTTGCCGGGGTGGACCGCGACCAGCTTGCTGACGGCTCCGTGCCTCGGCGACAGGCGGCTGAGGTAGCACAGCGTCGTGTCGTCGCCCGTTCGGATGGCGACCTTCTCGGCGAGCTGCGCCTCGCCCCGGCCGAGCGATTCGAACGCCAGCCGCTGCGAGGCGATGGCGGTGTCCAGGTCCAGCGCCGCGGCCACGTCGGCGTCGCTCCACACGTCCATGCGCGGCACGCTGCCACACCTCCGCCCGCAGCGGTAGAGATCGACATCTCGGCGCGTGGAGATCATCGCGAGCAGAAGTCGCGCTGTCGCTCAGAGGGAGAAGAAATCACTCTTCTGATTCTCCGCGAAGATGCCTCCGGGGATTTACGGTGATCCCGACGGCGGAGGTGGCCCGCGGCACACCTGCGCGCGAGTACCCCAACGAGCTGGAAGAGGTGCATGTCGGTGCAGTCGACGTTGAGCTCCGTGATCGGTCCGGAGGCCCCCGCCCGGGTCGACGGCGGAGGCGAGTACCTCTCGCGCAACCCGGCGAACCTGGAGGACGTCGTCGCCGAGGTCTCCCTCGGCGGACCCGAGACGCTGCCGGCCGCGACCGAACAGGCGCAGCGGGCGCAGCGCGAGTGGGCGCAGGTGCCCGCGCCGGTGCGCGGGCGGGTGGTGGCCGGGCTGGGCCGGCTGGTCGAGGCGAACAAGGAGTCGCTGGCGCGGCTGGTGACCCGGGAGATCGGCAAGCCCTACGCCGAGGCGCTCGGCGAGGTGCAGGAGATCATCGACACCTGCGACTTCTTCCTCGGCGAGGGCCGCAGGCTCTACGGGCAGACCGTGCCCTCGGAGATGCCGGACAAGCAGCTGTTCACCTTCCGCGTGCCGGTGGGCGTCGCGGTGGTGATCACCGCGGGCAACTTCCCGGTCGCGGTGCCGTCCTGGTACATGGTTCCCGCGCTGCTGTGCGGCAACGCCGTGGTGTGGAAGCCCGCCGAGTACGCCTCGGGCGCGGCGCGGGCGCTGGCCGAGCTGGCCTGGCGCGCCGGGGTGCCCAAGGGCGTGCTCAACCTCGTCTACACCGACGGCGAGGCGACCTTCAAGGGCCTGGAGTCCGCGCTGGCCGCAGGCACCGTCAACAAGGTCGGCTTCACCGGTTCCAGCGCGGTCGGCGCGCGGGTCGGCGAGCTGTGCGGCCGCTACCTGCAGAGCCCGTGCCTGGAGCTGGGCGGCAAGAACCCGATGATCGTCACCCCGGACGCGGAGCTCGACCTGGCCGTGGAGGGCGCGCTGTTCTCCGGATGGGGCACCGCCGGGCAGCGCTGCACCTCGCTGGGCAACCTGATCGTGCACCGCGACGTGCACGACGAGTTCGTCGGGCGGCTGGACGCGGCGCTGCGCGCGGCCACCATCGGCGACCCGGCGGGCGACGTGCTCTACGGCCCGCTGCTGGACCAGAAGTTCGCCGACAACTTCGAGTCCATCCTGGGCAACATCGCCGGGCACCACACCGTGCTCGGTTCGGAATCGGTCGGCCGGATCACCGATTCGGCGCCGCGCAAGGGATTCCAGGGCGACCCGTCGACCGGGCTGTACTACCACCCGGTGCTGCTGGACGGGCTGCGGCCGGACGACCACGTGTTCCGCAACGAGACCTTCGGCCCGATCGTCGGCGTCACCACCTACGACACGCTGGACGAGGCCATCGAGCTGGGCAACGCCCCGGGCTACGGGCTGTCCGCGGCGATCTACACCACCGACCCGGCAACCGCGTTCCGGTTCCGGGAGGGCATCGGCGCGGGCATGGTCAGCGTGAACAACTCGACCTCCGGCGCGGAGGCGCACCTGCCCTTCGGCGGCAACGGCAAGTCCGGCAACGGCAGCCGCCAGTCCGGCGTCTGGGTGCTCGACCAGTTCACCCGCTGGCAGTCGTTGAACTGGGACTTCTCCGGCAAGCTGCAGAAGGCGCAGATGGACGTCGACACCGTCGAGCCGGAGCTGGACTTCCGGCTGCCACCGGAACTCGGCGGTGCGCGGTGATGCTGCCGCACCGGGCCGAGGTCGTCGTGATCGGCGGCGGGGTGGTGGGCGTCAGCACCGCCTTCCACCTCGCCGAGGCCGGCGTGGACGTGCTGCTGCTGGAGCGCGACGAGCTCGGCGCGGGTAGCACCAGCAAGGCCGCCGGCGGCGTGCGGGCGCAGTTCTCCGACCCGGTCAACATCGAGCTCGGGCGGCGCAGCCTGCGGGCGTTCGAGGACTTCGCGCGGCGGCCCGGCGGCGAGATCGACCTCAAGCAGCACGGCTACCTGTTCCTGCTGTCCGATCACGCGGACGTCGCGGCCTTCGAGCGCGGCGTGCGGCTGCAGAACGAGTTCGGCGTGCCCAGCCGGATGCTGACCGTCCGGGAGGCCTGCGAGCTCTCCCCGTACGTCGTGCCGGACGGGCTGCGGGCGGCGGCCTTCTCCCCCACCGACGGGCACTGCACGCCCGAGGCGGTGGTGCAGGGGTACGCGCAGGGCGCCCGGCACCACGGGGCGCTGCTGCGGCGGAACTGCCCGGTCACCGGCATCGAGGTCAGCCGCGGCGAGATAACCGCGGTGCACACCGACTTCGGCTCCGTCGAAACGTCCACAGTGGTCTGCGCGGCGGGCGCCTGGTCGGCGGCCGTCGGCGAGTTCGCCGGCGTCGAGCTGCCCGTTCGCCCGCTGCGCCGGCAGATCCTGGTCACCGAGCCGGTGCCGGACCTGCCGCCGCGGCTGCCGTTCACCATCGACTTCGGCACCAGCTTCTACTTCCACGACGAGGGCCCGGGCCTGCTCATCGGCATGTCCGACCCCGACGAGGAGTACGGCTTCCGGCTCAACACCGACGACCGCTGGCTCGGGCGGCTCGCCGACGCGGTGGCGCGGCGCGCGCCGCGGCTGGCCGACATCGGCGTGGCGCACGGCTGGGCCGGGCTCTACGAGATGACGCCCGACCACAACGCGCTGATCGGCGAGGCGGCGGGAACGAACCGGTTCCTGTACGCCACCGGCTTCTCCGGCCACGGCTTCCTGCAGGGGCCGGCGATCGGTGAGGTGATGCGCGACCTCGTGCTCGGCCGCCGGCCGGTCGTCGACGTCTCCGGCCTCGACGCCCGCCGCTTCGCCGGGGCCGAGGTCCGCCCCGAGCACAACTGCGTCTGAAAGGCTGTTTTGGACCCTTTCTGCGTAGCAGTGCGTAGCGGAACCTCGGGCACCGTCTCGGTCCGGGATCCCCGACTCATGCATGTCCAACACAGCGCCGGGGTTGTCCTCCCGAGACGACGCCTGAGAACCCGCGGCGGTGCCGGTTGCGAGGGTGGGCTGAGCGTCTTCGCCGCTTCAAGAACGAGAACTGAATTCCCGACCGGGCTGCGCGCGGCGCAGCCGACGAAGGAGCGCGAACCGTGCGTGATCTGTTGCAGGAGATCGACGAGTGGGGCCCGGAGAAGGTCGTGTGCGTCTCCGACGCGCGCACCGGCATGCGGGGCGTGCTGGTCATCGACAACACCGCCCGCGGCACCGGCAAGGGCGGCACCCGGATGAGCCCGACCGTCACCGTCGGCGAGGTCGCCCGGCTGGCCCGCGTGATGACCTGGAAGTGGGCCGCGGTCGACCTGTTCCACGGCGGCGCGAAGGCCGGCATCTTCGCCGACCCGGACTCGCCGGACAAGGAGCGGATCGTGCGGGCCTTCGCGCGGCGGCTGGCCGACCAGATCCCGGCCAGCTACGTCGCCGGGCTGGACATGGGGATGACCGAGCACGACGCGGCGATCATCCAGGACGAGCTCGGCGATCGCGGCGCGGCCGTCGGGGTGCCCGAATCGCTGGGCGGCGTGCCCTACGACCAGCTGGGCGTGACCGGCCACGGCGTCGCCGAGGCCGTGGACGCGGCGCTGGCCCGGCAGGGCCGCAGCGTGGCCGGCGCGCGGGTGGCGGTGCAGGGTTTCGGCGCGGTCGGGGCGGCCGCGGCGCAGCGGCTGCACGAGCTCGGCGCGCAGCTGGTGGCGCTGTCCACGATCGACGGGTCGGTGCACGACCCGGACGGGCTCGACGTGCCGCGGTGGCTGGACGCCCGCGCCGAGTTCGGCGATGCGTGCGTGGCCAAGGCCTCGGCGCAGCAGCGGATTCCGCGCGGCGAGGAACTACTGGTGGACTGCGACGTGCTGATCCCGGCCGCCGGGCAGGACGTCATCGACGAAGCCGTCGCCGCCGGCATCCGGGCCGGGCTGGTCGTGGAGGGCGCGAACCTGCCGACCACGCCGGAGGCCCGCCGGCTGCTGGCCACCCGCGAGATCACCGTGGTGCCGGACTTCATCGCCAACGCCGGCGGCGCCATCGCGGCCGGTTTCGCGATGGATGCGCGGTATTCCGCCTTCCGGCCGGAGCCGACCGCGATCCTGCGGGCGGTCGCGGAGCGGACCCGCAGCAACACCGTGCTGGTGCTGGACACCGCGCAGGCCGACGGCGTGCTGCCGCACCAGGCGGCGCTGGACCTGGCGAAGCAGCGGGTGCGGACGGCGATGCAGCTGCGCGGCCGGTTGCCCAGAACCGCCGCCGTGCGAGGGCCGCTTTGAACCTGAACCCACATCGCGTGGCTCCGCAACTTCCATTGAGGTTCTTCCAACCTCAATTTGCGTGGCGGTGCGGGTGGCGGAACCTCAGAGGCTCCCTGGACTGTGGGTGCCCTGACTTATGTATGCCCAATTGAAATCGAAGGTTCGATTTCAATGGAAATTGCGGTCGGCACCCGGGGCGAGCCGGCCTCTGGTGCGCGGTCTGGAAGACGAGAGTTGAGGGGGCAGGCGTGCTCAACCCGATCCACCTGAGAACCCTGCAGGAATGCGTCCGCACCGGCTCGTTCGCCGAGGCCGGGAGGGTGCTCGGCTACACCGCATCGGCGGTGTCCCAGCAGATGGTGCTGCTGGAACGCGCGGTCGGCGCGCCGCTGTTCGAACGCTCCGCCCGCTCCGCTCGCAGCACCGCGCTGGCGGTCCGGCTCGCCGACCGCAGCCGCGACGCGCTCGGCGCGCTCGACTCGCTGGAACGCGAGGTGCGGGCGATGGTCGCCGGCGAGGAAGGCAGCCTGCGACTGGCCAGCTTCGCCACCGCCAACGCGCGGGTGCTGCCCGACGTGCTGGCCGCCGTGGTCGCCGAGCGGCCCAGCGCCGAGGTGCAGCTCGACGAGGGCGAACCGGACGAGGTGCTCGGCGACGTGCTCGAAGGCGTCCTGGACGCGGCGGTGGTCTTCGAGTACGACCTCGATCCTCGGCAGTGGCCGATCGAGCTGTGCGTGGAGGAGCTGATGGCCGAGCCGCTGCGGCTGGCGCTGCCCGAAACGCACCGGCTGGCCGGCGCACCGGAGGTGGACCTGCGCGAGCTCGCCGACGACGCCTGGATCTGCACCCGGCAGGACACCGCGGGCGCGCGGGCGCTGGTGCGACTGGCTGCCGCGGCCGGGTTCGTGCCGCGGATCACCTTCCGCAGCAACGACTACTCGGTGATCCGGGACCTGGTGGCCCGCGACCTCGGGGTCGCGGTGCTGCCCGGGCTGGCGATCCCCGACGACCACGTGCGCATCTCCCGGATCTCCGGCTGGCAGCCGCACCGCAGGGTGAAGGCCCTGTACCGGAAGCAGAACACCAACCCGCTGCTGCCGATCGCGCTGGAGTGCCTGGCCAAGTCCTGCGCCCAGGTGGCCAACGGCTGGCACGCGGAACCGCGCGAGCCGTGACCGCATCGGCTCGTGAGTGCTTCGTGTCGCTATAGCGGCACAAAGCACTCACGACCCAGCGCCCGACCCGCTCACTTGCAACACGGAGGATCGATGAGCGACAAGACCGAGCCCGTTGACGAGTTCTTCCGGGCCGCCGTGGCCGGTTGGTCCGCACGGACGCCGACCGGGTCGGGGCCGGGCGACGAGTTGCTGGCGCTGTTCGACTCGCAGGCTGGCAGCCGGCACCTGGACTTCCAGGCGCGGCAACTGGGCTCGCAGGGCAAGGGCTTCTACAGCATCGGCTCGTCCGGGCACGAGTCCAACGCCGCGGTCGCCGCCGCGCTGCGGCCGACCGATCCGGCGCTGCTGCACTACCGCTCCGGTGGCTTCTACGTCCACCGCGGCCGGCAGGTGCCGGGGCAGCAACCGCTGCGCGACGTGCTGCTGGGCATCGTCGCCTCGGCCGACGAACCGATCTCCGCCGGGCGGCACAAGGTGTTCGGCAACGCCGAGCTGTCCGTCATCCCGCAGACCTCGACCATCGCCTCGCACCTGCCCCGCGCGGTCGGCCTGGCGTTCTCCCTGGGGCGGGCGGCGAAACTGGGCGTCCCGACCGCGTGGCCGGCGGATTCGGTGGTGGTGTGCAGCTTCGGCGACGCCTCGGCGAACCACTCGACCGCGACCGGCGCGATCAACTCGGCGCTGCACTGCGCCTTCCAGGGCCTGCCGATGCCGCTGCTGCTGGTGTGCGAGGACAACGGCATCGGGATCAGCGTGCGCACCCCGCAGGGCTGGATCGAATCCACCTACCGCGACCGCGCCGGCCTGCGGTACTTCACGGTCGACGGCGCCGACCCGGTGCAGTGCCTGGCGGTCGCGCGGGAGGCCGCCGACTGGGTTCGCGAGCACCACGCCCCGGCGTTCCTGCACCTGCGGACGGTGCGGTTGATGGGGCACGCCGGGTCCGACGTGGAATCCGGCTACCGGTCGCGCACCGAGATCACCACCGACTACCAGCGCGACCCGCTGCTCGGCACGGCGAAAGCATTGGTGGACAACGGGATCCTGGAGCCAGGCGAGGTGCTCGCACGCTACGAGGACAAGCGGGCCGAGGTCGCGCGCATCGCGGAGGATGCGCTCGGCCGCCGCAAACTGGGCAGCGCCGCCGAGGTGATGGCGTCGATCTACCAAGACCGGCCCGACGCCGTTGCACGCCGGGCGGGCGAGGTCCCGCCGCGGCGCGCGGAGGTCTTCGCCGATCAGCTGCCCGAAGCCGAGGGGCCGCTGACCCTGGCGCAGGCGATCAACCGGTCGCTGACCGAGGAGCTGGGTCGCGACCCGGGCGTCGTGGCCTTCGGCGAGGACGTCGCGCGCAAGGGCGGCGTGTACGGGGTGACGCGCGGGCTGCGCAAGAAGTTCGGCGGCACCAAGGTGTTCGACACGCTGCTGGACGAGCAGAGCATCCTGGGCACCGCGCTCGGTGCGGGACTCGCCGGGCTGCTGCCGATCCCCGAGATCCAGTACCTCGCGTACGTGCACAACGCGGCCGACCAGTTGCGCGGAGAGGGCAGCACGCTGAGCTTCTTCTCCAACGGTCAGTACCGGAACCCGATGGTCGTGCGCATCGCCGGTTACGGCTACCAGAAGGGTTTCGGCGGCCACTTCCACAACGACGACAGCGTCGCCGCGCTGCGCGACCTGCCGGGCGTCGTGGTCGCCTCGCCGTCGCGGCCCGACGATGCCGCCGCGATGCTGCGCACCTGCGTCGCCGCCGCGCACGAGGACGGCCGGGTGTGCGTGTTCCTGGAGCCCATCGCGCTGTACCACACGCGCGACCTGCACGAACCCGGCGACGGCGAGTGGCTGGCGCGGTACCCCGCGCCCGGTGAGCACCACGTGCCGATCGGGCGGGCCCGCGAGTACGGCGACGGCGACGACCTGACGCTGGTCAGCTTCGGCAACGGCGTACCGATGAGCCTGCGAGTCGCGAAGCGGCTGCGGGAGCGCGGCATCGGGGCGCGGGTGCTGGACCTGCGCTGGCTGGCACCGCTGCCGATCGAGTACCTGCTGGCCGCGTCGGGAGCGACCGGCAGGGTGCTGGTGGTGGACGAAACCCGCCGTAGCGGCGGCGTTTCCGAGCCGGTGGTGACAGCGCTCGTCGACGGCGGCTTCGCCGGGCCGATCGCCCGGGTCACCAGCGAGGACAGCTTCATCCCGCTCGGCGCGGCGGCCTACCACGTCCTGCTCGACGAGGACACCATCGAAACGGCGGCCCTGGAACTCGCGAAGCGCTGACGGCGCTCCGCCGGCTGCTCGGGAACGTGCTCTGCACGCCGTTTTCGCGCGAAACCGGCGTTCGCCACGCCTGGGGGCGCCGTTTTCGCGCGAAAACGGCGCTTCCCGGAGCCGAGGCGAGGCACCAATCCGCGCAGCCTCCAAGCGCGGAGGGCCGCTTTTCCCGCAGCAATTGGGAAACGGGCCTCACGCGGGTGTTCCCCGACGTGCTCGCGTGCGGGCTCTCAGCTGTTCGGGTCGCCGAAGACCTTGCCTGGGTTGAAGATCCCGGCCGGGTCGAGGGCGTTCTTGACGGCGTGGTGCATGCCGATCACCGCCGGGCTGAGCTCCGCGTGCAGGCCCTTGCGCTTGAGCAGGCCCACGCCGTGCTCGCCGGTCACCGTGCCGCCCATCGCGATGGCGTCGGCGACGATGTCGTCGAAGGCCCGCTGCGCGCGCAGCCGCGACGCGTGGTCATCGGGCGGCGTGATGATCAGCGGGTGCAGGTTGCCGTCGCCGGCGTGCGCGATGTTGGCGATCTGCGTGTCGTGCCGCTGCGCCGCCGCCTCGATGCGGCCCAGCATCTCCGGCACCTTCGCCCGCGGCACGCAGACGTCCTCGGTCAGCACCGGGCCGAGCCGCTCCAGCGCCGGATACGCCAGCCGGCGCGCGGCGAACAACGCGTCCGCCTCGTGCTCGTCGGTGGAACGGGCGCTCCAGGCCGCGCCGGCCTCGTCGAAGCAGCGCAGCAGCCCGTCGACCTCCTGCTCCCCCGCCGCGCCCGGCGTGTCGGAACGGCCGAGCAGCAGCACGTTCGCCTCGGCGCTGAGGCCCATGTTCTTCCACTCGTCGACGGCCTTCAGGCAGTGCTGGTCGAGCAGTTCCAGCGCCGACGGCACGATCCCGGCCGCGGCGACCGCGGCCACCGCTTCGCCCGCCGCCACGAGGGAATCGAAGTACCCGACCACGGTGCGCTCGGGAGCGCGCAGGCCGGGCAGCAGCTTGACGGTGATCTCGGTGATCACGCCGAGCGTGCCTTCCGAGCCGACGAACAGCCCGCACAGGTCGTAGCCGGCGACGCCCTTGGCGGTACGCCGTCCCAGCCGCACCACCTCGCCGTCGCCGACGACGGCTTCCAGGCCCAGCACGTAGTCGCGGGTCACGCCGTACTTCACGCAGCACACGCCGCCCGCGTTGGTGGCGACGTTGCCGCCGATGGTCGACCACGGCGAGCTGGCCGGGTCCGGCGGGTACCAGGCGCCCTGCTCGCGGCAGGCGGCGCGCAGATCGTCGTTGACCACGCCGGGCTGCACCACGGCGAGCTGCTCGCGCGGGTTGATCTCCAGGATCTCGTTCATGCCCTCGAAGGAGATCAGCACGCAGCCGTCGATCGCGTTCGCGCCGCCCGACAGGCCGGTCCCGGCGCCTCTCGGCACCACCGGAACGCCCAGCTCGGCGCAGATCCGCACCGCGGCGACGACATCATCGGTGCTGGTCGCGCGCACCACCGCCAGCGGTTCGCCGTGCGGGGCCCACTCGGCCTCGTCGTGGGCGAAGCGGGCGACGGAATCGGGGTCGGTCAGCAGCACCGGCTCGGGCAGTTCCGCGCGCAGCGCCGCAAGCGCCTTCTCCGTCGTGCCTGGCATGCCGTCCTCCGTCCGCCGCGATACTTACTCACGTTAACCAACGCGGGCGTCAACCCCCGCAGTGAGGTCAGCGCGCCAGGGCGTCCAGGGTGAACTTCTCGGGAAAGGGTGAGCGCTCCACCGCCTGCTGCGCGGTGAGCTCCCCCGCCGTCACCGCCCGGCACAGCTCGGCCACGGTCGCCAGCTCGGCGCGCTGGCGCCGCACGAACTCCCGGTCCACCGGCTCACCGTGCCCGGGCAGCACCACCGGCGCGTCCAGCGCGAGGATGCCGTCCAGCGCGGCGGGCCACCCCTGCGGGTACGCGTCACCGAACTGCGGCGGCGCGCCCTGCTCGACCAGATCGCCCGCGAACACGACACCCGCATCCGGCACGTGCACGACCACGTCGTGGTCGGAGTGCGCCGGTCCGAAGTGGAGCAGCGCCACGTCGCGCCCGCCGAGGTCGATCACCTGCCGGTCGCCGACCAGGTTGTCGGGCAACGCGATCCGCACCGCATCGATGCGATCGGCGACCTCGTGCTCGCCTCGCTCGCGGTAGTGCCGAGCCCACTTCTCGCGCTGATCCGCCCCCGTGGCCACGAGCTGGGCGCGGCACCGGTCGTGCGCCCAGACCTGGCACGGCAGGAACGCCTCGGTGCCGAAGCTGTGGTCGAAGTGCGCGTGGGTCAGGACCACCGACCAGGGCAGCGGCGTGACCTCGCGGACCGCCGCGGCGAGCTCGGCACCCTGCCCGACGTCGCCGCCGGTGTCGATGACGAGGCAGCGCTCACCGCCCACGACGAGGCCGACCGAGAGGTCCAGCTCCTCGTACCGACGAACCAGCACGCCATCGGCGACGTCGATCCAGCGTCCCAACTTCCCACTCACCTCGTCACTCACCACGATCCCCCGCCCCTGCCCAGCTGACGGAGCGTCTCCGCCGCCCCGAGGACAGGTCGTCCGCCGCGATTCTCCCTTCCGCCCGACGGATGCGCCCCAACGCCACCCAAAACCCTCCGATGACAGCCACCCGGCGGGAGGAACGCCCAATTTTGCCTAAAATTGGAACACTCCGAGACCCCGTGCCGCCGAGGAAAGCTCGCGGTTTTGCCTGAAATTGGGAGGTTTCGGGCCGAGGCATGGTTGGGCGTTCGGGTGGTTCCCGATTTTGGCTGGAATCGTGGACTGCCGGGCCGGTCAGCGGTTGGCCGCGATGATGGCGTTCACCAGGTCCGCTCCCGGGAAGTCCATCATGATCACCCCGGTCCTCGGCAGGTCGTTGCCGTTGAGGTGCTCCAGGGCGTAGTCGTTGACGCCGCGGAAGCCGGACGCGCCGCAGGCGACCGCGTCCGGGAACGCCGCCGGGCTGGAACCGCTGGAGAAGTTCAGGAACATCCGGCCGGCGTCGGCGGCCACCGTCTTGTCCAGGTGGTCGCGGACCTTGAACCACTTGTCGTCGATGTCGAACAGCGTCGGCACGTCGTAGGCGTCCTGGACGTACTCGCCCCAGGTGTCGTTGTTGAACTGGCCGAGCCCGCGCCCCTCGTAGAGCCCGCCGCCCGCGCCCTGCAGGGTGGCCAGCACGATCTTGCCGCGCGCCTGCCCCAGCGTCGGCACGTCACCGCCCGCCGGGTCGAGCAGGTACCCGCCGTTGGGGTCGTTGTCCCGGTACCAGTCGAGGATCTGCGCGGTGTCGAGCTGGCTGTTCTCGTCGGTGCACGAGGTCATCTCGCCGGTGCACTCGGCCTTCAGCCGCATGAGCACCGCTTCGCCGGGGTGCGCGGCCAGGAACTCGCCCGCCTCGCGCAGCACGTCGGAGAAGTTGGCGTTCTGGTAGAACGGCCCGTGGTGCAGGGTGAACAGGTCGTCGTAGCGCCGCACCCGGATGTCGATGGCCCGGATGCCCGACCGCAGCTGCACGCCCAGCGTTTCCGCGCTGTCGCCGTGGTTCTCCTGCGTCTGCGTCAAGGAACCGCCGTGCAGCGACAGGGTTTGGTGGGTGCCCGGGATCGACAGCTTCGCGAGGCCGGCATCGTCCGGTAGGCCCGCCATCCAGTCCGGGTTCGAGGTCTCCGTGATGCTCTGGCAGTACGGCGCCGCGGCCGCGGTCCCCGGTAGGACCGCGACGGCCAGCGCCATCGCGAGAACCGCCGCCGCACGAGCCGATCTTCCGGGCATGCGCAAGAGAATCCCGTGCCTGCCGCGCCGACGGCCGGAATGGCGGGAAATCGCCATCCCGGCCGACGGCGATCACGCCGGGAAGCGGTGCCGCCAGATCTCCCGGGACGGCTTGATCGGGTCGGCCACCACCGTCGGCGGCACGTTCCAGATCCGGGCCGAGCGGTCGGCGGCGGTGTAGGCGGGCCAGCCCGGGTCGCCGGTGGTGGCGAAGGAGACCCACGCCCCGCGCAGCTCTCCGGAGAGGTCCTCGAAGTCCGGCGGAACCGTGCCCTCGAACCACACCGCGGTGAGCTCGCTTTCCGAGACGCCGAAGGTGAACGGCACGTCCAGCCCGTGGCAGGCTCCGAGCGCACCGCCGAGCCCCGGGACGGGCCAGGCGAACTCGTACAGGTAGCTCCGCCCGCCGCCGGCGGCGTGGCCCTCGGCGAGCCACGTCGACGGCATGCGGAACAGCTGGTCGCTGAGCATCACGCTGAACAGTTCCGCGTCGTCGACGCCCGGGTACCCGGCGCGGTACTCATCGACCACCGACGGCGCCAGCCGCAAGCCCTGCGCCATCGCGGCCGGGTCCTTCGCCTCCGCGGGGAGCCCGACCGTGAACATCCTGGCCTCGTCGGTGTTGTAGCCGCTGATCAGGTCCACGCCGCGGGCCGCACCGGAGCGCAGCGCCGCCCACGGCAGCTCCGACAGCACCTCCCCGTCCAGGACCACCGCGTACGGCGTGGAGTTCGTCCAGGCCGCGCGGTCGGCGTTCATCTCCTGCATCACCGGGGACTGGGCCGCGTGGATCGCCTCGGACGGCACCGAGCCCAGCGCCTCGGTGGTGGCCGGCACGTCCAGCCGACCGGCGATCAGCTCGCCGATCTTGCGGGCCTCGTCCTCGTCCGAGTAGAGGCTGCCCAGGCTCTGCGCGATGGCGCGGTGAAAGAGGCCCTGCCCAGCCGAACCGGCGATCAGCGCCGCCACCGAGGTCGCCCCGGCCGACTCGCCGAAGATCGTCACGTTGCCCGGATCGCCGCCGAACGCCGCGATGTTCTCCCGCACCCAGCGCAACGCCGCGAGCTGGTCCAGGATGCCGCGGTTGGCCGGAGCATCGGCGACCCAGCCGAATCCCTCGTAGCCCACCCGGTAGTTCACCGTCACCACGACCACACCGCCGCTCGCCAGCCGCGCCGCGTCGTACTCCGGGCTGTCGGTCGCGCCGCCCAGGAACGCGCCGCCGTGGATCCAGACCATCACCGGCAGCCCGCCGCCGAGGTCCGGGGTCCAGACGTTCAGGCTGAGGGAATCGGTGCCGTCGCCGGGATTCCACAGCGCCGGCACGCCCGGCATGATCACGGGCTGCGGCACCGATGCGCTGAACGCCGAGGCGTCGCGCACGCCGTCCCAGCGCTCGGGCGCGACCGGAGCCTGGAACCGGCGCGGGCCGTCCAGCGGCGCCGCGTACGGGATTCCCTTGAACGCGCTGATCTCACCATCGACGGTGCCGCGCACCGCTCCGTGCTCGGTCCGCACCACAAGATCCATACCATCATATAACCAGGAAAACCGTGGCGGCGCGGGCGAATCGGTCACGACAGGTCGCCGAGTTCGGCAACCGCGAGCGGCAGCGCGCCGCTGAACTTCTCCAGGTCCGGCAGCGCGGCGCGGTTGGCGTGCACGCCGACGTGCACGGTGTCGCGGTACTGCGAGACCGCGATGGCCAGCGCCTGCCCGGCCGCCAGCGGGGCCACCGGGTACAGCTCCGCCAACGCCGCCCCGCCCAGGGTCGCCGGGAAGCCCGGCAGCGGCACGTTGGTGATCACGGTGTCGAACAGCAGCGCAGCGCTCTGCCCGGCCAGCGGGGCGGCCACCTGGTGCACGATCTGCGGCACCCGCCCCGCCAGCACCGGGAACGCGCCCGGCCCGCGCAGCGGACCCGCGCTCTTGTTGCGCCTCATCGCGGCCCGGATCGCCTGCAGCCTCGCCACCGGATCCGGCTCGTCCACCGGCAGATCGCACAGGTAGCCGGAGAGCCGGTTGTTGCCGCTCACGTCGTCGCCGCGCCGGCGGCAGACCGGGATCAGCGCCCGCACCGGCAGCTCACCGACCGGATGCCCGCGCGTGGCCAGCCACCGGCGGAAAGCCCCGGCGAGCACCGCGAGCACCACGTCGTTGGTGGTGCCGCCGTGCTTCGCGCGGATGCGCCGCAGGTCGGCGAGGTCGATCGGGACCAGCGCCACCCGTCGCGCCGCCGAGGACGAGGCGCGCAACGGCGAGTCCGGGACCGGCACCCGCATGTTGCGCACCACCGACGAGGCGATGCCCAGCGTCTCGCCGGATTTCGACAGGGTTCCGCGCACCGCCCCGATCAGCTTCCGCGGGCGCCGGAGGAGCTGCAGCGGGCCGCCGCCGGGGCAGGCCGGTTCCTGCTCGGCGGGCGCGAAGCCGTCCAGCAGCGCCAATCCCGTTTCGACGGCCTCGCGGCCATCGACCAGGGCGTGGTGGAACTTCACCAGCACCGCGAACCGGTCCCCGTCCAGGCCGGTGATCAGGTGCAGCTCCCACAGCGGACGGCGCCGGTCCAGCGGATCCGCGAGCAGCTCCGCGACCAGCCCGGCCAGCTCCGCCCGCCCGCCGGGGGTGGGCAGCTGGTGGCTGTGCACGTGTTCGGACGCGTCGAATTCCGGGGCTTCCGCCCAGTGGGCCTGGCCGGGCAGCCAGGACTGGCCGATCCGCAGCCGCAACCGCCCGACCCGCTGCGCCCGCTCCGCGAGCAGCGCCAGCAACCGCAACCGGTCCGCCGGCTCCGGCGGCCGGAACACCGCGACCGCGCCGAGGTGCATCGGCGTGGTTTCCTGCTCCAGGCAGAGGAACGCCCAGTCCAGCGCGCTGACCTCGCTCGTCGTCATCATCGCCGCACCTCACCGCGCAATTCGAGAAGTCGTTTCCGCGAACCATTCGAACTCGGCACATCGACCGGCCGGGTTACCGGCCCGTTTCCTTTCCCGAAACACCAGGCGGCGAATCCGCTCGGCAAGCCGATCCGCGACAATTGATCTTTCGGAATTCGCGGAGAAGTTTCGCTCCCGAACGGTTCGGGACCGCGACGCGAGCACACCGGCGACAACGGCACTGACCTGCTCCTCCCCGTCCCGCGGACAGCACTCGACGAACCCCGATCCCGGCGTTTTCGCCCCCAGCCCCGGGACACCGCTTCCGGCGCACCATTGCACTTCTGCCCGAATTGGACTGATCGATTTCCGGTCGCGGCCGAATTCGGCCGAGCGGACCGCGAATGCGTCAACTCTAGCGAAGCGCGGGGCCGGATCAAAAAGGAAGGCACCGGGTCCGGTGCGCCCGGCACCGCCGTTGATCGCTCCGCTGCGTGCCGGGCGCCCGCCGCCGGTCACCCGAATGCGGGGCACGGAGACCGCGCGCGACGGCCGTCCGACGGGCTTCGATGACACCGCGCACCGGGTCGGCCCGGATGCGCGCCCCGGGGCCGTGACCGACCTCACCCGGAAACCCACCCCGACGAGCAGAAGCCCGCCGCCCCGAGGGGACGGCGGGCTTCGACGGCGCGGGCGTCAGGCGGCTTTCAGCACGCCGTCGGCCAGTCCGAGGTTGGCCACCACCTCGCGGGTGGCCTTGGCCCGGTTGAGGCTGTAGAAGTGCAGCGCCGGCACTCCTTCGGCGATCAGCTTCTCGCACAGCCGGGTGGTGATCTCCAGCCCGGCCGCCCGGAAGCCGGCCGCGTCGTCGCGCAGCGGGTCCAGCGCCGCCGACACCTCGTCCGGGATCGTCATGTTGCTCAGCTGCGTGGTCATGCCCAGCACCCGAGGCGTGGTGATCGGCATGACCCCCGGCAGCAGCGGCTGGTCGCAGCCGTGCTGCGCCAGCCGGTCCCGCAGCCGCAGGAAGTACTCCGGCTCCAGGAACATCTGCGCCACCGAGAAGTCCGCCCCGGCCCGCAGCTTGTTGACCATGTGCCGGGTGTCGGACTCCAGGTCCACCGAGCGCGGGTGCAGGTGCGGGAACGCCGCGACGCCCACGCTGAAGTCACCGCACTCGCGCACCAGCCGCACGAGCTCGTCGGCGTAGGTGATGCCCTCCGGGTGGGGGATCCACTCGCCCATCGGGTCGCCCGGCGGGTCGCCGCGGATCGCCAGCACGTTGGTGATGCCCTCGGCCGCGTACGAGCCGATGACGTGCCGCAGTTCGGCGATCGAGTGGTTCACGCCGGTCAGGTGCGCCACCGGCAGCAGGGTGGTGTCGCCGGCGATCCGGCCGGTGGTGCGCACGGTGCGGTCCCGGCTGGACCCGCCGGCACCGTAGGTCACCGACACGTACGCGGGGTCCAGCGGCTCCAGTTCCCGGATGGCCCGCCACAGCTGGCGTTCCTCCTCGTCGGTCTTCGCGGGGAAGAACTCCACCGAGAACACCGTCTTGCCGGGACGCAGCCGGTCTATGACCCGAGTCATGGCCTGGTCTCCTCCTCAGCCGAGAAATCGATCAGTAGCGGTAGTGGTCGGGCTTGTACGGGCCGTTGACGTCGACACCGATGTAAGCGGCCTGCTCCTTCGTCAGCTTCGTCAGCTTCACACCCAACGCGTCCAGGTGCAGCCGCGCGACCTTCTCGTCCAGGTGCTTCGGCAGCACATACACCTGCTTGTCGTACTCACCCGGCTTGGTGAACAACTCGATCTGCGCGATCGTCTGATTGGTGAACGAATTCGACATCACGAAACTCGGATGCCCCGTCGCGTTGCCCAGGTTCAGCAGACGCCCCTCCGACAGCACGATGATCGAATGCCCGTCCTCGAACACGTACTCGTGGACCTGCGGCTTGATCTCCTGCTTGCGGACCCCCGCCACCTTCTCCAGACCCGCCATGTCGATCTCGTTGTCGAAATGACCGATGTTGCCCACGATCGCCTGATGCTTCATCCGCGTCATGTGCTCAGCAGTGATGATGTTGAAGTTACCCGTCGTGGTCACGAAAATATCCGCGATCCCCACGACCTCTTCCAGCGTGGTGACCTGATAGCCGTCCATCACCGCCTGCAGCGCACAAATCGGGTCGACCTCGGTGACGATCACCCGCGCACCCTGACCCCGCAACGACTCCGCCGAGCCCTTACCCACGTCCCCGTAACCACACACCACCGCGACCTTGCCACCGATGAGCACATCCGTGGCCCGGTTGATGCCATCGACCAACGAGTGCCGGCAACCGTACTTGTTGTCGAACTTCGACTTCGTCACCGAGTCATTCACATTGATCGCCGGGAACAACAACTCCCCAGCCTTCGCCAGCTCATACAGCCGGTGCACACCCGTGGTGGTCTCCTCGGTGACACCCTTGACCTCACCAGCGATCTTGGTGAACCGCTGCCCATTCCCGGCGATGCTGGCACGCAGGGTCTCCAGGATGACCTTGTACTCCTCCGGGTCATCCTCACCCGGCTGCGGCACCACACCCGCAGCCTCGAACTCGACACCCTTGTGCACCAGCAACGTCGCGTCGCCACCATCGTCGAGAATCATGTTCGGACCCCGGCCATCACCGAACTGGAACAA
>NZ_JBWKKH010000018.1:0-59056 GCF_056431645.1 Saccharopolyspora sp. NPDC045839
CGGAGGGTCGGGTTGCGGCTGAGGCGTTGGTGGTGGGGTGGCCGGAGGGTGGTTTGGGGGGTGGTGCGGGAATTCGGGCGTGGCATGTGCCGGCGATGGGGGAATTGCCGTCTGGTCTGGATGATGTGGGTTTCCGGTACTCGGTGGTCGTGGTCGATAATCAGGGGCAGCGGCTTGATCTGGTGGTCGATGGCGAGGTAGCGCCGTCGGGGCAGTCGCACATGCTGGAGGCTGCGCCTGCCGATCCGAATAGCGCCGCCGAGCGTGTCCTCGGCAAGTTCGCTGACATGAACCGGTTGATGACTCGGCCTATGCATTATGGCGCTGCGGTCGACGCGATTAGCCAGCTGTTGAGGAATGGCGACTTCAGTGGCGCGTATATCGACGAGGATGCTCGGTTGATCGCGCGTGGGCTCGGGGTGCTTCGTGCTGAGCCGGTGACGTTTGCGCCGCCTGCGGTGGTTCTTGGAGACGGTCAGGACCGGTTGGGCAGTGCAGACGACATCTACGCGGTCGCAGCGGGTCTGAGTCCGGATTACAACGCCCTGACGGTCGCGTGGCGAATCGTCGACAAGACCAATCTCTTTGACCCGTCGGTTGATCTCGGGAGCACGGTTGGCGGTGGCGTGGGGTCTCAGTACGACGCCGTTTCCCGTCTCGTTGCCCATCAATACGCGACGAATCCTGGCTTGAGGTGGAACGAGAAGCGTCTGGAGGAGTTCGCGGTTGGTCTTGGCCTCATTCTGGGCACGGTCAATCCGGCGTGGGTGGTGCGGTTCGAGGGGTTGGCCGGTACCGGTCCTGATCAGGTCGGTCAGGAGCGGCCCGCGCCGGTCTCGCGGGACGGCGCGCGGGACGAGTCTTCGGACAGCGACGGATCTTTCGTGGAGTTCGATGGAACGGCTGCTGACGATCGGGTGATTGAGCACGACAATCGCGGCCAGGAATCGCGTGCGGGCGCGGCTGATGTCTTTGGTGGTGAGGTGATCACCAGTGAGCAGCTGGAGAACGTGGTTGGCGGGCCCGAGGCGCGGGATGCCTTCCTACGGGCGCTGGAAAGGCGACGCAAGCCGCGCACTGAACCGGAGCCGGCCTTCTTCAGCGACGATGCGAATTTCGCCAAGACTTCGCTGACGGCTCTGGCCGATGCTGGTGCGTTCGTCGAGGCGGTGGTGGTGCGGCTGCCGAAGACCGGGGCGTCCAGGTTGGACGGTCAGGCTTGGCATCTGAGTGTTGAGCGGGTGCGGGAGTCGGGATTCCCGGACAACTTCGAGGATGCTGGCTCCAGGTACTTCCTGTATGCGGTACGCGACGACGGTAGTGCGGTCACCGGCGATTTCCCGATCCGCAGCCTTGAGGGCGATCCTGGGGTGGGGTCGTCGTCCGGGCCTCGTGGTGGTGGGCCGGGGCCGGGCGGGGTGAGTCTGCCGTCGGTTGAGCCGTTGGTTGAGCGGCCCGCGCGGGGATCGTTCGAAGGGCGGGTTGGCTCAAACGACGATGGATTCCGCATCGAGGTCGAAGAGGCCCGCGCCGGGGAACCTGCGCCAGGCGTGGGTTCTGCCGCCGGGGATTCGGCGGTTGTCCGGTTGGGGCAGGAGCTGGACCGGGGTCGGGAGTATTCGCCGGACCGGCTGCGGGCTTTGCGTTCGCTTCGTTTCATGGTCGCCGATCGGGAGAACGTTGAGGAAGATGCCGTCACCGCTGATCAGGTCCGCGAGTTCGTCGAGTCCCGGCTAGGCCCGGGCCATGTTGGCACGCTGTTGTACCGGATTCAGACCGCCCGCGAGTTTCTCGGCGAGGTCAGCGAGGTCAACCGGTTGGAGGCCCGCCGTAGGCATTACGAAGCGGCGATTGCCGAAATCAGCACATTGCTGGGCATCCGCGAGCTGAACCGCGATGCCGTCGTCGAGATCGCCAAGAGGATCGCGCGTGGGCTGGGGGCGCTCCGGCCCGAGTTGGCGACGTCGTTTGACCAGTCGCTCGCCGCGCGCCGCGGAGAGGGCCGGGAGGCGCTGACGAGTGAAGCCGAGATCTACGCTGCCGCAACGAAGCTGAGCCCGCCGCACTACAACGACCTGAAGGTCGCGCAGCGGATTGTCGCCGAGACCAACCTGTTTGACACCCCGGTTGACCTGGACCGGGTTGACGTCGGCGTTGAAGTCGGCGTGGGTTTCCCGTTCAACACGGTGTCTCGTCTCGTTGCCCATCGATACGCGACGAATCCTGGCTTGGGGTGGAACGAGAACCGTTTGCGGGAGTTCGCGGTTGATCTTGGCCGGGTTCTGGGCACGGTTAATCCGCACTGGGTGGTGCGGTTCCAGGGGTTGCGTGGTGGTGCCCCTGGCCAGGCCGGTCAGGAGCCGTCCGCGCCGCTGGATCAGGAGGCCGCCGCGGCGGGGGAAAGCGCCGCCGCGCGCCATGCGGGGACGGAGGATTTCCGGGAATCCGCGCAGGCGGACGAGCGGGCGAGCAACGGCGACAGGTTCCCCGACCCCGACCGGGAAACCGTGCCCGCTCAGGACGACGTGCTGATGGAGGAGTTGCGCCCGTTCGCGGAGAACGAACAGAACGCGCCTTCGGTTCGGCTGACGCCTAGGGTGCTGCGTGACGCGGCGGAGAGGCTTCAGCCGCCGAGGGGGCCGCGGACTGGCGCGGAAAAGCAGGTTCGTGAGGACCTGCGCACGGCGGGAAAGAACGTCTCGAAAATCGCAGAGCGGGCGGAGCTGGCGCAATCGGTGAAGGATTTCCGGGCCGAGAACAAGACGGCGTGGGATCACATCAGGTTGGTCGCCGTCCATGCGGCGGCAGGCACGGCCGCGGCGCTTGACCTGCTCAGGAATTGGGGCTTGTTCCAGGGCCAGCGACTGGGTCGGGACGATGTCGCGACGTTGCTGGCCGACTTGATGCGGCGTGTGCGCGAGTTCCCCCCAGGCCCCGAGGAAAAGCTCACGAGGGATCAGTGGAAGCTCGTCCCGTACCTCGCCGAAGAAATGACCGACAAGGAGATCCGACGCGAACTGGGGTGGAGGCAGAGTCGCTATGACGCCGAGCTCGAGGGGCTGAGGAAGGTTCTGGGCCTCGAAAGCCGTGCCCAGGTCGTCAAGTGGGCATACGACCAGAGATCGTCGGCGGGGACCGGGGGGCTAATTTTCACGTCGGAGTCGCTGCGCAGGGCAAAGATCATGCTGCTCGCGGCCGAGCCGAGGCCGGCGCGGTCGGAGGCGGAGCAGCAGATCCTCGGTGATCTGGACAGGGCGTCAGCGGCGGTCGAGGCTGCCTACCGCAGCGAACCGGCGCGGCGGATGGACGAGGGTACGTGGGCCGCTATCTCGGTGCTCGCCCGCCATGCGTTGGCGGGCAGGCCGGAGGCGCTGGAGCTGATCAAGGGGTCGGAGCTGGCAGGGTTGGTGGTCGGCACGGTCGAGGAGAGGATCGCGGTCTCCGCTGCCGAGCTGGTTGACCGAGTGGTGAGTCTTGCGCAGGATTCCGGCGGCTCTGGCGATAACGCCGGCGAGGTGAAGCGTAAGGGTTCCGAGGAGATTTGGGGGGATGCGTTAGCAGCCGTGTTCCTGGCGAATCCGAATGTGTTGTTGGAGTCGGAAACGTGGTTGTACCGGGCTCGTCCAGCTGTCGAGGAGGCTGGTGGTAAGGCGCGGGCGTCGAGCGGGAATTCGTTCAAGAATTATCTGCCTTCTGCGCGGAAGAGCCTTGGTTCGGGTCCTCGCGTGGCGGGGTGGGTCGTGTCCCGGTCTGAGAAGGTAACTGATCAGGTTGTTGAGAAGTACATGTTCGTTCCGAATACTGCGGTATCGAATGCTGCGGTATCGGATCGTGATGGTGGGGGGTTGGCGGATGATCGAAAGCGCTTGAACTGGGAATTTGTGCTGGACAAGGCTGGGGTCAAGGTGTTGGCGGGGTTCGTCGAGGCGCCTCGGCGTTTCATTTCGGTGGCGGAGGTCGATGCGGTGCACGGTCGAAAGGGGGTCGGAGTTTCCGTGCGACTTGTCGCTGAGATCAATGCGTTGTTGCTGGCGAATGGTGCGGGTTATATCTTTGCTGTCAATGACGGCGGCAAGCGGGTTACGGGGTTCATATATGCGTTGTCTGGCAAGGAGGGGGATCGGTTGTTGTCGGTGGCCGGGATCCCGGATGTCGGTCGTGAACAGTTGCAATATAAACGCCGGCGGGGTGGGTGGGAGCTGCTGGTGGGTAACGACTGGCGGGCGTGGTTGAGTGCCGGTGCGGGGCAGTTGTTGACGGACCTGCAAAAGGGTCGGCCGCGGCCGGTGGACGAGTCGTCGACGCAGGCAGTGGACGAATTGAACTCGGTCGGCGCCGATGCGGGGGTGGGGGACCTCGTCGCGGCGCCTGTTGGCGAGAACCTGCTGCTGCAGCCGGCCTGGAGTGAGGCGAAGGCGACGCTGACCAAGTTGGAGGAACCGAAGCTCGGTGAACAGAACTACCGCGGGCAGAAGCAGGCGCGGGACGAGCTGGGGCTGGGGACGCCGGAGGGGGCGCGCAACGTCAAGAGGCAACGGCGTGCCGAGGAGAGCCCGGTGCAGTTGGAGTCGTTCAATCTGATTGACCACGCGTCTTTCGCGACGCCGGAGGAGAGGTTGGAGGCGTTCTTCCGGGCGAATCCGAGTCGCCCCATACCTACGCGCATTCTGCTGCAGGCGACGGGGATAAAAAAACGAGCGTTCGATCGCTTAAAAACTGTGGTCCAAGGTCGCCTGCATGGCGATAACGGGGGCTTGATTGTCGCCGAGAATCGTGGTGACGAGGCGACTTATATGTATGTGCCCAAGATGTCGATGGCGCGAACGGGGCACCGGTTCACCGCGGCCGACTGGGGGAAATTGTTAGAAGCAGGCCAGTTGGAGATGCTGCATTTCTTCGCGCAGGCGCCGGGGCGGGAGTTCTTCCGTACTACTCTTCGGAAGATCTGGGGTCCGAACTCTGACGATGTCGCAGATTACGCTGTTGATAAAAGAATCTTGAAAGTCAACCTAGTGTTGAGGCGGCACGGTGCCGGGATCATCGTTTCGCACACCGAAAAAGAGGGTGGCGGTGCGAGATCGTGGCGGTATACGACGACCGGTGCGCCAGGGGATCGGCTGGTTGATCCGTCCACGATCGAAGGTCTGGTGAAGAGGGTGCTGCCGCGCGGGAATCCGCCGCGGGCTGCGGGGTTGTTGATGAAGACGTCTGGGTGGTGGGGGTGGTTGAGGCGCGATGAGTTCGATGTGATGCGTGCGCTGATGGCTTCTCAGTCGGGTGCGTGGTTGGAGCTTGATGTTTTCGCGGACGCCAAGGGCACGATCTCGGCAAACGAACTGAAGCAGTGGATCGCGCAGTTGAATGCGGTCCTGGCACCCCGGCCCGATCCGGAGGTGCCGGGAGGGGAATCGGTGAGTTCGGGTCGGGTTGAGTTTGACCCCGAGCTGGGGATGATGTTCGTTCCGGGTGAGGGTGCGGTGGAGTTGGTGGAGGCGGGGGATTCGTGGGTGGGGGGTGTGTGGACCAGGGCGCGGGTGCTGTCGGCGGTGCGGGACGTGTCGGGGCTGGAGCGACCTGTCAGAGGTGGTGAGGTGTGGAATCGGATCTGGCGCGAGTTGGGTTCGGTGAGCGGGGTTGAGGCCCTGCAGGCGTTGGCGGGTGAGTCCGGGGCGGTCTTTGACGGGGTGGCGCGGGTGTTGGGGCTTCGGGCTAGTCGGGGCGAGGCCGCTGAGGTGGTGTTCAAAGAGATCCTGACTGGTTTGTTGGCTGAGCAGGCGGCCGCGGGGGCACCGTCGCAGACGCAGACGCAGACGCAGACGCAGGGACAGGTGCCGGTGCGGGTATCGGCTGAGGCGGGAGATTTGTGGGTGGGGGGTGTGTGGGACAGGAAGCGGGTGTTGTCGGCGCTGGGCAACGTGTCCTCTTTGCCGCCGGTGGACGACATTCTGTTTGAGTGGTTAATCCACGAGCAGTTGCCGGAGAAACTTGAACTCACCCAAGCCGAGAAAGACGCTGTGACGCGGATCGTGTCGCATCGCCACGGTCATGGCGACGAGGTCACCGCGGTGGTCGAGGAGATCGTGAGCGGTCTGACCGCCGAGCGGGAACTGGCAGGCGGCGAAGGATCCACTGTGGACGACGTCGGCCTTCGGTCGCTGCCGGAGCAGGCGGAGCAGCGCCGCGTCGCCGAAGCGCCTGAGCGAAATCCGGGGGAACGATTCAGTACGGAGGAAGCGGAAACCGCCGGACGGAGCGGGGAAACCGGGCCAGCAGGCCCCCGGGGCGCCTTGTACTACGACAGGCTCTGGCCGAACAAGCAGGAACCCGGGGTCGAGGACCTCGTCTGGCGGCGTACCAAGGTGCGGGAGGCGTCGTGGTTCGCCCCGCTGCCGAACCCGGTGAAGCCAGCCGACTGGGAGCACCTGCGTAACGTGCTTCCGGATGGCTCGGCGAACTTCGAGATCAGTGGCATCAAGATGTCCAGCCGTCCGGACAATGTCGATGACCGCTTCGTTTTCGGTGATTACGAATGGCGGCGCTTCGAGGTCAACGGGCGTGGGGTTCAGGAGTTCACGTTCAAGGCGCATCTGAAGGAAGACGAGTTCCTGGCGCCGTTCCGGGAGCGCGCGGAGCGTGAACTTCGGCTTGCCGAGGAGGCATCGGATGCTGCCGACGATGCCACCGTCGCCGTCCAGCGTCTCGAATGGCAACTGGATTCCTCGCCGGAAAACGCCGCCGTGCTGGCCCGTGCGCAGGACGACGCCGATGCTGCCCGGCGCCGGGCCGACGATCAGTGGGAGAAGGCCTACGAGGCCGGCATGGAGCTCGACCAGCGGCAGCAGCTGATCGACGATGTCAAGCGGCGTGCCGCCGGTGCGGCGGACGAGGTGTTCAACCAGGGCTACCGGATGCCACGTTCCGGCGACCAGTTCCACTTCCGGCTCGAGTTCGTCGATGACCCGGCGCAGGCACGCCAATCGATCCGTCTCCACACCGATCCGAGCGGCCGTACGAATCAGCTTGCCTGGAACCCGTACACGGCCGATGACTCGACGTTCGCGCACGAACTCGGGCACTGGCTCGGTCTCCCTGATGAGTACCGCCAGTTGGGGAGCTACCAGCGGGGCTGGCGGCAGGCGGCGGACGGTGTGCGGCTGCCGGAGTACACGGTCCGGACGCATCTGGACACCGATTCGCGTCTGGGCCCGCTTCGGGATGAGGTGGACACTGATGAGCGGTGGGCCGCCGAAGCGACGGCGGACGCGGCGCGCGAACCGCATGACGCGAGGCTGCGGGACGAGGCACAGCAGTTGCGGGCGAAGGCGGACGAGTCGAAGCAGCGGCTCGCCGACGCCGAGCGGGAGATCGATGAGCTGAAGGCCCGCGCGACCGGCGCGGTCTCGGACTTGTTCGATCCCGAGGAGATGCACCCGGACTCGCGGTTCTTCGTCAATCTGGAATTCACCGACGTCTGGGCGGACTCGCATTACAGAGTCAACCTCGTGAAGAAGTCGGCCGGCGATCCGAGCGCCTGGGACACCCGGACCGGCAGGTTCGGCCTCGCCGGCAGGGTCGGTCTCCACCTGGGGTTGGAACCTGAATTCCTCCGGGCATTGCGCTGGGGCGAGGCCGGCGACATGCAGGCGCGCCCGAAGGCCGATGACCGGCTGATCTTCAACCGGGCCGATCCGCCGATGCCCACCGACATCACGACCGGTGAGCCGCATCGCCCGCAGAACTCCTACATCGGCGATGACGGCGTGATGGGAACCCAGCAGAAGGCGTTCCTGCCGCGGAGTCTGTGGGAGATCGAGGACCACGCGATTTCGCAGGGGCTGCGCCCGGATTTGGCGGTGCCGGGCCCGGAGCGCCGGGCGAGGACGCTGGATCACCTGCTGACGCGGGAGACCGTCGACGAGCGCGCGGTGCTGGTCGAGCTGGCTGCGCTGCGCGGGGACCCGGCGGCGGTCCAGGAGGTGCGGGCCGCATACCTGGCGAACACCGGAACGACCCTGGACACCGTCCTGCGCCTGGCGCTCGGCGACGACGGTCACCAGCGCGCAGTGCAGCAGCTGGAGACGCGTGACACCGCGCGCCATGCGGGCACCGAGAATTTCCGGGAATCCGCGCAGGCGGACGAGCGTGCGAGCAACGTCGACGGTCGCGGCCCCGACTGGGCCGCCTGGCCCGCTCCGGACGGCGATGTGCTGATGGGGGAGTTGGATCCGTTCGCGGAGAACGAGCAGAACGCGTCTTCGGTTCGGTTGACGCCTGAGGCGCTGCGTGACGCGGCGAACGGGCTTCGGAAGGCCGAGCCGCCGCGGCCGCCGCGGACGGACGCGGACAAGCAGGTTTCCGAGGACCTGCGCAAGGCAAGAAGGGCGGTCTCGAAAGCCGGGGAGCGGGCGGAGCTGGCGCCATTGGTGCAGGCTTTCCGGGCCGAGTACCCGAAGACGTGGGACAGTGTCAGGCTGGTCGTTGTCCATGCGGCGGCAGGCAGGGACGCGGCGCTGCAGTTGCTCACTGAGTGGGGCCTTGTGTTCGCGGGCCAGCGACGGAGTCGGGATGATGTCGCGACGTTGCTGGAAGACTTGATGCAGCGTGTGCGCGAGCTCGGCTCCCCAGGCCCCGAAGAAAAGCTCACGAAGGATCAGTGGAGTCTCGTCCCGTACCTCGCCGAAGGCATGACCGGGGCGCAGATCGCACGCGAACTGGTGTGGGGGCGGAATCGCGTTGACGACCAGCTCGCGGGTATGCAGGAGGTTCTGGGCCTCAGAAACCGTGCCCAGGTCGTCAAGTGGGCATACGACCAGAGATCGTCGGCGGGTAGCGGGAGGCTGGTTTTCACGTCGGAGTCGCTGCGCAGGGCAAGGATCATGCTGCTCGCGGCCGAGCCGAGGCCGGCGCCGTCGGAGGCGGAGCAGCAGATCCTCGCTGATCTGGACACGGCGTCAGAGGCGGTCAAGCATGCCTATGAGCGCAGCGAACCGGCGCAGCAGATGGCGGAGAGTACGTGGGCCGATATCTCGGTGCTCGCTCGCCATGCGTTGGCGGGCACGCCGGAGGCGCTGGAGCTGATCAATGGGTCGGAGCTGGCACATTTGGTGGCCAGCACAGTATTCGAAGACCACACGGTCAAGGAGAGGATCACGGTCTCCGCTGACGTGCTGGTTGACCAAGTGGTGAGTCTTGCGCAGGAATCCGGCGGCTCTGCCGATAACGCCGGCGAGGTGAAGCGTCAGAGTGCCTCGGAGATTTGGGCGAATGCGTTAGCAGCCGAGTTCCAGAAGGAGCCGTACGTGCTGCTGGAGCCGGAAACGTGGTTGGCCCGGGCTCGCCCAGCTGTCGAGAAGGCTGGTGTTCAGCCGCGGGCATCGTCCCGGAAATCGTTCGAGACGTATCTGGTTTCTGCGCGAAAGAGTCTTGGTTCGGGTCCTGACGCGGCGGGGTGGGTCGTGTTCCTGTCTGAGAAGTACATGTTCATTCCGGATGCTGAGGTACCGGATGCTGAGGTACCGGATGCTGAGGTACCGGATGCTGAGGTACCGGATGCTGAGGTACCGAGTGTGGTGGTAGCGGATGGTGATGGTGGGGGGTTGGCGGGTGTTCGAAAGCGCTTGAACTGGGAAGAGGCGCTGGACAAGCCTGTGATCATGGTGCTGGCGGAGTTCGTCAAGAATCCTCGGCGTTTCATTCCGGTGGCGAAGGTCGATGCGGTGCACGGCCGAAAGGCACTGAACGCTTCCGAGAACATTTTCGCTGAGATCAATGGGTTGTTGCGGGCGAATAGTGCGGGTCATATCTTTGTTGTCAAGGACGACGTGCGGGGTAAGGGGTTCGTATATACGTCGACTGGCACGGGGGATCGGTTGTTGTCGAGGGCCGAGTTCCCGGATGTCGGTCGTACACAGTTGCGGTCCGATCTCCGGCGGGATGGGTGGGAGCTGCTGGTGGGTGACCGCTGGCGGGTGTGGTTGAGTTCCGGTGCGGGGCAGTTGTTGAGCAAACTGCAAGAGGGTCGGTCGCCGCAGGCGGACAAGTCGTTGATAAAGGAACTGAACTCGGTCGGCACCGAGACAGGGGTGGGGAACCTGGTCGCGTCTGTTGGCGGGAACCTGGAGCTGGAGCAGGCCGGGCATGCGGCGACGCTGACCAAGTTGGATGAACTGGAGCTCGGTGAAAAGAGCTACTCCGCGCAGAAGCAGGCGCGGAACAAGCGGGGGCTGCCGGCGCCGGGGGGGTCGCTCTCCGACAAGCGGCGACGGCGCGCCATGGAGAGCCCGGTGCGGTTGGAGTCGTTCAATCTGGTTGACCTCGCGGCTTTCGCGACCCGGGAGGAGAGGCTGGAGGAGTTCTATCGGAGGAATCCGAGTCGTCCCATGCCTAAGCGCATTCTGCTGCAGGGGGCGGGGCTAGCAGATACAATGTTCAAGCCCACGAACGCTGCGGTCCAGAAGCGTTTGGAGGGGATCGATGCGGGGGGCTGGATTGTCACCGAGAAACGTGGTGACGAGACGGCTTATCTGTATGTGCCCAAGAAGTCGGTGGCCGTAACGGGGCACCGGTTCACCGCGGCCGACTGGGGGAAATTATTAACGGCAGGCTTGTTGGAGATGCTGCATTTCTTCGCGAAGGCGCCGGGACAGGAGTTCTCCCGTACCGAGCTTTGGGGGGGTATCTGGGGCTCGAACTCTGACGATTACACAGAGCGGGCTGTTGATACAAGAATCGTCAACGTCAACAAGGTGTTGAGGCAGCATGGTGCCGGGATCATTGTTTCGCACACGTCCGGAAAAAAGGGTGGCGGTGAGAGTTCGTGGCGGTATATGACGACCGGTGCGCCAGGGGATCGGCTGGTTGATCCGTCCACGATCGAAGATCTGGTGACTAGGGTGCTGTCCCGCAGGAATCCGCCGCGGGCTGAGGCTTTGTTGATGAAGACGTCTGGGTGGTGGGGGTGGTTGGAGCCCGATGAATTCAAGGTGATGCGTGCGCTGCTGGACGCCCAGCCGCATACATGGCTGATTCCTGATGGTCCCACGCCAAAACGACGGGCGGGGATCGCGGCTCAGTTGAACGCGGTCCTGAAAGCCCGGCCCGACCCGAAGGTGCCTGGAGGGGAATCGGTGTATTCGGGTCGGGTTGAGGTTGACCGCAAGCTGAGGATGATGTTCGTTCCGGGTGAGGGTGCGAAGGAAGTGAAACTGGTGGTGGCGGGGGATTCGTGGGTGGGGGGTGTGTGGACCAGGGCGCGGGTGCTGTCGGCGGTGCGGGATGAGTCGGGGCTGGAGCGGCCGGGCGGTGGTGAGGTGGCGGATCGGATCTGGGGCGAGTTGCGTTCGGTGAGCAGGGATGACGACGCTCAGGCCTTGGCGGCTGAGTCCGGGAAGGTCCTTGACGGGGTGGCGCGGGTGTTGTGGCTTCGGGCTAGTCGGGGCGAGGCCGCTGAGGTGGTGTTCAAAGAGATCCTGGCTGGTTTGGTGGCTGAGAAGGCGGCTGCGGGGGCATCGTCACAGACGCGGGAACAGGTGCGGGGATCGGCTGAGGCGGGGCAGCGTTGGACGGGGCCCGGCTGGACCTCGGCGCGGGTGTTGTCGGCGCTGGACGACGTGTCCGGATTGCCGCCGGTGGATAGCTTTTTGATTCCGGTGTTGATCAGCGGGCTGTTGCCGGAGGAACTCACCAGGGCCGAGTACGACGCTGTGGCGCGGATCGTGTCGCATCGCAACGGTCATGGCGAAGAGCTCACCGCCGTGGTCGACGAGATCGTGAGCGGTCTGGCCGCCGAGCGGGACCTGGTCGGCCAGCAAATAACGGTTCCCGCTCAGGGACAGGCGGCCGGGTTCGGTGCCGACGCCCGCGGTAGCGCGGTCACCGGCGATTTCCCAGGCGATCCTGGAGTGGGGCCGTCCGGGCCTCGTGTCGGTGGGCCGGGGCCGGGTGAGGCCACGGGTGAGTGGTCTGGTTGGCCGGAGACGCCGGGGCCGCGGCTGCGGTGGGATCGGGATCTGGTTTTGGGGATGGCGGCTCGACTGGCGGCTGGGGACCGTCGTCGGTCTGAGCCGGAGGATGCGGTTCTGGCGGATGCGGTGCGGGCGGCGTATGAGCGGTTCGACGAGCCAAATCGTGGTCTCGAAACCCGGAAGTTCTTGGGGCGTCGTAATTTGGCTGATGCCGTTCAGGTGATCGCCATGCATGCCTGGAAGGGGCGTGCGGAGGTGTGGTCGTTCTTGCCTCCGACGTTGCCGCGTGATTTGAACGCGTTTGTGCGAGCGATGGCGAACGTGGTCGCGCAGGACGTGAAATGGGCGATGGGGGATCCGGTCGCGGCCGCACACATGGGTGCCGGCGACGGCGGGGTGGAGCGCGAGCTGGTGATTCGGCGGGCGGTCGGCCAGGTCTTGTCCGGTTTGAGCGAGGTGGCCCGGAAGTTCACGGATCTGGACGGCCTCCCTGCCGACGTCCGGCAGGAGCGGGCGACGCAGTTGGCGGCGGCGCGGCGGGCCGTGGGAGACGGCATCGATCCGGCGCAGCTGGTGGACAATGGCTTGACCTTGGAGCAGGTCGCGCTTGTGGTGGCGGATCAGGTGGATCCCTCCCGTGCGGAGGAATCCGCGGGCGAAGCGGCGCAGCAGTGGGCGCAGGCGTTGTCTGTTGGCCCGCCGGCGTCCGCGCAGACCGGGGATGTGCGCGCCGTCGAGTCGGAGCCACCGGGGGCTGTGGCCGAACCGCGCGATGCGTGGGACGGCGTGAAGGATTCCTCGCCGGATGTGCTGGATCTGCAAGGCATGGAGCCGGATGAGGCTCCGGATCGGGCGGGATTGCGGGATGACTGGCTGAACGACGAGGAGCATCCGCGGAGCCTGGACCCGGGGGATGAAGCCGCGCGGCGGCGGTGGGAAGCGGCACAGGACCTGCATTTCGCGGACGACAACGAGCGCACGCGGTGGCGCGACGGGCTGGAGTCGTGGGCGGCCAAGCTGGGGACGCGTGAGGCCTCGCAGGCAGTGGTGCCGCCGTCGAGCCAGCCGGCGCGGGGATTGCCTACCCCGGCGGAGAGGCTTGGCAGGAAGGCATTCCCCATTAAATTGCTTCGGCCGGAGGAGGGGTGGACGGCTGAGTTTGTGGTGCGGAAGGTGAACGAGTGGAAGGGGCCGTTCGAGGCGGGTGTGTGGTCGCGTGCGGTGGGGTTGGTGCGGGATGCGGCGCCGGGTTCGCTCGGCGGCCGTGAGTGGGCCGATCACCCGGTGGGTGCGGATGTGGCGAGGATCGCCGCCATCGCGATGTCGTGGACCGGTCGGCCTCTGTCTGACGTGGCGCGGTCCTATGCGGACGAATTGGTCCGGGAGATCGTCACCGATCTGCTGGGGTTGCCGAACCCGCCGGTAGTGACCCGGGATGCGTTCAGCCGGGAGGAGGCGCTGCGGTGGGTCGCCGTCAACGACGGGTTCGCGTCGCAGGTGGCGGGGTTGGCGCACCATGCGGGCGGGTTGCGGCACCACGAGGACTACTTCTACACCTGCGTGCTGGCCACGGCTGCGGCGTACAACTCGCGCAAGCGGGGGGAGTTGTACGCCTTCGGCCCGACGACGCAGCGGGAGTTCACGGAAAAGGACGTCAGAGAGGCGTTCAAGATCCCTCGATTCGATCGCTACGACAACAAGGCCGGTCTGCTCCGGCGACTGGACCGGCTGCCTGACCGGTATTCCGGTCTGATTCTCATCGAGAACAGCGAAAGGCCCCGCGAAAGCCATCTGATCGAAGTGCGGCGGACCCTGCGCGAGCGGCTGCACATCATGGACAGGCGGACGGGGCTTCCGGCCGAGTTGCCCGACGGCAAGAAGGGTCAGTACACCTTCAAGCTGGCCGAGATCGTCGAGAGCAGACTCACCGACGGGCTCGTCGAGCTGGACGGGCTCCAACCGGCACCCGTCGACCGGCCCGATCCCGGCTCGCTCGTGCGTGAGATCGGCGAGGGCATGCGGGACAAAGCCCGGCCCGGCTACCTGCAGACGGTGAAGGCAATGCTGAACAACGAGATCAGCTTGACCAGGATCGTCAGCTTGGGCATGGATTTCGACCAGGTGGCCGGGATGATCGAACGCCGCTATTACGTCCAGGCCGCGTCGCAGGTCAAACCGATCGACGAGATCGTGCGGGATGTCCTGCGTGACCTGAAGGTCATCAAGCACCGGTCGCCGAGCCTGCCGGAGCCGGTGGACGTGCCGATCAACGACGAGGCGCGCGACCCGGCTGCGGCAGCGGGGACAAGGCCGTGGCTGTACGGGATCGAGCTGTTCGAGAAGATGCACGCGGATGTGCGGCGCGGTGAGACGCAGCATGTGCTTGCCGACGGGACGGTGGGCGTGCGGACCTACCGGGTCGTCGCTGCGGGAGCTGCCGAGCAAGCCGCGAACAGGGTGGGCGAGCAGGTTCGTTCGGGATTCGCTTACGCGCGTGCCGTTTACCTTGCCGGATGGCCGAACCCGGAGGAGCTGCCGGCGGAGACGGACATCGACGTCGTCACCGACGTGGCGGAGCATGAGGTGCTGCCGTCGCCTGGCGCCGAACGGGTGAGGATCTCGGTCCACGAGGACAGTCCGGCGCTGCGCTCGGTTGCTCGAATGGTGTTCGCCGAGTTCAGTTTGATGCGATTGCAGCTGTTGAACCTGCACCCGAATCTGGTGGCGAGGGACGCCCTGCAGCGGCACGGTGGGGACATCCGGGACGGTTCCGCTGTCCGTGCCACGGTCAAGGAGATGGCGCACGACCTTCAAGCGAGTAAGGCGGACGTGGTGGCGGCCTATGCGCCAGAGACCGTCACGTTCGAGGAAGAAGGTGATGCCGAGCTCACCGGCGAGAACGCCGAGACGGCGTACAACGTCGGCAAGGCCTGGTTCGACAGGGCCTTCGTGGACCACCGAGAGCGTGACGGGTCAGACGAAGCCTGGAGCGCGAGGTCGGGTGACGGGCCGGTCACGGGCGGCGAGAGGCGGAAGCTGCCACGGATCTTCCTGAATACCTATGACAACGAGCGCCGGGGCGGTCGCAGCGGCGGAGAGATCAAGGCGGAACGGGTCGTCGCGTTGATACGTGAGGCGGTGAGCGACGCGCGCCGGATGGCCCTCGAAGCCGGGTTGCCGCCGGCCGATGTTCCGCACCCCTGGGATGTTCCGGTGACCGTGATTTCGACGAACCCGGCGCTGTTGCCGGGCGGGTCGTTGGGTCGTCAGCGCAGGCAGGTGCAGATCGTGCTGGGCGACTCGACGCCACTCCCCGAGACCGGACAGATCAGCACATGGCTGAACGACCAGCCGGAGGAGTTGCTGTCCCCGGACGAGCCGAAGACAGCAAGCGAGCAGGCGTTTCCTCGGCTGCCAGATGATCCGGTAGTGAACAAGAAACACAAGCTGTTGGTGGCGCTGAGCACGGCACGACTCGGGCCTGGGACACCCGATGAGGTTCTCAAGGGCATCCGTGACGCACTGGAGTTCCAGAGGTTCTTCCACGGGCGTGATGCTTCGCCGTTCACCGACCTCGAGCCGGTGAAGAGCAGTGGCATCGAGGGGCTGGCCCAGAGCATCGAACGCGTGCGTGGCGCGGGCCCTGGCGCGTTGTCGTTCCTGGTCGGTTATCGCGAGCCGTTCCGGGGTCACGTCTGGGTTCTGGTCAACCTGGGCCGGGACGACGAAGGCGACCTGGTGTACATCGTCGATCCTTCGAGCGGGGACAAGTTCCGGGTGCGGAACCTGGAACGGGTTCCCCAGAAGCAAATCGTGGACGTCGTGGAAAACGGGGCCATGGTTCAACGCGAGGAGTGGGGGTATGCGGTCCGTTCGGTGACGGTGACCGACCTGGTCGCGGAACCGGAGGAGGAGAACAGGGGCGGGGCCGGCGGGAAGGATGCCGACGGTCACGATCGCCCCGCGCGCTGGGTCCTCAAGGAGCGGCGATGGGAGATCAAGGAATCCCGAGAGGACATCTACGTGTCCAAGATACGGATCGAGAAGATCTCCGAGACCAAGACGGTGACGTCGCAGAACCCGCACGGGACGGGCAACCCCGTCACCCGCGAGAAATGGCCGGAGAACTCACTTCCTGGCCTCGATTCGATCTACGAGGTTGCCCTCGACGCGCGGGAGAACCCGGTCGACGTCTCAAGGCCGCCGATGTACGCCGGGCAATTCACCCACACACCCGACGTCGCGCCGTCCAGGTTCGGCTTCGAGACAGTCATGGCCGAGGGCGGAGTCGAAGCGCTCAGGGCGTTTGAGAGCCACACGGGGAAGTCGGCGGATCTGCTCACCCAGCACACGCTGGAGCAGTTCGGGACCGGCGGAGACGGGGTGCGGCAGGTGCTCCAGCGGATGATGGTGGCCAAGGACAGGGATCCGCGGAACCGCGACGCTTTCACCGTGATGTTGGTGCGTGGGCTCGAGGAGCCCAGCCCGGAGGCCGAGGCGGAGATGGTCCGTCGCAACAAGCTGCCTGGGCTGGCACTGGCACGCGCATACGTCGTGCGCTTCGACGGCGACGAGTTGACGATCGTGGACCCCCGGACCGGGGTCGTGGTTTCGCCGGCGGACTTCGGCTACGCCGGCGTGATCGAGGCGGTCGGTATCTCGGTGTCCACGCTTGTGGCGGACCCGGTCGACGCCGACGGCGAGTACGTCAGCCCACCAGAGAAGCCCGGTGACGCCGGGAATACCGGTCCGTGAGTGGGCGGCGGGCCGGGCGACGAGCCGGTGACGGAGGACGATCCTAATCGGCCGTTCGGTGCCGAACCGTCGGGCTCGGGCCTGCGCATCCACGCCGGAGCAGGGAGTTCCAAGCCGGAGGCGGAGTCCGTCGCGGCCGGTCAGCTGCTGAGCGAGCTGAACGAGGCGACGCTGTCGGACCCGGCTTCCGCCGGTGTGCTGCCCGAACCGGACCTGTTCGGGCTGCTCACGCCCGCCGACCCGCCGGAGTTCCTTCGCGGTCACGACTACTCGGAGATCACCGCGGGTCAGGGCTTGGACCTGCTGCAGCGTCTCGACCTGAAGCGCCCGGCACCGAACTGGTCCGACGTCGCGCCGCACAACCTGCGGGATCTCGACGACTTTGTCCTGACACGGGAACTGCGTGCCCGAGCACGAACGCGGCTGGGCGGAGAACGAAACGCCGCTACCCGCTGAGCTGCAACTGCTGCGCGCCCGCGCCTCCGTCTGGTTGGGCGGTCCGCTGGACGCTAGCAGCCCGGCGAAGGTCGAACTCCGCGAGAACATCGCGGAGTCCGAGAAGCAATTGCGGGGCTGGGCACCGATGGTGGTGTTCACCGACGTACCGCGGGCGCAGTTCGAGGAGGCCGCGAAGCTCCCGGTCGACCACGAACCGGACTCGCTGGCCGGTGTTCGCGAGATGCTGGCGTGGGCCGAGGACAACAATGTCGCGCTGGTCAACGTCCACGAGGTCTTCCACAGTTCGTGGCCAATGCCGCACCAGGAGGCGTTCCTGGCCGAGCTGGCGAAGCGGACCAAGCCCGGCTACACCGCGTCAAGCGACTACCTGCGGGTGGCGGATCTCCTCGTGCTGCCCAAGGGACACCCGTACGCGGATAAGTTCTTCGGTCGCGCGCGACAACTACGGCAAGACGCAGGCTGAGATCCACAAGGTGCCGGACTTCCTCCGCGCCGCGAGCTTCGTCACCAACCCGCAGCTGAGGTCGCACCGCTACTCGGTCACCTCCCGCACCGGCCCGATCAACATCGCAAGACTCGCCTACGAACTCGGGCATGGAGGCGAAGACCGAGGAGCCATGACCGGACCGGCGATGAACACGGGCGGCCAGTGGGTCGCCCGCCCCCGCCCGCAGCCGTCGATCTCGCTGCAGGATCGCGTGGCGACCGTCGAACTGACCAAGAAGGTCGTGCAAACCCTGGTCCGGGAGTTGCACAACCGCGACGGTGACCTGCACCTGACCCTGGTGGGCGACGCCGTGCACCGGCACGAGGCCCCGGACGTGATCTGGACCGCCGCACTGGGGTACCTCGCGCAGCGGCCGGAACTCGCCGGGCTGGTGCGGACCGTCACCGACCGCGAACTGGCCACCATCACCGGCGACCAGCACGAGGAGCGCCGCGTCGAACTGCCGGAGCAGGCCCGGAAGCACCTGCGGTTCCTGCCCGGGAAGGAGACGCACCGGCTGGCCGAATACTCGCGGCCCGCCAAGATGACGCAGGATCTGCCCGGGCCGGACACCGCGTCGGACGGCGCAGCGGGCCAGGACCACGAAGGCGGCTCCGACCACCACAATCCGTAAGACCGCAGTCGGTGCCGGAGCCGCAGCACCAGGACGTGAACTGGTACCTGACCGTCGGGTACTAGGCGTTGATCACTTCGTCACTTGCGTGGCCCTCGTGCTGCTCGACGAGCCGCTGCCACAGTCGATCGCGCTCATCGCCGGTGAACAGGGTCCTCTGGATCCCGAACACGTCACCTGCCGCCGTCCACCATGCTTCGGGGGATTCGAGTACTTCTTCGGCACCGTGGCGGTTCAAGGTCAAAGCTTTGAGAGTGTCGACGCCTGTCGCGTCGCGGCGCATCAGCATGCAGAGGCGGACAAAACCCGACTCCGGCGCTGTCGACAGCCACACCCACTTTTCCGCGAAGTCGGCCATCTTCGCGACGCCGGGCGCAACGTCGAAACCGACAAAGGCACCCGCCGGGTCGTGGTCGAACCGCCAGCCGCCCGGTGCCACCTCGGACGGCCGGATCCGGTAGGTGTAACGGCCCTGGTCATACGAACCTTCGCGCAGCAGTAGCGGCAAATGGAAGCCGTCTCCCAACCCGGCGTCCACCAGCCACGCCGCTTCGGGGTCTTCCGGCAGGCCGGTGATGGTCAGCGCCAGGTGATTCCGGCTGATTTTCGGCGGATCCTCCGTGCTGTGCTGCACTCCGCCAAGATGGCGGGTGACCTGGTAACCGAGCTCGCGCAGCAGCGCGGAGAAGGCGCCATTGAGGTGGTAGCAGCCGCCACCGCGGCCCTGCAGTATTCGCGCTGTCGAGGCCGACGGATCCAGCGAGGGCGGCTGTCCGAACTGGAGATCCAGCATCTCATAGGGCACCCGTTCGACGTGTGCAGCCTGCAACCTCTGCAACGCCGCCAGGCTCGGCGGTTCATGTTCGAGACCGAGTCGTGCCAAGTAGCCAGGTACGTTCACGGCGGGAGTATAAGATTCTCCGGGCGCGAACGGGAACCCTTTGTTGCGCGAACGGGAACCCTCTGTTGGTCGCCCCCCGCGGGGCGCGAGAGTGACGGGGACGCACCAAGACCAGGCCAGGTAGTGATCGAGCCGGAGGGTGTCCAACCCGCAGGACGTGTAGTTCTTGTCGTTGGGGTTGCGGCCGGGCGGTGTGTCGGGGGGACGTCCACTCCGCCCGGCCGCGCGGCTCGATGCCGCCGCGAGTAGGGGAGGGCGCGGCATCGGGCCGGGTTTCTAGAGCGCGCGAAGGCGCTGGATGATTCGGTCTTTGAGCTCGTGGTCGATTCGGGCCCAGACGGGCGGCTCGGTGAATCGCCAGGCGTGGTTGCCGGTGGTCGGGGTGTCGTCGGGTTCGGGGTCGACTGGGGTGCCGTCGGGCCACCGCATGGGAGAGGTCACCGGGGCCAGCCCTTCATTTCTTTGAGCAGCGCGTTGCAGTCCGGGCATGTCCTGGCGTGAATCCAGTCCATTTCGGACGGGTTGGCCAGGGCGAAGGTGCTGCCGCAGAACGCTTCGTCGGCTGTGCCGGCGTCCAGGCGGGTGCCGGCGAAAGCGTGTCGCACGAGGCCGTAGGCGCTGGACTCGTCCGGCACTGGCAGCCAGAAGTAGCGCTGCTGTGTCTCGGGCTGGGACATGAAGACTCCAGTGTTCGGGGGTTGTAGGGGTGGGCGGGCGGCGCGCGGAGCCCGAGAGGGCGCGCGGTGTCGGGGAACACCGCTCGGTCTCGACGCAGCGCCGCCCGCCTTATACGCCCGGTCCGTCCCGTCGGGAGGGGGCACGGACGGCCCGGGCAGGTTTCAGAGGTGCTGAAGGTCGTTGGTGAAAGCGAACTTCTGCATCACTCGGCGCGAGTAATCCAGGGTGATCGGGGCTGGCAACGGGAGGTCCTCCAACCGGCGAGAGTCTTTGAGGTCAGGCGCGGGTAACCTTGAACTGGAGATCGACATGAGGTAACCATAAGCAGATAATCAACCTTTGACTAGCCGCCTGATCGGGTGTGCTTGGGCGATACCCTCCTTCGCGAAGGGAGGTAGCTCACGCAGGCCCGGACTCCTGCTGAGAGGCAGCCACGATGGCAACCATCCGTACGGCAAAGAAGTTGCTGCTCGGACGCGAGATCGCGCACATGATCGAAACTGCGGGCATCTCGCAGACTGAAGCTGCCAAGTTGATCGAGACGAGTCAGAGTCGGATCAACGCGCTCATCGGCGGCACCGGTGCCATCGCGCCTGGTGACTTGATGCTGTTGGCGTCGAAGCTCGGCTTCACTGACGAGGGCTACCAGGAAGCGTTGCGCGAAATGCGGCGCGACAACCACAAGCGGGGCTTCTGGAGCGCAGGGCACAACCGCGCCTACGGGGAGGAGGTGCGCCTGCTGGTTGATCTTGAGAAACACGCGGATCAGATTCGCTGGTCCCAGGTCGAAGTCATCCCTGGCCTGCTGCAGTGCGAAGCGTACGTACGGGCCATGTATGCGGATCTGCCTGAGATCGACGGCTTGACGCTTGACGAGCGTGTGAACGCCCGTCTTGCTCGACAAGACATCCTCGACAAGTCCAAGCCGCCGTCCTTGCGGTTCGTGCTTTCCGAGTCCTGCTTGCGTCGGATGTGGGGCGGTGGGCGTGAGGTCATGCGCCAGCAGCTTGACCACATGATCAAGCTCTCGAATCGAGAGAATGTCATGATCCAGGTGATGCCCTACGAGTCTGCTCCTGGGCGCAAGTCGCCGATCGGCAATCACTTTGTGCTGCTTCGTGTTCCTTCGCCGGGCCAGGCCGGACCGCTGGAACTGGCGTACGTCGAAGGCGTGGGCGAGATTCGATATATCGATGACAAGAAGGCGCTCGCTGCGCACGACACTGCTTGGGCGCGACTGAGTGCTGCCGCTCTGAACTTTGCCGAGACCCGCAAGTTCTTTGCACAGGTCGCACGCGAGTTCAAGGAATAGATCCAAATATCAAGGAGTCCGCATGAGCGCCATGCCGCCGTTATTTGCTGAAGGTGAGTTCCGCAAGGCCACCCGCAGCCAGCCCGATCAGTCGTGTGTACGGGTGGCCCGGCGGGATGGTTGGGTTGAGCTGCGTGATGACAAGACGGTGTTCGGCGCGCCGGATGATCACCGGTTGGTGTTCTCCGCGGAGGAGTTCGATGCCTTCTTAGCTGGTGCTCGGGAGGGTCGGACCGAGGGGCTGTGCCTGGAGATCACCCGCCGCGACGCGGACGGCATGCACGTGTTCCGCCGGCGCGGCTGGGCAGCCGTCGAGCTGGTGTTCACCGAAGCCGAACTGCTGGCGTTCCAGGACGGCATCACCAACCACGAATTCGACGCAATCGCCTACGCCGCATAGGTTTTCCGCTGTCGCCCGCGTGTAAAGCCGTGAGTGTTTTGGCGCTATGGCACCCCAAAACACTCACGGCCCCTGACCTGCCGGAACGTCGCTCCAGGCTGAGTGAACGGCACTTTCACGCCCCCCGCCCGGAACGATTGAACCGGATGCCGCTCGGCGTACGTGTGCTGGCAAACAGGTCCGTGCACCGAGAAGGCATGGAGGGACTCCGTGACCGAGCCCGGCAGCTGGAGCGAGTTCGAGCGGATGGAGCAGCGGAAAGCTCAGGATGAGCAGCTGATCCGGGAGTGGGAACGAGCCAACGGCAGCGAGCATGTGCGGCACGTGCGCAACTTCGTCGAGCACGTGCGCCGGGACATTGGCGTCAACGGCGTCATCGGTCAGGTCGACATCAAACCGGTCGACGGAGGGATCGAGGTCGTCGCTGGGTATCGCATGGAGTCGGACCCGGTCGATGGTCTGCCAACTTTGCGCCCGTCGGTGTCGAGTCCGGATTCGTCCCGGCCAGACTGCGCTGGCGCGGGCGCCTGCGGGGTGGGTGAAGTGAGCACACCCCTGATGAAGCGTGTCGAACCGCTGTCTGACCTCGTGTTCCCGGGCGAGCCAGCGACGCAACCCGACTGGGGTGGTCCAGGCGGTGCCGGCGCGGTCGCCGATGTCGAAGGTCAGCAGGCCAGTGCGACTGGGTGGAGCGGGCCCCAGGCCTGATCTCTGCACCGGTGGACCACAGTTTCAATTGAAACTGTGGTCCACCGGTGCCGGCGTCAGAAGTGCACCAGCACCCGGCCGTCGTTGTTCGGATCGACCTCCACGGAACGGTAAAGGCGCTTGAGATGCGCCGCACCTAGCATCTTCACGACCCGGTTCTGCAGCGTCTTCTTCCCTTTGCCGACGATGATCTCGGCCATCGGGATCCGCTCGCGTGCGGCCCGGAAGATCACATTGCGCACCGCCTGATCGATGTCGCGGTCGCTACGGAAGATCGGGTGCAGATCGACCGTGATCTTGTCGGCCATGCGGGACTCCTCCTGAGTGCGTGACGGGTAGTAGCGCTGCGATCGACACCACGCTACGAGCACGTTGGGAAGGCGGTCGGGGGTTCATTCGGGCAAAGCCCGCAGTGGGTTCGCGGGCGGTGAACCCTGGCGCTGTGTGTGGCCGTGTCCATGACGGTGAAGGGAGGCACGGTGGACGCGCCGATCGAGGTCGAGCGGATTCGGCACGCTCTCGTGGTCAGCCGTTCAAAAGCTGACGACGAAGCTGTCGCTCTCGCTGAGGCACTGCCGCAGGAACGTGGCCGCACCACGGTGGTGGTCGGCGCGTCGGCGCTGGCTGCGGTGGCGCAGCTCGATCCGTGGGTGGTGGCGGACATCGCCGGGGCGACCACACGCAACTTGCGAATCCTCGCGCCGAGCCTGTCGTCGGTGGCCGAGGACGGCTCACCATTGCCGGGACGGACATTGTCGGAGTGGCTCGGCGTCGAGGTCGTCGTGCCGGCCGGCGTCCCGCGCACCCTGGCGGACGGGAGCCTGTTCGTGCCCGGCTCCGGCCCTGGGTGGGTCGCCTACCGTTCGGGGCGGCCGGGTGTCCCGCTCGGGCCACGGCTGCCGAATCCGGAATGGCAACGCCCGCTGGCCATGCCGTTGCCGGAGGGCGTCACGCAGATTCCGCTCGGGCTGTGGGTTCGCGGTCCGGGGAGCCCGGAGCGGCCCGACGACCAGCTGTCCACGCGACCGCCGGACCCCGATCGGATGTACGTCGTCATCGGCGCTCCCGGCGAGCAAGCTCCGTCACCGGCGGCTGTGGCCGCGGTGTTGCGCACGCTGCCGGACGAGGTGCGTGAGCGCGCGGTGCTGGCGGAGTACGGCGGCCGGGGTGTGGCCAGTGCCGTGGCTGACGAACTTGGCGTGCCGGTGCGCGCGGCGCATGGTGTTCCGCTTGAAGGGCGCCCGGTGCTTCTTGACGAATCGGGCCGTCCGTTGTGGCGCCCGTTCGCGGTGGAAAGTGTGTATCTGCCCGGGCGTGGGCCGGTGCTGGACCGTTGGGTCGCGCCAGGCCCTGCGATGCCGTTGGCTGCCCCTGGTTCGTATCGGCTGGCCGATGGGTGGCGGGTCGACGTCGTGGCGCGCGGGCTGCTGGTGCGCCCGGACTCGCAGGCCCCGCGCCCGGAGTGGCTGGCCGAGCCAGGGCCGCACGCTGACCTGGTGGTGGCTGCTGACTGCGCGGTGCCCGCGGAGGTGCTGTCGGCGCTGGACGGTCTGATCCACGGCCTGCCGGAGGATGCCCGGGAGCACCTGCGGGTCGTTCCCGCATCCCAGCACGCCGCCGAGGCGGTCAACCGGCTCGGTGCGGCACCGGGCGCGGAGCGCGGCGAGCCCGCGCAGGCACCCCAGGCGGCCCAGGCGCCCACTGTGGCTACGCCCCCCGTACGTGAGGCACCGCGCGACAAGCGGCCGGTGGCGGGAATCGTGGTGACGACGGACGGCCGGATGCTGCCGGCCGAGCCGATCGTCGCCAGTTCGGTCGGGGACTTCCGGCCCCCGGCAGCGCCCGGTGTGATCGGCGCCCCGGTGCCTGCGGAGCCCAGCAAGCCCACCACGCCGGTCGCGCCCGCCACGGTGTCGGCGACCACGCCGCCGCAGCAGCTTCGGGTGACCCCGGAAGCGGCACGCCCGCCGCAGCAGCTTCCGGCGACCCCGGGAGTGGCCGAAGCAACCAACTCGTCCCGCCAGGAGCCTGCGGTACTCCCGAAGACCTCGGCCGGTACACCCCCGCCGGTCGAGTCTGGCCCGCCAACAACGGGCCAGATCCCCGCCGGTGGGTCGGTTCTTGTCCCACCAGGACCGGCCCACCGCGGGGTCAGGGCTCCGTCGGAGCCGCCGAGTGACAGGCCGATGACCACAGTGGACCTGCCACAGCGGACCGAGACCGCGGCCGAGCCGCGGCGCCCGCAACCGCCCGCTGACCCGCCTGCATCGCTCCCGCCGCTGGTCGCCAAGGCCGGACGGGCACCACGGGACACGCCGCCCGCCGACCCGCCAGCCGCACAGGCCGCGACGGTCGCCGCGCCGCCTGAACCCGAAGCCAAGGTCTCGCCGACCCCAGCCCAGGAACCGGCCGAAGCTCAGGAGCCGGTCGAGGAGCCAGCTCAGGCGACGGTCGAGGAGCCGGTCGAGGAGAAGGTGCAGCGCCAACCGCGGCGAGAACCGCTCGAGGTACCCGCGGACGCACGCAGCACCCCCGAGCAGCGGAAGAACGTCCGCACCAGCCTCGGCTCGAAGTACGACGTGGCCACCCGCGCGGTCACCAAGCTGCTGTCCGAACGACCGGGACTGCGGGCCGGCCGGGGCGAGGAGGCCGCGATGCTGGCGGAGCTGGCCGTGGTGCGGGTGTTCGGTGAGGAGCCGGGCGGCGATTACGACACCGATTTCCACGTGTGCCTGACCAGCGGCCTGCGCCGCCTCCCCACGGTGCGTGCAGTGGTCGTGCGGGGCATCCCCGACGACACGGTGCTGGCGCCGGGCGCGGTGGTGCGGTTGCGCGAGCCGGTGGTGGCGGCTCCGGCGGCGCAGCCGCAGTCGGTCGGCGGGACGGAGGCGCTGATCTGGGTCTCCACCGCCCGTCGTCTCGACGGCCTGGTGCGCAGCGTCGGTGCGGACGAGGTCGACATCTCCGGCGATGTGGTGCTGCCAGGTCAGACCCGGCTCAAGGTGCTGGGTGTGGAGGGCGGCTCGGTCCGCCGGATCCTGTTCGCCGAGGACGGTAGCGACGGCGAGGAGATCCTTGCCCGACTCCGTGCCGTGGCCAAGGAACGCGCCGACGCCGAGCTGGACAAGCCGGTGTCGGACCGGTGGTACGGCCCGTTGCACGCCGCATAGCCGGAAGGATGATCCGCCGCATGGACGACCTGGCCGACGAGTACGAATCGCCGCGGCTCACCGTCGATCTGGATCCGCACGAACGCCTCCTCGAGCTGGCAGGCCGCGCCCCGGACGGCTGGCTGGCCGTTGCCCGCGAGGTGCTGGCCGGCGGCGACCGGCAACGGCTCAACGAGCTGGTCGGCGCGCTGCTGCCGCAGCTCGAAGGGCGTCCCGTGGTGCAGTACCGGTTCACACCGGATGCCGATGGGGCCTGGGACGGGCCTGACCGCGCCGTCGTGGCGTCGGTGCGGGCCGCGCACGGCACGGCGGCGTGCTGGGCGACGATGCGCGACGGCGTCGACCGCGTCTACCTGGTGCAGGCCGATGACGGTGCGAATCTGTCGGCCGTCACCATGGCCGTTCAACGGGTTGCCGGCCATCAGAGCGATCCGCGCGTCGAGGTGTTCGCGGCGGGCACCGACCTGCCCGACTACCACAAGACCGCGCTGCGCTCGGCCGTCCTGCTCTGGACTCGTGAGCCGCCGGCGGAGGTGAAGGTCGCGCGGACGTTCGACGGCGCGTCCGGCGACGAGGGCCCGTGGTTCGATTCCGCGCACGAGCTCGTGGTCGACTCCACCGAGCGGCAACGGCTGCTGGACTTCCTCAGCAGCGGCGAGATCGTGCTGGAGACCGACCTGCGGATGACCGACCTGGTCTCCGGGGCGGCCGGTGCGGTGCCCGCCGGCCTGCGCTCCGACGGCGTGTGGGTGTGGTCGGACGCATCCCGCTACTACCTCGACCGACATCTGCTGGCGCCGGACGCCGCGCTCGCCGCGCATGCGTTGGCCAGCGGGCGAGCAAGCCGCATGACCCCACTGGACCGCTACCGCGTGTGCTCGGTGCTGAACCCGGAGAACGAGGAGGGCCCGCTATGGCGAGCAGAATGACCGGCACGCGGTCGATGCTGGGAGTTTCGCCCAGTGAGCCGGAGTGCTTTCGCACCATCACCGACGCGATCGCCGCGGCGAAGGACGGCGACGTCATCTCGGTGCGGCCCGGCACCTACGCGGAATCGATCGTGCTGGATCGCGACATCACCATCTCCGGTGCGGGAGCACCCGGCCAGGTGCGGGTGGAGGCATCCGGCGATCCGGTGCTGCGGCTCGATGTCGAGCACGCGGCGGTTTCCGGCATTGAGTTGGCGCACCGCGACGGGGAGATCGCGGTGGATCTGCGGGCCGGAGTCCTTGAGCTCGACGAGTGTGTGCTGGCCGCCGAATCCGAGGTCGCCGTCGCCGCGCGGAGCCGCACGGAGCTGAAGGCCCGTGAATGCGAGCTGCGCAACTCGGGCGGCGCGGGCCTGCTGGTGTACGACAACGCCCGCGCCGAGCTGAACGCATGCACGCTCGCGTCCATTTCGAGTACGGCCGTGGTATCTCGTACCGGCGGTTCGGCGACGTTGGTGGACTGTGTGGTGACCGATGCCAACAGCGCACTGCTGGTGGCCGACCACGGCCGGAGCACGCTGCAACGCTGCCGGATCGACAAGATCGCCGACAACGCGATCGTCGTCGAACAGCACAGCCAGCTGAAGATGAACGACTCCGACATCTCCGACGTGCGAGGTGTGGTGCTGCTCGCGGCAGCCGAATCGGTGCCCGTGCTGCGCGACTGCCGGATCAGCGACGTCGACGCGCAGGCCGTGGTGGCGATGCAGAACGCCACGGTCGAGCTGGAGCGGGTTGGGATCGCCAAGGCCGGCGGGCATTCGGTGCAGGTGTTGGACGGATCGACGGCCCACCTGTCGGCCTGCACCTTCACCGACGCCGGGCACGACGCGGTGACGGCAAGCGCCGACGGCGTCGTGAAGCTCACCGGCTGCGACATCACCGGTGGCGCGGCCGGCGGGGTCGTCGCGGACGGCCAGGCCGAAGCCACGGTGTCGGATTGCCAGGTGAGGCGGACGACGGGCCCGGCGTTGTCCGCACGCGGCGAGGCCACGCTTGCCGTGGACGGTGGCATCCTCCGCGAGTGCGGCTCCGGCGCGGAATGGCACGGGCAGTCCGGCGGCGGAATGATTTCCTGCACCGTCCGCGACAACGTTCGTGACGGTGTCGCGGTGTTCAGCGACGAGCCGGTGGAGATCCGGCGGTGCCGCATCGACGGCAACGGTGACCAGGACACCCGGTTCGAAGGATCCAGCGTCATCTTCGACGACAACGGCGAGCCGGGTGAGTCGCGCGAGCCGCGCCTGTCGGTGGTCCAGGAGAAGTCCGGTGAGCCCGGTGAATCAGACGAGCCGCAGGACACCGGAGAACCCCGCCACGCCGACGAACTCGACAAGCTGCTGGCCGAACTGGACGACCTGGTCGGTCTGGACGGCGTGAAGCGCGAGGTGGAGACGCTGGTCCGGTTGCACCAGATGGCCGAGCGTCGCGCCGCGGCCGGTCTGCCGTCGCCGCCGATGTCGCAGCACTTGGTGTTCACCGGCTCCCCCGGTACCGGTAAGACGACGGTCGCGCGGTTCTACGGCCGTATCCTGGCCGCCCTTGGTGTGATCCGGAAGGGGCAGCTGGTCGAATGCGCCCGGCCTGACCTGGTGGCTGCCGTGGTCGGCGGCACGGCGCTCAAGACCGCGGAGGTCTTCGAGAAGGCCCTCGGCGGTGTGCTGTTCATCGACGAGGCGTACACCCTGTCCCAGGGCGGTGGCGGCGGTGGCCCGGACTTCGGCCGGGAGGCGATCGACACGCTGGTCAAGCTGATGGAAGACCACCGTGACGACGTGGTGGTGATCGTCGCCGGGTACACCAACGACATGCGGCAGTTCCTGGCCGCGAACCCGGGCTTGTCCTCCCGGTTCACCCGCACCATCGACTTCGCCGACTACTCCTCGTCCGAACTGGTCACCATCGTCGAGGGGATGTGCCAGAACCACCACTACCAGCTGGAGTTCGAGACCCGTTCCGCGCTGCACGGGTATTTCACGGCGTTGCCGCGCGACAGCTCCTTCGGCAACGGCCGCACCGCCCGCAAGGTGTTCGAGGAGATGGTCGGACGGCAGGCCTACCGGCTCGGCGACGACCGGTCGGTGACCGCCGCCCAGCTGACCCGGCTGCTGCCGGAGGATCTTGGGCCGCTTCCCGGGGCCGCCGTGGGGGCCGGCGCGGGCAAGATCGACGAGGAACGGGTCGAGCAGCTGCTCGGCACCCTGCGCAGCCTGGTCGGGCTGGCCGAGGTGAAGGCCGAGGTCGCGGCGATGGTCGACCTGCTGGCGTCCGCGCGGCAGCGGGAGGCGGCCGGGCTGCCGTCGCCGCCGGTGAGCAGGCACCTGGTCTTCGCCGGACCTCCGGGCACGGGTAAGACCACCGTTGCCCGGCTGTACGGATCGCTGCTGTCCGCGATGGGCGTGCTGGCGCAGGGGCAGGTCATCGAGGTCGCGCGGGCGGACATGGTCGGCGAGTACGTCGGCCACACCGCGCGCCGGACCACCGAGGCGTTCGACCGTGCCCGCGGCGGCGTGCTGTTCATCGACGAGGCGTACACGCTGTCCTCCGGTGGCAGCCGCGGCAGTGGGCCGGACTTCGGCCGGGAGGCGATCGACACGCTGGTCAAGCTGATGGAGGACCACCGCGACGAGGTGGTGGTGATCGCCGCCGGATACGAGCAGGAGATGGCCGGGTTCATCGCCGCCAACCCCGGTCTGTCCTCGCGGTTCTCGCACCGGGTGCGCTTCGCCGACTACACCGCCGACGAGTTGGTCACCATCTTCAACCAGCACGCAGCCGAGTCCGGTTACGAATGCACTGGGCCGTCCGTGGCGGCGTTGCGGGCGCATTTCGCGGCGGTGCAGCGGGGGAGTTCTTTCGGTAATGGCCGTTATGCTCGCCAGGTTCTGGATGTGGCGATTGCGCGGCATGCTCGTCGGACGCGGGGTTTGGTGAATCCGACGTTGGATGATTTGTGTGTGCTGCATCCCCAGGATATTCCGGGGCCGGTTCCGGTTGGTGAGCAGTCGGTGTAGTTGGCGCGAGTGCCGAGTTAGGGGATAGGTAAGCTAAAAGGGGCGGTTATGGCGATCATGTTCAGTGAGTTTGAGCGCCAGCTGTCCCTTTGGCTTACGGGGGATGAGCCGCCGCCGGTTAATGAGGATAAGGTGCGGGAGTTGGCGGCGGTGTGGCGGTCGCATGCGGCTCGTTTGCGGCAGTTGCGGGTGGATGCGCGGGCGGCGGTTGATGGGATTCGGTCGTCGGATTTCGCGGGGGCGTCGGAGCGGGCTTTTGCGGCGCGGATGGCGCCGTTTGTGGATGGGTCGTCGAATTATCTGGATGCGGCGGCTGATCATTTTGAGTTGATGGCTGATGCGTTGGATCAGATCGCGATGGAGGTGGAGTTCCTTAAGCTGGTGGTGTTGATTCAGTTGGCGTTGCTGGCGGTTGAGTTTGAGTTTTTTGTGCAGTGGTTTTGGGTTCCTGGGGTTCAGACGTGGTTTATGTCGCAGGCGTTCATGCACAAGGTGGTTGTGGAGAAGGCTGTGGCGTGGATGGCGCGGCGGATGGCGAGTGTGCCGCGTGTTCCGGTGGAGATTCTGGGCATGCTGGCGGTGAGTTTCGGGCAGCAGTTGGGTGTGGTGTGGCTGGGTCAGCAGATCCAGATCGGGAAGGGCACCCGGGAGGAGCATGACGGGAAGCATTACGAGAGTGCCGCGGTGATCGCGGCGGTGGGGTCGGTGTTGTCGTTCGGGGCGATGGGGGCGCTGCCGAAGCTGAAGGGTGCGATCAAGGATTGGGTGAAGCATGCGGGCGGCAAGCCGGACGCGGTGGACGGGTGGTTTGCCAGTCCGTGGGCGCGGATCGGTGGTGAGGGCCTGCATGAGGGCGTTACCGAGATGGTCGCGACCGGGATTTTGGGCGATTTCGCGTTCAATCCGGCGGCGTTCACTGCGGGTGCGGCTTCGGGGGTGGCTGAGATCGCGGGGGAGAAGGCGGGGGCGGGTCTCCAAGGGCTGGTGTTGGGACAGGAAGCCAACAAGCATGTCCCGGGCGATGAGGATGCTGACAGCGGCTACGGTAGCGACGAGGACGCGGACGCGGACGCGGACGACGCGGGCAGCGAGTTCGGTAGTGGCAGCAGCGAGTCCGGCGGCAGTAGCGAGTCCGGTTACGGCGGCGAGGACGCGGACGACGCGGGCAGTGAGTCCGGCTACGGCAGCGACGAGTCCGGCTACGGCAGCGATGCGGACGCCGACGACGCCGGTAGCGAGTTCGGCGGTGGCAGCGAGGACGCGGACGAGGCCACCAGCGAGTTCGGCGGCGGCAGCGAGTTCGGCAGCGGCAGTGGTGATGGTGGGCCGGGGCTGGGGGCGTTCACCGGCGGAACCACTGTCCCACCGGCTATTTCCGCCCACTCCTCCGGTCAGGGCGATTCCGGTGGTTCTGGTGGTGGGCGGGATGCCGTGTTGCCGGGCAACGGCCGGCACCAATCTGGCGACGAGTACAGCCCGGCCTCGGTGGGTGAGCCCCGTGACATCAGTGTTGTCGGGGGTTCTGGTGCTGTGTCTGGGGGTGGGGAAACCTTTGGTGGCGGGAGTGTGCCGGGTGAGCGGGTCGGTGCCGAGGGCGGGTCGGGCACCAAGTCCGTTGTGGACACGAAGTCCGTCGTGGATCCGGTGGGTGTTGTTGCGTCGCGGCCGGGGCCGCCGGATGCTCAGGTCCCGGCCACGCCGGGTGATCCGGGTCGGTCCGAGGCTGTCCGGGAAGAGTCCGGCGGGCAGCAGCAGGTGCCGGAACATCGTCGGCAGGTCTCGTCAGGGCCGGCTGTTCCGCAGTCGGGTGTCACCGGTGATGGCAGCCCGGGAGGGGTCGTCACGCATTCCGCACGCACCCCCGGGAGCGAGGGGTTCGGGTTGGGCGGTTCCGCGCAGTCCGAGCCCCACGGTGCGGGCTCCGGGCCGGCGCCCAACGCCGATGAGATTGTCACCCACAATCAGACCAACCCGAGCTCCGAACCCACCCACAATCAGGCCAACCCGACATCCGAACCCACCCACAATCAGGCCAACCCGACATCCGAACCCACCCGCGAGCCCGATGGCGTGCGGGAGCCCGGGTCCGAATCCACCAGCGAACGCGGTGGCGAGTCTGGTGGTCATCGCGGGTTCACCGGTGAGTCTGGTGGTAGCCGTGAACGGGTCGATGAGTCGACCAGCGTGCCCGGCAGTGAACGCGGTGGTGAGTCGACCAGCGTGCCTGGCGGTGAACGTGGTGGTGAGTCGACGTCGGCGCGGACACCTTCTGGGTCTGGTGTCCCGGTCGCCAAGGACACCGGCGCGCCGGTGTCGTGGGGTGTTGATGCTCCGGTCGTTTCCCATGCTTCGGTCGATTCCGGCACCGAGGGTGGCCGCGACGGCGTGACCTCGACACCGATCCAGGTTCCGGCTGCGGCGGCCGGTACCGGGTCGGGTTCTGGTTCGGGGACGGGTCAGGGTTCCGGCCAGGCGCCGGTGACCGCCCCGGCTTCGCAGGCTCCTGCGGCGGCTACCTCGGGTATCCCCGCGGCCGCCGCGACCGGTACTACCGGGGGCACTTCAGCGGCGGCCACCTCAAGTTCTGCGCCGGCGGGGCCGGGCGCGGGTACGTCTGGCGGGACGTCCGCTGGGTCGGGCACGACTGCCGGGTCGGCTGGGACGACCGCTGGGTCGGGGTCGTCGAGCCGCGGTGTGCCGTCGCTGACCGCCGGGACGGTGCGTCCGGGGATGCCGGGCCGGGTCGATGATGGTTCCCGTTCTGGTGGGGCGCGGGAGGTGACGGCGACTGCGACGGCGGCTGCGGGTGTCGGTGACGGTGGTGACTCGTCGCGGGTGGAGTCGTCGTCGGTGGTGGGGAAGGTGGGTGGTGGTCGGGCGCCGGGGCCGGGTGTGGGGTCCGGGTCGGGTTCGGGGCCGGGGTCGCGGCGTGATGTGTTGGGGATGTTGGTTGCTGCTGATCCGGATTTGCGGGCGTATGCGGGGTTGTTGGGGGATCCGGAGGCGTTGCCGGCGAAGTTGCGGGCGTATGCGGGGAAGCCGAAGCAGGATCTGCGGTTGGCCGGCGCGGGGGTCACGTCGTTCATGTGGTTGAACACGGTCTTGGGTGGCCGGGTTGATCAGTTGGCGTTGACGGGCGAGTACGGGCCGGAAACGCTGCTGGGTTTGTACGAGCTGCTGCTTCGTCAGCCTCGGCGGGGTGACCGGGCGCCGAAGATCGCGTTGTTGGTGGCCGAGTTGCTGGATGTGCGGCCTGATCAGGGTTCGTCGAACTCGTGGAATCCGGGGGCCTGGTTTGCGGGTTCGTGGAATCCGGGGGACTGGTTTGGTCGTTCGTGGAACCCGCGGGACTGGTTTGGTCGCTGGAGTGGGAAGGGTCTGCCGGCGACGGGCAGTGAGAAGACCGCGCCGGAGGTCGTTGAGGAGAAGACTGCGGCGGAGGTCGTTGGCGAGAAGACCCGCTCGAACGATCCCGACGACCGGGATGACTCCGACGAGCGGGCCCTGCTCGCCGAGGAGTCCGATGCGGCTTCGATCGTCTCGGACCTCTCCGATGGGTCCGACCGGACCGATACGACCTCCCTCGCCGAGGTCGAGGACAACGACACGGGCCAGATCCGGGAGACCCACCTCGAATTCGTATTCGCGTCCAGTGTGGACAGTGAGGCGAACCCTGATCTGGTGGAGTCTTACGGGGTTGCGCGGCAGGAGTTGGAGGAGGCTCGGCAGGACCGCCAGCAGGAGGTGGACGAGGCGTTTGTGCGTGCGGACAGCATTTTGGGGCCGGTTCTTCGGGAGTACCCGAGGGCTCGGGTGCTGATGGCGCGTCAGTTCCTGAGGTTCCCGAATGATGACGGAGCGGCTGCGGGACTGCTTGCACAGCTGGAGGGCCAGATGAGTCGGCTGGCACATATCGGTGCGGGTGCGGGTCCGGGGCCGGGTGTGGTTCCGGGACCGGGGGTTCAGGCAGGGGGTGGTGGTGCGTCGGGATCTTCGTCGGATGTTGTGTCGGGCTCTGCGGGGGGAGCGCAGCCGGCCCCGAAAGCAAAACGAAATCAGCGTCGGGACCGCGATAAGGCTGTGCGGCGTGCGCGGATAGGGGAGTTGCGGCAGTCGCTGGTGGATCTAAATGCTAGGCAGGCTGAGTTGGCGGGGGTGCCGGCGTTGGATGCGGCTGGGCGGAGGGAGCGGGAGGCGCTGCAGGAGAGTATCGAGTCGGCGCATGCGGAGTTACGCAAGCTTGAGGCGGAGGATCAGTTGTTGCGCGAGAAGGACGCGAAATACACGCGTGAGTCTAGGGCGAAGCGGGATGCGCGGCGGCGGGCTGAGGCATTGTCTGCTGGGGGACAGGTTTCGTTTGCTGGTGAGTCAGCTCAGGTAGCGGGGCGGTCAGGGCAGTCTGTGGCGGCGGTTGAGCTGAGTGCGTTGATCACTAATGCGGAGGCTGGGTTGAAGAGGATGCGGGATGAGGGGCGGCAAGTTCGCGTAGGCGGGGTGGATGTTGGCGTAGGCGTAGACGGTCTGATTGCTGATATGCGGGCGCATGAGGTGGGAGTGGTTTTTGGGGGCGATGATGGTCTCGTGAATGTGGTGGCTTATTACATGTTGAGTCATCCGGACGATTCCCAGGGCGCCCAGGAGTTGCAGGAAAGGCTTCATTGGTTGACGGCCGCGGCGCAGTTGGGTGAGTGGGCGGGGATCGCTGGTCGTGATGCTGTGGACCGGTTGTTTGCTGTTGCGGACGGGATTTTGGGGCCGTTGACGGTGTCGGAGCGGTTCCGGACTGTGCTGGCGCGCTGGTTGGGCGAGCATCCGGGTGACTGGCGCGGTGCCCATGCGGTGCGGGCGGATATGGCCGGTTATCTGGCCGGGGATCCTGGCATTGGCATGGTGGTGAGTGGTTTGACTCCCGAGGCGTTCGAGGAGGTGAGAGCGGAAGAGGCGCGTTGGCAGGCGGTTCGTGCTGGGAACCAGGCGGATGCTGGGGGCGTTGAGGTCGCGATGCGTGAGGGTGTTGCGGTCGTGATGCGTGGGGGTGTTGATGATCCGGGATTGAGCCTTATTTATCGGGCTAGTTCGGTAAAGCGGATGTTGGCGGATGCCGGTCGGGCGCTGCGGCAGTTGGCCGTCGACCGCGTGGACCGTTTGTACGCTGCCGCGGGCGAGGTCTTGGGGCCTCTTAATGAGTTGAAGCCGTTCCGGGATGTGATGGCACACGCGTTGATGACGCGGGATGATCAGCAGCTGCAACAGTTGATGGAGAATCCGCGGGCTGATCAGCAGGTGCGGGATTTGCGGTGGAAACTGGTCCGTTACCTGGCTGGTGACCTGGATGGTGGTGCGGAGCCGGGTGTTGCCGACGGCTGGCTTTCCGCCACGCTGACCGCTGGAAGCAAGCCCTCTAAAGGCAAGGAGATGTATTGGCGGCGCGTGGCGATTGGCGCGGCGCTGAGTGGTTTGCGGGACGAGGATGCCATCAGTGGGGTGCTGCGAGGTGAGGCGGTTGAGGACGCGCTCAGCGGGGTTTACCTCACCCGCGAATTGGCAGCTCGGTTCCTGAGAGGTACTACATGGGTTGAGCGCGCTCTTGATCCTATCAGGAAGCAGCTGAAACTCGATTTGAACGCTAAGGTGGAATCTCTGCGGCAGATTTTGGCGGATGTGGAAGCAAACACTGACCTGCGGAAAAAGTATGAAGCCAAGATCCAGAAATGGTCGAATATTGATGGGAAGTCTGTCGCAGTAATCCGTGATCAGATAAGGGAAGTCGCTGCTGCTGTTCAGGGGTTGCGGAATGACGCGAGCCTGAAATTGCGGGAGCTTCTCGCGGACGGCGAAGTCGGGTTAGCAGTGTTGGAGGTTTCACTCGGTCGAGATCGTGTGGACGGCGCGTTGCGTGAGGTAGACCGGTACGTCGGGCCAATGTCGAAGCAAACGCAGATTCCGTTGCGGGAGGCGGTCGCGTATCGGCTGCTGACGAATGGAATTAGTGAAGAGGCTGAGAGGAAAGCGGACGCTGAGGCGTTTTTGGAGCGACTGCGTCGCTTGACGGTCATGGTGGCGGCTGTGAGTGCGGGCGCGGGGCCGGCCCCGGATGGAGACATGCTGCCGCAGTCTGCTGGCGGTGCGGGCTCGGAGACCGTGGAAACGCGGCCGGAGTCTACCGGGGATGTGGTGGGTGGCGCGGCGATCGATGACACCGAGGGCGATGACTTCGATCGATTCATGAAGGTGGAACAGCCAGAGTTGTCGCGCCGGCTTCGAGATTTGGCGGGGTTGGGGCCTGGTGAGAGAGAGCGCTGGGGAACCGACCAGGAAGAGGCTGGCGCGGTTCGGCAGGATGCCCCTGAGGATGATGTCCGGCGTCCGGAGGCGACGCCAAAGCAGGAATCGGTGCATTCGCCTACGCCGCAGCCAGATTCCGACCGTCCCTACTCCTCATACGAGGAGCTGGTTGCCGACCTGCACCGCGACGCGGCGGATCCGGCCGACTCAGTGAACACTTCGGGACTGTCTTCGCTCGGACCGAACCTGTTCAACCTGCGCCAACCGGAACCTGCGCCGGACTTCCTCCGCGGGCATGACTACGGGGAGGACTATTCGAATCTGAGTGCCGCGCAGGGCATCGCAGTGCTCGAAAATCTGGACCTCAGGAAGAGCCGCCCGACGTGGGATGCCATGCGGCCGGATGCGCTGCAAGGCGACGTGCAGGTGATGACCAGGAAGCTCTCCAATCGTGAGCGGATTGACTGGGCGCCGGCAGGGATCCACCTGCCACTGCCGGCTCAGCTCGAAACGCCGAAGGTGGTGCATTCAGTATGGTTCTTCGGTGCGCCGCTGTCGGATGCGTTCCGGCGGAACCTGGAGATCAGTGCATCGCAGGCTCCCACGTTCTTGTTTGTCAACCTTCCACGCGTTCGCGTGGAGGAAGCCATCAGGCGGCAGCCCACCGATCCGGCCGATCCGTTGACCGCGGTCTGGGATTTCGTGCGGTGGACACAGGAAAGCGGCGTCATCCCAGTCAGCTTGGCGGAGGTGTCCAACGCTGACACACCGTTCGATCTGGCCGAAGCGACCGCAACCGAAATGCTCAAGCTGGACGGTCCAGGCTGGGCGGCCGCCAGTGACAACGTTCGGATGTCGATCCTCAAGCGCTTCGGCGGGGCGTATCTCGATTCGGACAACCACGTGACCGACGTCGATCGGCTGTTCAGCGCGGTCAACAGTCGGGCCGCCTACGCGGTCAACATGGGAGTGGACGGAGACGATCCGAACAACGACGCGTGGGTGATGCCCAAGGGACACCGGGCGGCCCAGGTGTGGATCAGCCTCCAGGCACGAAACTATGACGCGACGCAGCTGTTCAACGATTTCGCGCAGGTACTCGAGTATCGCGACAAGCACCATCTCCCGCCGATCTCGGGAATCGAGCGGGGCGGCGCCCTCAGCTGGGGGCCCCAGTCCGCGACGCAACCGCAACTGTCTTCGGGAAGGCAGGACGTCCTGTTCGTGGCGAAGGCGGTCGTGGAAACCCTGGCCCGCGACTTGCTGAGCAACCGCGACGGTGATCTGCACCTGACAGCCGTGCGACGGACCATCGATGCGCATCCGCAGCGTGACCTCCTGTGGAACGCCGTGGTGTCGTTCATCGCGTCGAGGCCTGACCTCGCCGGTGCGGTGCACTCGGTCACCTTGGAGGCGTTTTACGAGCACGGCGATGTCCGGTTGGAACTGCCGGAGACCGCTAGCAGGCTGATTGAGATCGACGACGACCCCTTCGTGCTGCTCGGCGAGGGGGTATACCCCGCGCACCTGAACGAGCCCGTCGGCGGCGACACCACCACGCCTTCGCCGATTGATAGGGCCACGTCCGAAACTCCTCACGACGCGCCGGAGGAGTCCGCACCGTCGCACCGCTCCAGTGAATCGCCGGAGCCTGGCGGTCGGAGTGCACGGTCCGACGAGGAGTCCTTGGCTGACGACTCATCGGAGGCACCGTCGGATTCGGACGTGTCGGAGTCTTGGCCTGCTTCGGGCGACTTGGGCGGCAGCTTGTCGACGTTGGAGTCCTCGGTGGCGGATTTGCGCGGGCAGATCGGCCGGCTGGGGCGGGCGGGCTGGTCCCGCGAGGACGAGGACGTGGCGCGGGAGATTGTGCGGGGCACGCATGACCACCGGAAGTTGCTTGAGAATGCCGACTTGTCGTTGGACCAGGTGGTGGCGCTGGTCGCGGCCAAGTATCACGAGCTCGGCCGGGATCGCCGGGTCGAGGTTGTGGAGTTTTCCCGGGCGTTGGCGGACAGGCTGGGTACGCGGGGCAGCGGGCTGAGGATCCGGGCCGGAGCGGGACCGGAGGAGTCGGGCAGGCCAGGCCTAAGCCCGCGGAACACGTTTGCGGCACAAAAGGAGAGGGAGAGGGAGGCCCTCGAGGCGCGGCTTTCGGCGTTGGAGGCGTCGGTGGAGCAGCTTATTGCTCGGAGGGCGCAGAAGGAGAAGGTGGAGAGTAGTACCCGCAATGAGGAGCGGGAGCGGGAGCGGGATTTGCGGGTGGTGCGGTTGCGGGGGGCGCTGGAGGAGCTTCAGGCTCGGCAGGCGGCGTTGGAGGCGTTGACGGAGTGGAAAGGGGGTCTGCAGGCGGATCGGGATGCGTTGCCGGAGGACCTTGCGGCTGTGCGGAGTGAGTTGCTTGCAGGTGTGCGGGGTGAGTGGGAGGGGCTGCAGGGGCGTATCGAGGCGGTGCAGGCGGAGTTGGCCGAGATTGCGGATGACGGTCTAAGGCGTGAACAGGTCAGGGAAGGCGAGAGTGTGTCTGGGGAGGGGCAGGCTGCGGCGTTGTCTGCTGGTGGGTCTGCTGTCGGGAGTTTGCCGGGGGGTGCGTCGGCTGAGGTTGTTAGGCCGGCTGTGGTTGTTGAGTTGGCGGGGTTGGTTGGGCGTATGGAGGAGCATTTGGCGGCGTTGCCGGCGAATTTCCGTCCGGATGTGCGTGACGGGGTCGACACTGCGAGGCAGTGGGTGCAGTTGGGGAGCTGGACCCCGGAGGACCTGGACTGGATCGAGTTGAACCTGGAGCAGGCGCGGGCGACCGAGGAGTATTTGCGGAATGTTCGGTCGTCAGAGGAGATTCCGGCGGGGGGTATGGAATCGTCCCATTTGGACGATCACACAGTTCGACGGTCCGGGCAGTCTCTGGCGGCAGCCGAGCTGAGTGCGTCTATTCGTAACGCGAACGCTGGGCTGGACAGTATGCGTCAGCAGGGGCTGTCAGTAGACGTAGACGGTGTGGTGGCTGATGTGCAGGCGCGTATGGGGCCTCTTGTAGGCGATGAGGGTATCCGGAATGTGGTGGCTCACCACATGCTGAGTCATCTGGGGGATGTGGCGGGCACCAAAAAGTTCCTTCGAGAATTCTATGGATTGGTCTGGGACGAGCGGCACGAGCGGGCCGAGGCGCAGTTGAAGGAGTGGCGCGGGGTCGCTGATCCTGATGCTGTGGACCGGTTGAAGGATGATGCGGACGAGATTTTGGGGCCGCTGAAGGCGTCGGGGCGGTTCCGGGATGTGCTGGCGCACTGGTTGGGTGAGCATCCGGGTGACCGGCGCGGTGCTCAGGCGGTGCGAGTGGAACTGGCCGATTACCTGGGCGGTGACCCTGACATCGGCGTGGCGGTGAGTGGTTTGACTCCCGACGCGTTCGAGGAGGTGAAAGCGGAAGAGGCGCGTTGGCACGCAGATCGTGCTGGCACCCAGGCGGAGACTGGGTCCGTTGCTGCCCCGATGGAGCCCGGGGTCCTTGGAATGCTGGAGGTTAATTCTCAGATTATCTCGATAAAACAGGAATTCGCGGATGCCGGTCGGGCGTTGCGGCAACAAGGTCAAGGTGCCGTGGACCGTTGGCACGCTGCCGCGGAGAAGGTCTTGGGGCCCCTTTACGAGTCGGAGCCCTTCCGGGATGTGATGGCACATGCGTTGATGACGCGGGATGATCAGCAGCTGCAGCAGTTGATGGAGAACCCACGGGATGATCAGCAGGTGCAGGAGTTGCGGTGGAAACTGGTCCGTTACCTGGCTGGTGACCTGAGCGGCGGTGCGGACTCGAAGGCTGCCGACGACTTGCTTTCCGCCACGGTGGACCCGGATCCTGGAGACAATGTTCCTAATGGGAAGAAGATTAATTCGCGGCGCGTGGCGGTTGGTAAGGCGCTTAGTGGTTTGCGGGGCAAAAATGCTGTCGAAAACATGCTGCGAAACGAGGCGATCGAGGAAGCGCTTCGCGAGGATTACCCCAAGGGGAAATTGGGGGCTCGGTACAATAGAGAGAAGACATGGGACAGCGAAATTCGTGCTGCTGCCACGGAGCGGCTGATCTCCGATTTGAAAGCCAAGGGGGATTCTCTGCGGCAGATTTTGGCGGACGTGGAGGCAAGTCCTGAACTGTGGAACGAATATGACGCCAAGATCGCCGGCTGGTTGAAAATTAAAAAGCACGTGCAGCTCAAAACGATCCGCGGCCGGGTAGCGGAAGCTGCCGCTGATGTTCAGGAGTTGCGGAGGCAGCACCGAAATAACGCGATACAGAAAGCGCAGGAGATTTTCGAGACAGCAAAAAGCGGGTTGCGGCAGTTGGAAGCTCAGCACCGTAGAGGTCTTGTGGTCCGCGCGTTGAATGAAGCAGACCGGTTGGATGAAGCAGACTGGTCCGGCGAGGGAATGCAGAATGATCAATGGCGGAATGCGGTCGCGTATCGGCTCCTGACGAATGGGCATGATGGGGAGGATGCTCAGGCGTTTCTGAAGCGACTGCATCGTCTGCATATCCTGGCGGCGGCTGTGAGTGCGGGCGCGGGGCCGGAGCCGCGTGGGGACATGCGGCCCGCTGGCGATCCGGGGCCGGAGATCGTTGAGGACACGCGGTCGGAGTCTGCTGAGGCTGTGTCGGCTGATGCGGAGAGCGATGACGCCGAGAGCGACTTCGATGAGGAGGAGTTCGAAAAGACGGTACGGCCAGCGTTGCTGGAGCGGCTGAAGGCTTTGACCTCAGCCGCCCACGCGGACAACGGGAACTACCGGGCATCCGAGCACACTGACGACTCGATCGACCGGTTCTGGTCGGAGACTCCGTGGCGCGCCGAGGTGGACCGGGCCACGGCCGCGTTGCAGATGACGATTCGGGGCTTGCGGCGCTCCGCGGCGCAGACGCTGCGGCTCGGAGACCCGGACATCACCGAGCGGGAATCGGCGCTCACCGGGCCGGCGCGGCAGCGTGCCGAGGAGTTGCGCGCCGAACTGGTGGACCGGGTGGCACACCGGATTTCCCAGTCCGACCCCGGTGCGCGGCTGGGCTGGCCGGTCCACGACGACGCCACGAATCTGGCCAACGACCTTCGCAACTCCTATCAGGAACTGCTCGCCCACAACGCGTTCGACACCGAAGGGGACGGAAACCTCGGCCGGTTCCGGGAAGATTCCGCGGCGGCGCTCGCCGAGGCGCGCGACGGCCTGGACCGCGTCGCCGCCGACCTGGAGCAGCGCTGGCGCGACCGGGGCCGCGACCAACTCGGCATCTCGCCGGAGCCCGAGCACTCCCCGGCGGAGCGAGCGGTGCTGGACGACCTGGCGCTCGCGGTCGGGCGTCCCTATCACCAGCTGGACGCGCTGACCGCCGCGGCCTGGGCCGACGGGCGTCCGGAATCCGACGGCGCCGCATTGCAGAACTTCGCCGATGATCTCGCTGCCCGAGCGAGGGACGACTTCGGCTCGATCCGCGACCGGTTCGGCTCGCCGCCGGAGCAAGCCGCGGAAACCGTTTCGGAGCCGGGCGAACACCAGCAGGACGCCCCGGCGGAAGAGTCGCGCGAAGGCCGGCCTGACTCCGAAAGCGCGGAGACCAACGCCGAAGACCCCCACTACGATTCCGACAGCGAAGCGGTCCCCGACAAGGGCTTCCGGTCGGATATGACGCCGGCGAAGGCGCGCGCGAGCCTGCAGCAGCTGGCTGGCAACGAGCGACCGAACTGGCACCGCATGCCCCCGTCCCTGCAGCAGCGGTTCCGCACACAGGCCGAATTGCTCCTGGGGCCGCTGGTGGAGACCGACCAGGGGCAGCCCGCGGCGCGTGAGCGGGCCGAGGCGTACGCCCAGTTGCGCGACGTGATCGCGCGCGAGCGGGCCAGCGGGGTCTTTTGGAACCAGACCGCCTCGCTGCGCAAGAACCTTCAGGCGTGGTTCAACCACGACGGGGTGGAGCGAGTCTCCATTGACCTTTCATTCGCGGAGGCCAACGAGCGTCGGGAGGCAGCCCGGGCGGGCGATGGACTTAACCGCGCGCGCACCGAATTCGAGCACCGGTGGAGCGCGGAACTCGGCCAGGGCGACCGGCAGCTGCAGGAACTCACCGACCCGGGCGAGCAGCGCAACCCGCTGGCCGGCCGGGATCTTTCGCCGCGCGATCAGCAGCGGCTGCGACAGCAGGTGGAAGCGGCACTGGCGTCGCGGTCCGGCGAAGTCGAGACGCAGGCGCGGGAACACGCCGAGATGCTGGGCAGCCTGGTGTCCGCGCTGGCATCCGAGATGGACGCGGCCCGCCAGGTGGCCGAGGAACCCGAACTCGCTGGACCGCTCTCCGAGGAATTGCTGAGGGACGCGGAGGTCGAGCCGGGCGTGGCCGCGGCGAGGCTCGATGCGGTCGGGGACCGGTTCGGTTCGGGTGTTGTCGAGGATTTGCGTGTGCGTGCCGAGGGGTTGCTGACCGATTCGGCGGATGGGTGGTCGACGGCGGACATTCCGGGGCCCGCGTTGCGGGTGCTGGTGGACGAGGTGGCCTCGACGCTGCTCCCGCAGGACGTCGAGTCGTCGGCAGTGCGGGAGTGGCGGGCGACCGAACTCGCCCGGAACACGAAGCACGCGAGGTCGCTGCTCGGCGAGCGGCCCGACCCGCTGCCGGATCGGGGCCCCACCCCGCGGGTGCAGCACGAGCTGTGGCAGCGGATGGAAGCGGCGGTCGCGTCGCAGTTCGACGGCGTCGAGGCGCAGGCGCGGGAGCAGGCCGAGGTGCTGGGCGGCTCTTTGGCGGCATTGTCGACCGCGATGGACGTTCCTGTGCAGGTGGCCGAGAATCCCGAGCTGGCCGATGCGCTGGCCGAGGAATTGCTGAGGGACGCGGAGGTCGAGCCGGGCGTGGCCGCGGCGAGGCTCGATGCGGTCGGGGACCGGTTCGGTTCGGGTGTTGTCGAGGATTTGCGTGTGCGTGCCGAGGGGTTGCTGACCGATTCGGCGGATGGGTGGTCGACGGCGGACATTCCGGGGCCCGCGTTGCGGGTGCTGGTGGACGAGGTGGCCTCGACGCTGCTCCCGGAGCACGTCGAATCCACGGCCGAGCGGATGTCGCAGGAGTTCGGTGCGCTGAACCGGGCGGACGGCGAACTCGCCGGACTCCAGCGGCGTTTCCAGGGGCGTCGCGGCGATGTGATCGAGGGGGCCAAGAGGACGCTGGTGCAGATCGCCCGGGACGGCCGCGCCGCCGAGCTGGCGGCGTTGCGGCAGAGGGCGACCATCCTGGCGGGCGAGCCTCCGGAGGTGGTGCCAGGAGTCGGACCGGACGCTGCGACGCAGCAAGCGCTGCATCGGGACCTGGTCACGGTGCTGGCCGCGCAACTGGACCACTCACGCATCGACATCGAGAAAGACTTCGGCATTCTCGACCTGCGAGAGCGGGAAACGATGCTGAACCGGGAACTGGCGAGTTTGCGGCAGCGCCCCCGCAGTGCGGAACGGGTCCAGGCGGAGCAACACGTGACCGAGCAACTGCGCAGGGTGCGAAACGACCTGCTGCGGAGGTCGCGCGACAGCGTCGAGGAGCATGCGTGGCGCGCCACCACCGGTTTCCGGCAAGAGGCCGAGGCAATTCGGACCTGGACGCGCAATGGCCCGGTCCCCGCGGCCCACGGCGAGGGCTGGGGCGCGGACTGGCAAGACGGACCGAGCCGGCGTTGGGACAGCATCGGGTACAACGCCGCTTCGGACCACCTCCAGGAGCGGGTGAAGCAGTTCCGGCGTTCCTGGGCGACCGACGTCGAAGCCGGGCAGCGCGCCCTGGACAACCGCAGCGACGAAGACCGCGCGAGCATCCTGGCCGAGGCCAAACGGCGCCTCGGGCCGCTCGCGCCGCAGGATGTGCGGCTCACGAAAGGCCGGGTCGACGGCGCCAAGACGTGGCCGGTGGGCATCACCGGGGAACAGTTAAACGAACTTCGCGACGAGATGGCGCTCGCCCTCGCACCGTTGGCCGCCGAGCTGCACGACCTGCCAGAGACGGCCGAGCCCGCAGAACGGGAACGTATTGAATCGGGACTGGGCGGGATGCGGACGGCCCTGTTGCAGGGCCGCAACGCCGCGGAACTCGGCTTCGAAGGTCTGCTGCAGCACCAGCGGGGAGACTGGCTGGATCAGCGGTTCCAGCAGTGGCAGGAACCGGGGCACGGTGGCCTCCCGGACTACGAGCAGACCGCGGAACCGCCCCAGTACACCGAATCGGGAGCGCCGCACTACGAAACCGATTCCCCGGACGCGGCGGCGTTGCAGCAGCTGTCCGACCGGTGGCGGGCAGCGTTCGACCAGGCCCGGCAGTCCCTGGACGAGCACGGCGACGCCGCACGGGATTGGCGGCAGCAGGCCCGGGAGATGCTGGGAGTCGAGCAGCGGGGCGTGCTGTCCCCGGACACAGCCCAGCAGTGGTCGGCATTGCACGACGGGATGGTCGACGCGGTTGCCGACGCAGGCCTGCGGCGCGGTCCGGAGGCGGCCGATGCGGTGCTGGCCAGGATGTGGACCGACGCCGTCGCGCACGGCGCCGATCGGTTCATGGAAGGCGGGCCGACAGCTCGGACCGTCGCCTGGCATGCGCGGGAATTGCGCACGTTGCCGGCGCAAGAGGCGCAGCACTGGCGGCACCGGGCGTTGGGCCGCGTGCTCCCGCCGCTCGACGCGAGCCGCGGGGAACTGCGGCAGTCGCAGCCGGCCCACAACGTGATGCTGGACGGGTTGGCGAACATCGCCCGCGAGAACCGCAACGTGATGACGCCCGTGATGGAGCGGTTCGCCGCCAGGTCGATCGTCGACCCCGACGAGCTCATGCGGCAGGCACCGCCGGAGGACTACGGTGCCACAAGGGATTCCGCGCAGCGAGCACTGGACACGTTGTTCGGCAACGCCATCCGCGATGCTCATGGGGACGAGGACGCGAACACCACCTCGTTGGCGGAGGCTGACTCGGACAAACGGGCCGAGGCGTTTGCTCGCGCGGACAGCATTTTGGGCCCGACGCTTCGGGAGTACCAGCCGGTTCGGGAGCTGATGGCGCACCATTTCCTGAGGTTCCCGAATGGAGAGGCTGCGGAGCAACGGCTTGAACAGCTGCGGCACCAAATGAGCCGGCTGACGCGTATCAGTGCGGGTGCGGGACCGGCCCCGGGTGTGGTTCCGCTGTTCGCTGGTAATGCGGGGCCGCAGACCGTGCAGGCTCCGCAGTCGGCGTCCGCCAGGCTGAATGGAATGATCGCCAGGTGCAAGGCCAGCCTGAATATTATGCGCGCCGAGGGGCGGGAAGTAGACCGACTGATCGATGCATTGAAGCAGCGGTCGGGCATGGAAGCTCTTGTGGCCCGTGACGGTCTCCTGGATTTGATGGCGCGTTACATGCTGTTTCATGAGAGGACTGACGAGGAAGTCAAGGCGTTTGGTCGAAAACTACAGAAGTTCGACTGGGATGAACGATACGAGCGGGCCGAGGCGCAATTGCGTGAGTGGACCGAGATTGGGATCATGGGTTATGAGGCTGTGATGCTGTTGCGGGCTGATGCGGACGGGATTTTGGGGCCGCTGACGGCGTCGGAGCGGTTCCGGACTGTGCTGGCGCACCGGTTGGGTGAGCATCCGGGTGACTCGGACGGTGCCCGGAAACTGCGAGAGGAAATGGTCGGTTACCTGGCCGATGACCTCGGTGACCTGCCCGATGGCCAGGGTGACCTTGGCGTGGCGGTGAGTGGTTTGTCTCGCGGCGCACTCGAGACGGTGAGAGGGCAAGAGGAGAGTCGGCGGGCAGAGGAGAGTTGGCGGGCAGTTCTGAACCCGGCGGAGGTCGCTGCCCCGATGGTGCGCGGGGTCGATGCTGATCCAGCGCTGTACGTTTTTTCCCGGATGAGTTCGGTACAGCGAGAATTCGAGGAGGCCGCTCAGGCGTTGCGGCAATTGACCCACACCAAAGGTCAAGATGCCGTGAACGGTTTGTATGCTCAGGCGGAAAAGGTCTTGGGGCCTCTTAAGGAGTCGAAGCCCTTCCAAGATGTGATGGCACGCGAGTTGCTGACGAACCCGCGGGATGATGAGCAGTTGCAGCAGTTTATGAAGAACCCGCAGAATGATGAGCAGTTGCAGAAGTTGCGGTTTAAACTGGCCAGTTACCTGGCTGGTGACCTGAGCGGCGGTGCGGACCCGAGTGCTGGCGACGGCTTGTTTGACGCTAGCGTGCCCACGGAGCGCGGAGACGAGTATCCGGAAGGGTATCAGGTGCGGGTGGCGGTGGGTAAGGTGCTGAGTGGTTTGCGGGACGGTAAGGCTGTCGACGAGGTGCTGCAAAACGAGGCGCTTGAGGACGCGCTTCGCAACGATTACACCGGCTCCGAATTGGCGCGTCGGTACCACAAAAATCCTATGTGGGCTGGCAAAATTCTTAGGGATGCCAGGGGCCAGCTGATCTCCGATTTAAACGCTTCGGTGGACTCTCTGCGGGAGATTTTGGCGGAGTCGGGGACAGGCCATGACCTGCGGGTCAAATATGAAGTAAAGATCACGCAGTGGTTGGATATAAGGCCGACGTGGCCGCTTGGACATACGGTCCGTAGTCGGGGACTGGAAGCTGCCGATGCTGTTCGGTTGGTGCGCGGAGATAACGCGAGGCGGGAATTGCGGGACATTTTCGCGGTGGCAGCGGGCGGGTTCGAGACGCTGCAGGATCTGCCCGGTCTAGATCATGATGTGCGCAGCGAGTTCGACATGCATTTCGGAGGAATACTGGATGATGATCACGAATTGCGGGATGCGGTCGCGCATCGGCTGCTGACGAATGCAGGTCAGGTAGAGGATCGGATAGGGGATGCGCGGGCGTTCCTAGAGCGACTGCGTCGTCTGAGGAGCGCGGCGACGGCGGCGAGTGCGGGTGCGGGGTCGGAGACCGAGGAGGCTCCGGGGTCGGCGTCTGTCGAGCTGGATGCGTTGGACACCATCGCGGAGGCTCCGGGGTCGGCGTCTGTCGAGCTGGATGCGTTGGACACCATCGCGGAGGCTCCGGGGTCGGCGTCTGTCGAGCTGGATGCGTTGGACACCATCGCGGAGGCTCCGGGGTCGGCGTCTGCCGAGCTGGATGCATTGATCGCCAAGGCCAAGGCTGCGCTGAATATTATGCGCGAAGAGAAAGAGAAGGGGGAGCAAGTAGACCAACTGATCGATGAAGTGAAGCAGCAGCCGGGCATGGGAGCTCCTGGGGTCCGTGACGGTCTCCCGGAGGTGATGGCGCATTACATGCTGAGTAATCGGGGGGATGGCGAGGGCGTCAAGGCGTTTGGTCGAAAACTGCAGAAGTTGGACTGGGATGAACGATACGAGCGGGCCGGGGCGCAATTGCGTGAGTGGACCGAAATCGTGGGTCATGATGCTGTGGGCCTGTTGCGCCGTGATGCGGACGGGATTTTGGGGCCGCTGAAGGCGTCGGTACGGTTCCGGACTGTGCTGGCGCACCGGTTGGGTGAGCATCCGGGTGACTCGGACGGTGCCCGGAAACTGCGAGAGGAAATGGTCGGTTACCTGGCCGATGACCTCGGTGACCTGCCCGATGACCAAGGTGACCTTGGCGTGGCGGTGAGTGGTTTGTCTCGCGACGCACTCGAGACGGTGAGAGGGCAAGAGGAGAGTCGGCGGGAAGAGGAGAGTTGGCGGGCAGTTCGGAACCAGGCGGAGGTCGCTGCCCCGATGGTGCGCGGGGTCGATGCTGATCCAGCGCTGGACGTTTTTTCCCGGATGAGTTCGGTACAGCGAGAATTCGAGGAGGCCGCTCAGGCGTTGCGGCAGTTGACCCACACCAAAGGTCAAGATGCCGTGAACGGTTTGTATGCTCAGGCGGAAAAGGTCTTGGGGCCTCTTAAGGAGTCGAAGCCCTTCCAAGATGTGATGGCACGCGAGTTGCTGACGAACCCGCAGAATGATCAGCAGTTGCAGAAGTTGCGGTATAAACTGGCCAGTTACCTGTCTGGTGACCTGAGTGGCGGTGAGAACCCGAAGGATGCCGAACGCTTGCTTGTCGCTACCGTGCCCATCACGGAGCCGAGAGACAAGCTTTCGGAAGGGCGTCAGAAGTATTCGCTGCGTGTGGCGGTGGGCAAGACGCTGAGTGGGTTGCCGGACTATGGGGCTGTCAACGAGGTGCTGCGAAACGAGGCGCTTGAGGACGCACTTCGCAACGATTACTCCAAAGACGATTTGGGACGTCGGTACAACAGAGGTGAGGTGTGGGCTAAGGGAATTCTTAAGGATGCCAGGCGCCAGCTGATCTCCGATTTAAATGCTTCGGTGGACTCTCTGCGGGAGATTTTGGGGGAGTCGGGGACAGACCGTGACCTGCGGGTCAAATATGAAGTAGAGATCACGCAGTGGTTGGATATAAGGCCGACGTGGCCGTCTGGACGTACGGTCCGTAGTCGGGGACTGGAAGCTGCCGATGCTGTTCGGTTGGTGCGCGGAGATAACGCGAGGCGGGAATTGCGGGACATTTTCGCGGCGGCAGCGGGCGGGTTCGAGACGCTGCAGGATCTGCCCGGTCTAGATCATGATGTGCGCAGCGAGTTCGACATGCATTTCGGAGGAATACTGGATGACGATCACGAATTGCGGGATGCGGTCGCGTATTGGCTGCTGACGAATGCAGGTCAGGTAGGGGATCGGATAGGGGGTGCGCAGGAGTTCTTAGAGCGACTGCGTCGTCTGAGGAGCGCGGCGACGGCGGTGAGTGCGGGTGCGGGATCGGAGACCGCGGAGGCTCCGCAGTCGGCGTCTGTCGAGCTGGATGTATTGGAGACCATCGAGGAGGCTCCGGGGTCGGCGTCTGTCGAGCTGGATGTATTGGACACCATCGAGGAGGCTCCGGGGTCGGCGTCTGTGGAGCTGGATGCGTTGGAGACCATCGAGGAGGCTCCGGGGTCGGCGTCTGTGGAGCTGGATGCATTGATCGCCAAGGCCAAGGCTGCGCTGAATATTATGCGCGAAGAGAAAGAGAAGGGGGAGCAAGTAGACCAACTGATCGATGAAATGAAGAAGCAGCAGCCGGGCATGGGAGCTCCTGGGGTCCGTGACGGTCTCCCGGAGGTGATGGCGCATTACATGCTGAGTAATCGGGGGGATGGCGAGGGCGTCAAGGCGTTTGGTCGAAAACTGCAGAAGTTGGACTGGGATGAACGATACGAGCGGGCCGAGGCGCAATTGCGTGAGTGGACCGAGATCGGGATCATGGGTTATGAGGCTGTGGGCCGGTTGCGGGCTGATGCGGACGGGGTGTTGGGGCCGCTGAAGGCGTCGGTACGGTTCCGGACTGTGCTGGCGCACCGGTTGGGTGAGCATCCGGGTGACTCGGACGGTGCCCGGAAACTGCGAGAGGAAATGGTCGGTTACCTGGCCGATGACCTCGGTGACCTGCCCGATGGTCTCGGTGACCTTGGCGTGGCGGTGAGTGGTTTGTCTCGCGGCGCACTCGAGACGGTGAGAGGGGAAGAGGAGAGTCGGGGGGCAGAGGAGAGTTGGCGGGCAGTTCTGAACCCGGCGGAGGTCGCTGCCCCGATGGTGCGCGGGGTCGATGCTGATCCAGCGCTGTACGTTTTTTCCCGGATGAGTTCGGTACAGCGAGAATTCGAGGAGGCCGCTCAGGCGTTGCGGCAATTGACCCACACCAAAGGTCAAGATGCCGTGAACCGTTTGTATGCTCAGGCGAAACAGGTCTTGGGGCCTCTTAAGGAGTCGAAGCCCTTCCAAGATGTGATGGCACGTGAGTTGCTGACGAACCCGCGGGATGATGAGCAGTTGCAGCAGTTTATGACGAACCCGCAGAATGATGAGCAGTTGCAGAAGTTGCGGTTTAAACTGGCCAGTTACCTGTCTGGTGACCTGAGTGGCGGTGAGAACCCGAAGGATGCCGACGGCTTGCTTGCCGCTACCGTGTCCATCGCGGAGCGCGGAACCAACCTTTCTGAAGCCCGGCAGAAGTATTCGCTGCGTATGACGGTGGGCAAGACGCTGAGTGGGTTGCCGGACTATGGGGCTGTCAACGAGGTGCTGCGAAACGAGGCACTTGAGGACGCACGTCGCAACAATTACTCTGACGCCACTTTGGCGCGTCGGTACAACAGATTTAATGATCAGTGGGGTGCGGGAATTCTTAAAGAGGTCAGGGGTCAGCTGATCTCCGATTTAAATGCTTCGGTGGACTCTCTGCGGGAGCTTTTGGGGGATGTGGAGGCAAGCGATGGCCTGCGGAGTTACTATGAAAATAAGATCACGGAATGGTTGAAACCTAAAAGGGCTATTGTCAGAATTTACCGTCGTCGGGCAGAGGAAGCTGCCGCTGCTGTTCGGTACCTAGGCGAACATAGCGCGAAACCGAAATTCGAGGAGATTTTCGAGAGAGCAAACAGCGAGTTAGAGGAGCTGAAAACTCAGCACGGTCCAGATTCGGTGGGCCGCGCGTTCGATGAGGTAGTCGAGCACTTCGGGCCAATCCAGGATGAGCAATTGCGTACGGCGCTCGCGCATCGGTGGCTGACGAATGCAGGTCAGGTAGAGGATCGGATAGGAGATGCGCAGGGTTTCCTAGAGCGACTGCGTCGTCTGAGGAGCGCGGCGCCGGCGGTGAGTGCGGGTGCGGGGTCGGAGACCGCGGAGGCTCCGCAGTCGGCAGGTGATGGTGACTGGTCGTTGGGTGGTGACGGTGGCGAGGTACCGGCTGATCAGGTCGACGGCCCAAGCGCTCCTGCGCGGGGCGTCGAGCCGGGTCCTGGCACGTCCATTGACGATGAGCATGTGTTCGAAGCCCCGATCGATGACACAGAAAGAGATGACCTCGATCGCTTCTTGGAGGAGGAACTGCAAGGGGTGCGGGGGCGGCTTGGGCTTTCGCGCGAAGGTGGGGAGCCGTTCGGGAGCTCAATGCCCGCCACGGGGTCTGTTGTGGACGATGATGCGGCTGTGGTTCCGCGACCGGAGGGTCAGGCAGCGGAACGATCAGCGGAGTCCGCGGCGGCCGAGCTGAGTGAGTTGATCGCTAACGCGACCGCTGGGTTACAGACGATGCGCGACACAAACCTGTCAGTTGACGTAGGCGGGGTGAATGTAGACGTAGACACTGTGATCGCTGATCTGCAGGCGCGCGGATTTTTTCCGGGTAATGACGGTCTCCGCGATGTGTTGGCTCATTACATGTTGAGTAATCCGGGAGATATCCGGGGCAGCTTGAAGCGCGAGCAGTGGCTACATGAGTTGATGGCTGCGGCGGGTTGGAATTCGGGCCATCAGAATGAGTCGCCGAAGGGGGCTCAGGATCAACGGGCGGAGTCGGAGGCGTCGAAGAGGCCGGCGGTGTGGGAGGCGGATCAGCGGGAGGAGGAGCGGCGTGTAAAGAGGCGTTACGACCCTACGAGGGGGGAGCAGTCCGCGCAGGTGCGTGCTGCGGAATTGTCTGGTGGGGTTGGGCCTTCGTCTGGTGGTGGGTCTGCTGCCGTTGTTGACGCTGTTGATCGCAGGACTGCTGCTATGGCGGAACTGCGGGACTTGAGCGATAAGGCCGACTTGCGGTTGTCGACATTGCCTAGCGAGGAAATACTCGGTTTGTTGGAGGCCGCGTCTGAGGTGTTGGGCTCGCCCCTTAAATCCTCGCAGGATTTCTTGGGTGTGATGGCCCATGAGTTGTGGTTGTCGCCTCGAGACTCCCCGTCTGTTGCCGCGATGCGGGAAAAGTTGGCCGGTATTTGGACAGATCGCAGGACTGCTGCTATGGCGGAACTGCGGGACTTGAGCGATAAGGCCGACTTGCGGTTGTCGACATTGCCTAGCGAGGAAATACTCGGTTTGTTGGAGGCCGCGTCTGAGGTGTTGGGCTCGCCCCTTAAATCCTCGGAGGCTATCTTGGGTGTGATGGCCCATGAGTTGTGGTTGTCGCCTCGAGACTCCCAGTCTGTTGCCGAGTTGAAGCAAAAGTTGACCCGTATTTGGACAGCGATGGCGGCTGTGAGTTCGGGTGCCGGGCCGGAGCCGAGTGGGGATGGGCTGTCGAAGTCTGCTGGTGAGGCGGGGTCGGAGACCGTGGAGGCTCCGCGGTCGCCGTCCACCGAGGATGTGGTGAGTGCCACCGAGAGCGATGGTGGTGGGGATGCGGGGACGTTCGGGCGGCGGAGTTCGGAGTCCGAGGACGAGGGCGGGGTCGGTTCGGGGCCGGCCGATAGCGACTTCGTTAGTGACGACGGTGTCCAGTCGCTGGACGGTAGTGCTTCGGAGGCGGGTACGTTCGGGCGGCGGAGTCAGAGGTCCGTGGAGGGGTCCGACCAGGAGATCGACCCCGACTGGTGGGACGAAATCACCTTTGGCAGTGGTGGTGCCCGGTCGTTGGGCCCCGATGGTGGCGAGGTACGGGCTGGTCGGGCCGATGACCCGGCGGTCCCTGCGCGGGAGCCGAGTTCTGGCACGTCCGCTGACGACGCGCATGTGGAAGCGGCGAGGGACGAGGCGGACAGCGAATCCGAGCGCTTCATGGGCGAACAGGAAGGGTTGCTGGAGCGGCTTGCGCGCGTGGGCCACAGGGACGAGCCGTTCGGGACTTCGATGCGCGCTGCGGGGTCTGATGTGGACGGTGATGCTGACTCCACTGGTGAGAAGGGGGCGCGTCGTAGTAAGGCCTGGCCTGGTGTGGATGCGATGCAGGATTACTCCACTGACGGTGATAGGGGTTCGTCCAGCTCGGATCCTGATTCGGGTTCTGATATCAGCCGCCTGGTGGATCGAACCGATACCAACCTGACCAACCTGACCAAACTGACCGAGCTGTTCGATGGGACGGATCGGATCGAACAGCCCGGCGATTCCTCCAACGACAGCGAACCGCCAAACAAAACCGCCGATGTCCGGGCGCGGGTTGATGGTGATACCCGCCAGGACAGACATCGGTCGCAGATCCCCAGGGATCTCCACCGCAGCGAGTCGATGGGCTCGGCGCAGCAGATCGCCCAGACGGTCGGAGCAGATCAGGTCGTCCAGGCCGTGCGGGGATTGGTGCCCGAGGACACCGATCCGGACGACTTCGAGTCGGTGGAGCATGCCGTGCTGAACGAGATCGGCAGCTTGCGTGGTGAGGGCAAGGTGTTCGAAGTCGGCGGTGTGTCGGTGCGGGTGCAGGCCGCCAAGTTCGACTGGGACCGCAGCGAAGCCGCGGAAGGAAAAGCCACCGAGCAGTCGGCCACCTCGACCGCCGGTCACAAGGCGAGCACGACGACTGCGTCCAGCCATCGGCCGAGATACCAGCAGCTCTTCTTCGTGCCCGCCGTGCCTGGAATTTTCGCTCTGGGCCTCGTCGACCTGCCAACTGGCCTGGCCTCGAACCGCGTCACGAGCCACGCCAGAACGCACAGCCAGTCGATGCGCATCGCGCTGCCGGAGCGTGCAACCCCGGGCAGTGACAGTGAATACGCCGGCGCGCAGCCGGTGTATGTGCCGGTGACGTTCCGGGTTTCCCGGGTTGACAGGGACGGGCACGACACTGGTCCTGTCGCGATCGTCGGTGGGCGCGATCATCCTGACGCCGACCCGGTCGGCACCACGTTGAGCGTGCCCACGGGATTGCGGCCGATCGCGCGTGAACGCGCTGTACCGATGCCGAATGAGCTGCCTGCTTCGGTGCTGGAGGACGCTACGGTCAGGCAGTCGACGCGCGGTCTGTATCAGGGCAAACCCTTGCGGGCGACGACGAAGTCCGGGGAGCCGCCGACCATCTACGACCAGGTGGCCGCCCAGCTTGGGTCGCTGGACAAGGACTCGCGGAAAGCCCTGCGGGAGTTCTTGGGTCAGGACAATGTCAAACGGATGTTGCCGGACATGCGGGTGAGCGAGAAAGCGGCCGCCGCCGGTCGGGGCTGGGTTACGTTGGAGACGCCGCTGCGCTCGAGTAACCCGTTCAAGCGCCTGCTGTCGAGCCGCACCCAAAGTGTGCAGATGCGGGCCGTCGCCCGGCAAGTCGGCTATCTCGAGACGATAAACGACGCACTGGCGGAGTCGGCCTCCGATGCCGGCACTGAAGCGCTGAACGTTCACGGTTCGGGGCGTAAGGGTGAGGGCTCGGGAGCCGTCGGGCCCGCCGTGGACGTCGGGGTGCTCACCGCAGCCGCAGGCCCCTTTGCCATGGGCGGTGGCGGCCGCAGCCGTGACCAGGAGTCCCAGACCTCGTCGAAGGTCGGCGAGACCGCTGCCCGCAAGGTCCAGATCGTTCGCTACCGCACTGCGTATGACTGGGAGATCCGCACGAACGGTGGGTCCCCGATGACGTTCGCCGACGCCATCGACGGCTTGCACTGGACGCCGTTGGAGTTCGCCCGGGCGGCCGGGCTCGTGAGCGAGGACGGCCAGCCGCACCCGAATCGCGTGGCCGGCATTACCCGCGCGGCGCTGGAGGCCAGTGGTGCGGGCGCGAAGCTCGCCAGGATCCTTCGCGATACGGCGCACAAGATCCCAGACCATCACCGGTGGTCGTTTTGGCGGAACACTGATCTCGTCATCGATTTCGACAATCCCAAGCTGGCCAAGGGAATCTCGCGCAATGCCAGCGAGCAGTTGGCGCGCGGTAACCAGATCGACAGTTTGCTCTCAGGCAACACGTTGTCGTCCCCGCGGATGGTCGAGGAAATGCTCACCGATCAGGCCTCGTCGATCGAGATGGTCGAGCACGGTCGGGGACACGACTATCACGTATCGCTGAAGGTGGCGGCGGAGGTGCTCGATGTCCGGGATATGGACGTCGAGGAGGCGGATGCTGGGGTGACGATTTCCGAATCGGAGTCCGCCAAGCACAGCAGGAGCGTGTCGTGGAAGGCCGGGGCTGGTTTCGTGGCCCGCGTCTACTCGACGGTGGCCGGCCAGATGTCCCTTGTCACCAGCTACCACAAGTTCGGTTTCGAGCGGAGCAAGTCCTCCCACATTGGGGAGGGCGCCGAGCTGTCCTTCGGTGGCAATCGGGGCAAGGAGCCGGCCGCCACCGGTGGAGTGGGCAAGGAACCGCGCAAACGGGTGGCCTTCCGGGTGCGGTACACGGTGTCGGGGACGCACTGGCAGGAATGGAACCAACTGGCCAAGGGCGTGTCGATCGGCCGGCCGGGGATGCACACGCCGACGGAAAATCAATTTTCAATTGTGGACGCCTTGGCCCAGGAGGAGAATCGGGATCCGGGTGTCGTGGCCACCGACATCGTCGTCGAACTCCCCGCGTGGCAGGCCGATCAGCTCAACGCCGAGTTGAAGAAACTGCGCGATGATGCCGTCGAACCCGTCGACCGCACCGTGGTTACCTACGACGACGAGAGGATGCGGCAGGGACTTTCCCGGGTCTACGACGGTACGCAGGTCGTGTCCGCGCATGGTCTCAAACACCTTCGGGAATCGGCGTTCCGGCAGCTCAGGGAACTCTCTGGACACTCGGTCTGGGAACTCGCCGAGAATGCGGACCTGGTCAATAGCGGGATCTCGCTGGCAGAGGTGCGTGGGACTCCGCGCTCCGCAAGCAAGAAGTTCCGGATTCACGGGCTGAAGACGACCAAGCGCCGCCAGGAGCAGCATGCTGTGGTCGAGTATTCGCGCATGATGCTAAACCCCACGCCGGTGCTGGATAGTGACGGTAATCCGGTCAAGGTCTGGGAGCAGCCGACGCGGTCGGTGACCGGTGAGCGCACCACCGAAAGCAGCAAGACCGGCACCTTCTCCTGGTTCAACTCCATCGAGCCGTTGATGGCCGCGGTGGATGAGAACACCGGCGTCGTGGCCGGTACGGTCATCGAAGAAGTGGCCCCGGGGAAGGGCAGCTATCTCCGCAAGCGGGGACATGAGATCGACACCAGCCACTCCCGGTCGGAGACGGGTAAACCGCGCGAACGTCACCTGGTCACGGTGGATGTCGTGAATACCGTCGGCGTCGAGGTAAAGACCATTGGCAAGATCGACCGAATGGGGTTGTTCAAGGGCAAGCCGTCCGTCCGCTCCGCCGAGCGGTTCACGCTGCCTCAGTCGAAGACGGTTTTGGTCGACGACCGGCAGTTGCAGGAGATGATGACCAGGACGGCCGAGTTCGAGGCGCAGCGGGCACTCGAAGCCGAACAGAAGGAACCCGGGGTTTCCGTCAAACCGCTCGACTCGCCCCTGGACGTGGCGCCGGTTCCCGACGGGCACACGCTGGCCACCCCGTCCTGGAGCCGAGGGGTCACCGAACCGGTGGACCTGAGCGGCCAGATTCGGTTGCTGCGCCAGCAGATTGCCGAGCGACTGGGCCCCGACGCGGCCGAGGCGCTGTTGCCGGTTTCCCCACTGGGCAGCCCCCTCGGTAACGACCGCTCGGCCGAGCATTTCCTGTCCAACGTGCAGGCCAAGCTCGGCGACCTCGAGAACGGGGGAGCCAGCACACAACTGCGGTGGGAAGGCAGGTGGAAGGGGCACACCTACGAACTCCGCGTGGGGGCCGAGCTTCTGGGTGAGCCGGAGGCGGAAGGGATCAAGCACGGCGAACTTGCGACGTCCAGCGCGGCGTCCATCGTCGCGAACAAGATCCGCAACGCCACCTGGGTCGTCCTTGAGTTCATGACGGGCGGCATCCCGGGCGCCGTGTTGCACGGCCCGGATTCTTCGGGTGGAGCCGGTCCAGCGGGCAGCGAATCGATGCCGCAGCACGGGCCGTCCTACGGCAGGCTGGGTCTGGGATTGATCCACGTCGCCGAATGGTTGAAGCAGGTCCGTGGCCGCACGCAGACCGAGACCACGAGTTACACGAACTCCGAGAAGGTCGCAGGTGCACTGGCTTCGCACCGCGCCGACGTGCTGTTCGACGTGCGCATCGAGCGCGATGGGGAACGCATCGCCGCAGCCCCGGACGTTCGCACCGTTGGGGTGACCACAGCGGTCGAGGACACCCTGCCCGCTGACCTGGCCCAGCGGTCCCGCGCGGCGGAGATCACCGATCTGACGGCATCGCAGGCAACGGACGAGGCCATCCAGCGCTGGAAGACCGACGACGCCGAGGTTCTGCCCAGTGCCAGCGAGTTTCGGGCAGTGGAGTTCCGCGGGCTCGTCGAGGACCTGGTCGCCGCCGCCGAGCGGACGATCACCTCCGCCGGGGGCTCGGTGACCGCGGAGGCGCGCCGGAGCTTGCGGGCGTGGTTCACCCCGCACCGCTTGGAGGCGTTGCTCAAGCGCTTCGCGGATCTGGACGCGAAGTCTGTGTCGGTCCAGCTGCCGCCCGGGCTGGGCGTGAACCTGGACCTGTACCTCAAGATTCCGGATCGGGGCGCGCTCGCGTCGACGAGCGGACGAATCAAACTGGATGGCTCGGAGCCGAACAGCCATTCGGCCGACGAGAAGGAGCGCGGCTCGGGCAGTGGCCATGCCGTGGCCGTCGCACCGTTTTTCGCCGGGGGTGTGTCGCATCCTGAGGGGGCGAAGACCTACGAGGAAGGCCGGCACGCGTTCGGCCAGGCGGGTGACTGGAATATGCCGCTCATTTCCCGTGGTGGGCACGAATCCGAAAGTGAACACCAAGAGGAATCCGAGACGGACCACGAATCGATTCCCAAGGAGAGTGCGGACTCTCCGTTGAAGGACATCACCAGCACCTGGTTGCACGGCGCGGAGTTCCTCATGATCGCCACCCCCGCTGAGCACAGCATCGGCAAGCGGCGAGCGGCCGTCAGCGCAATGTTCGAGTCCGGTTACGTGATCCGCCGCAGCGACCGCGGCAACGAGCTGCCGGACGAGCTGGTGACCGCCACGAGGAAGTTCGCCGAACGGGACCAGGAGTGGACCTCCGCGATCGACCAGCAGCGCGTCGCGCACTTCACCCTGTCGCAGGCCACGCAAGCCGCACAACGGGCGGATCGCGAAAAGCTGGAGGAAACCGAAGCTCGCAAGCAGGCGGATCGCGAGAAGGCTTGGGCCGAAGCCGAGGCCCGCAAGCAGGCGGCGGAGCAGGCTCGGGACGAAGCGGACACGCGTACACAGATCGCGGAACGCAAGTGGTGGCAGGCCAAGCAGCACTACGAGACCCAACTCGCCCACGCCCGCACCGATGATCCCGCGCTGGCGGGTGCCCCAAGCGACGCGAGCGTGACCATCCGCAAGGATGCCCAGGGGCGGCTGCAGGACCGTTACGCCATGTTCCCGGTGGCGAAAAAGGCCGTCGATGCGAAGCGGGAGGGACGCCGGCCCCGCGCCCGCTACGTCGTGCGCGGCGATCTCGACAGAAGAGCCGATGGCGCATCGCAAGCCGCGCGCGATTTCTCCCTGGTCACACGCGACCTGGAAGGCATGCTTGACCTCGCGCAGAAGGACCGCCCCAAGGGGGCCCGTCTCAAGGCCGACGAAGCCGGACTGATCGCACAACCGCAGGTCCTGCACGCTGGAGGGCCGACGCGGGTGGAGATCTGGATCGAGCCGGGCCCGCTCGTGCGTGATCCCGCGGAATCCGAGCTCAGTCCGGACGGCCTTGGGTGGACCCCCGAGGACTTGCGGCGCGAGGCGGAACGGTCGAGGCCGGTCTTCAGCAATCTGAGTGCGCTCGAGCAGGAGTCATTGCGGTGGCAGGCAGAGGGGATCCTGGCGAGGGACCACGCTTTTAGCGCCCTGGACGGCCGGACCGCGGATGAGCTTCTGGCGTTGCGCAACGACATGGCAGCGGTGTTGGCGCGGCCGCTGTCACAGGACAACCAGCGGCTGGCCGACGAGCTGTCGCGGAACCTGGCGCAAGAATTCCACACCGCTCGGAGCACGTCGTTGCGCCCGAGCCCGAAACCGGATACGGCAAAGACGGTTCGGACGCCGGACAACGGTCCCGCTGAGGACCGGCCGGGGCCGTCCCGCGCAGCGGCGAAACCGGGGCTGGATGACGCGCGACGGCGCCTGCCCCGGCCCGGTGAGAGGCAGGCCAGTGAGGGTGCCTCCATCGCGACGGACTCTCCTGCGGACGGTGATCCAGTACGTATTCCGTCGGCTTCGGGTAACGAGCAAGCGTTCAACGACCCGGAGGCGGAACCGCAGGGGCCGGTGGTGCTGCCGGCAGAGGGTTCCGGGCTGCGGCGTGAGGACTCGTGGGCTGGGCTGCCGGCCGAGGTGACAGGTCCGAAGCGTCAGCCTGCGACGACGAGGACGCAGAAGGAGGTTGGCGAGAGCTCTTCCGCGGCGTCCAAGCGGCGGAGGGGGGAAGGACCGCAGCAGAAGCTGGCAAGGAAGAAAAGGGACGCGGATCGGTATCGGGCGCAGAAG